>NZ_CP107939.1:7215446-7517377 GCF_036046055.1 Nocardia sp. NBC_00403
CAGGTGCCGCTCACGGGCGGTTCAGTGGGTTCGGTGGCGGAGGAGGACGACGCCGGAGCGGAAGGGACGGGCTGCTACGAGGCGGAGGTCGGCTATCCCCGCATCTTCCGACTTCCCAATTCGGCACTAGGTCTGTGGACGTAGACACAGCCGGCCGCCGGAATTCATCGCTGGGTCACCTGGGGGCGCTGGCGGTGACAGCGCCTGTGGACATCCACGGCCCGCCCCACCACATCCGCCAGCCGAGCGGCACGACACCGACCCCCACCGCGCCGAGGTCGGTGAGTACCGCCGCGTATTCGCGGGCCTTGGCGATGTCGGCGATGACGAGGCGGCCACCGGGGCGCAGGACTCGGAACGCCTCGCGAACCGCGGCGGCACGGCCTGCGGCGGTTTTGATGTTGTGGATGGCCAGGCTGGAGACCACCACGTCGAAGTCGCCGTCCGCGAACGGCAACTCGGTCATGTCGCCGGTGTGCAGCTGGACGCGATCGGCAACACCTTCGGCTGCCGCGTTCCATTCGGTGGTGGCCGCGCTGTTCCCGGACTGATCGACCGATCGCCACAGGTCGACGCCGACGGCGTGACCGTCGGGCAGTCGGCGGGCCCCCGCGAGCAGCACCGCGCCGCGGCCGCAGCCCATATCGAGCAGCAACTCGTCACCACGTAGGTCGAGCTCGTCGAGCAGCCGATCCCAGACCTGGAATTTGCCGCGCCGAGTCGCGTGCAGATACAGCGCGAATTGCGCGGCCATCGCGGCGGTGATCAGCAGCCAGACCCAGATCCAGCCCACATGCTGGGCGTATCCGACAACGACCGTCGTGACGGCGTACACACCCGCGATCGCGGCGAGCATGAACAACACAAACGGCGCATCGACACCGTAGGACGCCCGCTTCACCGCCACCGACCAATCCTTTCGAGGCACAGCACCAGTGCTGACCCGAGGGTTTCGCGGCGGCGATCCGCGGGATGGCGAGCACCGGCAACACACCACATCGTCACGCGCCGAGGGTATTCCCGCGACGCGCTCGTCGGCCGTCGTTCGCACCGATCGGCGCGTCGGCTACCCGGTGGCGAAGTGGTCAGTCGACCAGTGGCGCCAAGGTGCGCCCGGCGAGAGCGACCGCACCGGGCTCGTGGCCGTTGGTGACCATATTGACGATGAGTCCCTGGACACCGTGATCGAGCACCCTCGATTGCAGTTGTTCGGCGACTTCGGCTGGTGTGCCTACGAATTGGCGGTCGGCGGGAGTTTGCCTGCGCTCCTGCTCGGAGAGGGTCGATAGGTCGACACCCATCCCGCGCATCATGTCCTGCTGCTGTTTGCGCACCCGATCGCCGTCCTCATCGATCATCAGGAAGCACAGGTAGCTGACTTCCAATGTCTTCGGGTCACGTCCGATTTCGGTGCAGCGTTCGTGCAATGCCGCAATCTTGCGGGGCAACTCGGAGGCATTGCAGATGATGTTGAGGTGATCGGCGTAGCGAGCGGCGAGACCGAAGGTCTTCTTCTCACCGCCGCCACCGAGCAGGATCGGCAGATCGTCGCGAATCCTCGGCTCGTTCATGGCCTTCTCGGTGTGGTACCACTTGCCCCGGAAGGTCGGGTGTTCGCCGCGCAGCATCGGGTGGATGATCTGCAGCGCTTCATCGAGCCGCTCGAAACGTTCGGTGAAGGTACCGAATTCGAAACCGTAGGACTGGTGCTCGAGCTCGAACCAACCCGCGCCGATCCCGAGCACCGCCCGGCCACCGCTCACGACGTCGAGCGTCGTGACGGTCTTCGCGAGCAGCGCAGGATTGCGATAGGTGTTGCCGGTGACCAACGCCGACAACTGAATTCGCTCGGTCGCCGTGGCCAGCGCACCCAGCGCGGTGTAGGACTCGAGCATCGGCGCATCCGGCGCGCCGAGACCGGGCAGCTGATAGAAGTGGTCCATCACGAAGACGGTGTCGAAGCCCGCGGCTTCGGCCTCCCTGGCCTGCGCGATAACGGTCGGGAACAACTCCCGCACCGACCGGCCATAACTGAAGTTGGGCATCTGATAACCGAGGCGAATGGTCACATCGATCGACCCTACGCCCTCGACCTCTCGTTTTCCGGTTGATCGCCCGACCGCGGCCACACCGAAGCCCGACCTCGCCACCATCGTCCGGGCCGCCACGAGAGACTCCATTGGAACACAAACCCAGCAAAGCGCCGACCTGGCCGGGACGCGCCGACCTGGCGGGACGTACTAATCCGTCGGACCGCACCAACTCGGTGAGAACGCGGATCGGGCGCTGGGTTGCGGGCCTACCTCGGGTCGACGTTCAACGATGTCCGGTCACTGGATTCCGGGTCTTCACGACCCGTCCACGCAGGACCACTGCGTAGGGCTCGGTGAGGACAGCCGGGGTGACGCGAGGGTCGTCCGGATAGACAACAAAGTCCGCGGGCGCACCGTGCTCGATGCCGGGGCGGCGCAGCCAAGCACGCGCATTCCACGAGGCGGCGCCGAGGGCATCGTGGGTGGAGAGCCCGGCCCCGGACAGGGCCGTGATTTCGTCGGCGATGCGGCCGTGCCGGATGGAACCGCCCGCGTCGGTGCCCGCGAAGATCGGAACGCCCGCGTCGTGCGCATTGGCGACGGTGGTGCGGACGCGGCGGTGGAGATCGCGCATGTGGGCGGCGTAGGTGGGGAATTTGGCCGCGTTGTCGGCAATCTCCGGGAAGGTATCGATGTTGACGAGGGTGGGGACGAGGGCGGTGCCGTGCTCGACCATCAGCGCGATGGTGTCGTCGGTGAGGCCGGTGCCGTGTTCGAGGCAGTCGATGCCCGCATTGATCAGGCCGGGCAGAGCGTCCTCGCCGAAGACATGTGCGGTGACGCGGGCGCCGTTGGCGTGCGCGGCATCGATGGCTTCCTTCAGGATGGCGTCGCTCCACAGTGGCCGCAGGTCGCCGACGGAGCGATCGATCCAGTCGCCGACGATCTTCACCCAACCGTCACCGAATCGGGCCTGCTCGGCGATGATCTCGGGCAGGTCGCGCTCGTCGTCGAGTTCGATGCCGAGTTCGCGGACGTAGCGGCGCGGGCGGGCGATGTGGCGACCCGCTCGGATGATCCGCGGCAAGTCCTCGTGGTCGTCGATGAAATGGGTGTCGATCGGCGACCCGGCATCGCGCAGCAGCAGCGCACCGACATCGCGTTCGGTCTCGGCCTGCGCGATCGCGCCGTCCCGGTCCTCCGCTCCCCCGCCGTACCGGATACCGACGTGGCAGTGCGCGTCGACCAGCCCCGGCACGATCCATCCTGAGCCGCACAGTGTTTCGGCACCGGGCACCGGTTCGAACGACACCAGCCCGTCGCGCACCCACAGATCGCGCACCACGTCATCGGGGAGAACCACACCTCGCAGATGCACAGCTACCTCCCGGACGTCGACGGCTGCCTCCAACCTACTGTCCAGGCCCCAGGACAGTCACCCTCGAGCGAGGGGACTCTTTATGCGTGCAGTCCGGTCGGGCGTACGTCGAGCCCACCCTCGCGCGGCAGCCACCGCAGTGCAGCAGTGCGGTCGAGCACCCCGAAACAGCAGTGCGCCGCACGCGAAATCGCATGCGGCGCACCAAGACCTGCAGCCTGGTTGCCTACTTCTTGGGGAACTTGAGCTGCGAAAGGTCGATGCCCTCCAGGCCCGGAGGCAGCTGGTCGAGTCCGGCGGGCATGCCCGACAGATCCGGCATCCCGGGTGGCATGCCGGGCATTCCCGGCATGCCGGCGGGCAGGCCGGGGAAACCACCGCGCATCTTCGGCGGCGTCGGTCCGCGGCCGCCCTTCTTGCCCTTTTTGCCCTTCTTGGCATTGGCGCGCCGCGCTCCGGGCATGCCCATCTGACGGCCCATCGCGGCCATCATCTTCCTGGCCTCGAAGAAACGGTCGACGAGCTGGTTGACCTCGGAGACCTGGACACCCGAGCCGTTGGCGATGCGCAGCCTACGGGAGGCGTTGATGATCTTCGGGTTGTCCCGCTCGGCGGGGGTCATGCCACGGATGATCGCCTGGACCCGGTCGAGCTGCTTGTCGTCGATCTGGGCCAGCGCGTCCTTCATCTGGCCCGCTCCCGGCAGCATGCCGAGCAGGTTGCCGATGGGACCCATCTTGCGGATGGCCAGCATCTGGTCGAGGAAGTCCTCGAGGGTCAGCTCACCGCTGCCGATCTTGCGGGCGGCGTCTTCGGCCTGCTGCGCGTCGTAGACCTGCTCGGCCTGCTCGATCAGGGTGAGCACATCGCCCATACCGAGGATGCGGCTGGCCATCCGGTCGGGATGAAAAACGTCGAAGTCTTCGAGCTTCTCACCGGTGGAGGCGAACATGATCGGCGCGCCGGTCACATTGCGCACCGACAGTGCCGCACCACCGCGGGCGTCGCCGTCGAGCTTGGTGAGCACGACGCCGGTGAAGCCGACGCCGTCGCGGAAGGCCTCCGCCGTATTGACCGCGTCCTGGCCGATCATGGCGTCGAGCACGAACAGCGTCTCGTCCGGCTGCACCGCGTCCCGGATACCTGCCGCCTGCGCCATCAGCTCGGCATCTATACCGAGACGGCCCGCGGTGTCGACGATGACAACGTCGTACTGCTTGCTGCGCGCCTCCGCGATACCGGACTCGGCCACCGCCACAGGATCGGCGGCCGAGACACCGAGTGCGTTCTCGCCGCCCCCGATCGAGGTGCCGGGGTGTGGCGCGAACACGGGCACGCCCGCACGCTCGCCGACCACCTGCAACTGGGTGACTGCGCCGGGGCGCTGTAGGTCGCAGGCCACCAGCAACGGCTGATGCCCTTGGCCTTTCAGCCATTTCGCGAGCTTGCCCGCAAGGGTCGTCTTACCGGCACCCTGCAGACCGGCGAGCATGATCACCGTCGGCGGATTCTTGGCGAGGGTCAGCCGGCGGGTCTCACCGCCGAGGATGCCGACGAGCTCCTCGTTGACGATCTTGACGACCTGCTGCGCGGGATTGAGCGCCGCGGACACCTCAGCGCCTTTGGCCCGTTCCTTGATCTTCGCGATGAAACCGCGAACGACGGGCAGCGCGACGTCCGCCTCGAGCAGAGCAAGACGGATCTCGCGAGCGGTGGCGTCGATGTCGGCCGGTGACAGACGCCCCTTACCGCGAAGATCCTTGAGGGCACCGGTAAGCCGGTCGGACAGGGATTCGAACACCGATCGCGCTCCTGATCTCGAGGGACGTCACTTTGGTATCCCAGGGTAATGGGGCCGCCCACGTGTTCGCGCAGGCGGTGTGTCCTTCGAGGTAGAAGAGCTCTGCTATTCGAGGAACGGTTATTCGAGAGTACGGTGGCGCGGTTTGGCCGTCTTGCGATAGTCGTGATTCTCGATGGCCACCATGTAGACCGCCTCGCGGGCCGTCAGACCCAGGTCGAGGGCCAGATCGTCGAGCATGGCCCATGCGGCGTCGGTCGGCTCGTCGTGCGCCTCTACCGTGGTGGCAATCGTCATCGCCGTCACCGCCTGCTGGCCGGTGAGCGTCCGGCCGGGCAGCCAGGAGACGACCCACCGGTCGCCGCCGACACACCGTGCCATGTGCGTGGTCTCGTCACTCGTCATCATCGACGCTGAAACGACTTCAATTGCCACCGACCTGCTCCCCTCATGCTCGCGACAGCCAGACGCTCTGATATTAGGGCTCACCAACCGCCCCGCATATAACTTCCAGCAAATCGCGCGCAACAGTTTAGTTATTCGGTCGATCGTGTCAGGAGCCGCTCCCGGAACCAGGCGGACCAACGCCCTCGGGCGGCTTCGGCGCAGGCCGGGGAACGACGCCCATAATGGCCTTTTCGATGGCTTCGCGACGGCCGGGACCATCGTCGGGGCCGAGATCGAGGCAGAAGGCATCAACCACCGCGGAACCCATCGTGACCACCTTTGCCCAGCGTACCTCGGCCCCGCAACCGGACAGCGCGGCGGCCAGCCGGCTCAGCAGGCCGATCCGGTCCTCGGCACGCAACTCGAGGATTACCTGGCCAGGCGCCGAAGTCTCCGACCAGATCAGCCGCGGTTGGGCCTGCGCGTACCGGCTCGGGCCCACTCCAGTGGCTTCGCGTTCCCGTTTGGCAAGCAGCGCAGGCAAGTCGAGATCGCCCGCAATGGCGCGGATCAGCTCCTGCCGCAACAGCCCCGCATCCGGCGGGTCACCGAACTTGGGCGACACCACGAAAGTGTTGACGGCCGAAGCACCTTCACCGCCGAGGGCCGCCGAGAGCACCCGCAGCGAGTGCAACGCCAGCACACCGGCGGCATCCGAAAGCAGGCCGGAAGCGTCGGGCGCGATGACAGTAACGGTGTAGGTGTATTTGCCCTCGCCTGGCCGCAGATCGACGTGCACCCCGCCCGCCGCGGCCTTGGCGAGCAGCTCCGACGCGATCGGTTCGGGTGTCGGCAGCTGTTCACCCGCCATGACGAGGCGGCAGCGGCGGACGAGTTCGCCGATCAGCGAGGCCTTCCAGTCACCCCAGACACCGGGTCCGGTGGCCAGCGAGTCGGCCTCGGCAAGGGTGTGCAGCAGCTCGAGCAGCTGCACATCGCCACCGAGCGCGTCGACAACGAACCGCACCGTGTCGGGATCGGCGAGATCGCGGCGGGTCGCGGTGTCGGGCAACAGCAGGTGGTTACGCACGATGGCGCTGAGTGTCCGCACGTCGGAGGGCCACAGGCCCAGCCTGCGGCCGATGTGGGTGGCCAGTTCGGCGCCGACGACACTGTGATCGCCGGCCCGGCCCTTGCCGATGTCGTGCAGCAGCGCACCGAGCAAAAGCAGGTCGGGGCGAGCAACCCTGGTGCTGAGCGCGCTCGAGTAGGCGACCGTCTCCATCAGGTGTCGATCGACGGTCCAGGTGTGCATGGCGTCGCGCGGCGGCAGGTCGCGCACGGCACCCCATTCGGGAAGTAGCCTGCCCCACAAGCCCGTTCGGTCCAGCGCCTCGATCGCGTCGATAACACCGCGCCCGGTGCCCAGCAGGACGAGCAGGTCGTTGAGCGCGTCCTTGGGCCAAGGCTCGCGCAGTTCCGGCGCGTCTTCGGAGAGCCGGTTCAGCGTGGTGGCCGACATCGGCAGCATCGTCTGCGCCGAGGCCGCGGCCACCCGCAGAATGAGCCCGGGATCGCGCTGCGGCCGCGCGTCCCGGGCCAGCACGACCTCGCCCGCGTGCTCGACCACCCCCTCATCGAGTGGTCGCCGCACCGGCATCCGCCGCAATCGGGCGAGGCCGCGCCGTGGCAGCGCATTGGCGGCGGTCCGCAGCCCGACATCGACGGAGTAACTCACCGTCCGCGCGGAATCGCTCAGTGTGCGAGCAAGATCGAAGCGATCACCGATCCGCAGCGCGCCGCCGATCTCGTCGGCGTCCTGCGCACGCAGCTGGTCGCGAGCCCGACCCGCCACCCGATGCAGCTCCGTGCGAACATCCAGCAAACGACGATGCGCCTGTTTGAATCCACCACCTGGTACCTCGGGACCG
Organism: Nocardia sp. NBC_00403; assembly: GCF_036046055.1. NCBI lineage: Bacteria > Bacillati > Actinomycetota > Actinomycetes > Mycobacteriales > Nocardiaceae > Nocardia > Nocardia sp. NBC_00403. Next base: position 7,222,977 of record NZ_CP107939.1, read on the forward strand.
AGCCCCGGCATGGCGTCGGTCAGTTGGGCGATCGACAACGCGTCGAGCAGTTGGATGTCGCGGAGGCCACCGCGGCCGTTCTTCAGGTCGGGCTCGGCACGATGCGCGATTTCGCCGCTGCGCTGCCATCTGGCTTCGGCCTGCGCGATCAATTCGTCGAACCGGGAACGGATCCCGGTCCGCCATTCGCGGCGCACCCCGCCGATGAGTAGGTTGCTCAATTCCGCGTCGCCGACAATGTGCCTGGCCTCGAGCATGCCGAGCGCGGCGATCAGATCATCGGAGGCGACCCGCAGTGCCTGCGGGACGGTCCGCACGCTGTGGTCGAGCTTGATGTGGGCGTCCCACAACGGATACCAGAGTTTATCGGCGACCTCGGCGACCCGGGCCGGGTCGACATCATCGTGCAAGAGCACCAGATCCAGGTCGGAATACGGCAGCATTTCCTTACGGCCGAGGCCGCCGACCGCCACAACGGCCAGTCCACTATCCGCGGTGATACCGAGTTCGGCGCCTTTACTCGAAAGCCAGAGTTCGAACAAGTCGACCAACGCCAGCCGCAGTGATTCGGCATCGAGTCGGGGATTGCGGGGCAGCCCGCCGTCGAGCAATTGGGTCCGAGCGCGGACCAGATCTGCCGCACCGTTGGAAACTTTTCCGTCTTTGGCGTCCTGACTAGCCACAAACCCACCGCCCATTCAATACGTGCGGCCCCGCCCCGACCGGGCAATCCGGTGGGAGCGGGGCCGCCGCTCGATTCGATTTTCCGTTTTACAGAGCGTCGGTACCGCGTTCGCCGGTCCTGACCCGGATGATCGATTCCACCGGCGTGACCCAGACCTTGCCGTCGCCGATCTTTCCGGTGCGAGAGGCCTCGACGATCACCTCGACTACCTTGTCGACCGAGGCGTCGTCCACAACGACCTCGACCCGAACCTTCGGAACGAAATCCACGGAGTACTCGGCACCGCGGTAGACCTCGGTGTGGCCCTTCTGGCGGCCGTAGCCCTGCACCTCGCTGACGGTCATCCCGAGTACACCCGCCTGCTCGAGTCCGGTCTTGACGTCCTCGAGAGTGAACGGTTTGACAATTGCGGTGATCAGTTTCATTGTCGTCATGCCTCCTTGACGGCCGTACGTGCCGTGCCACCCACAGCAGCGAAATCGTATGCCGTTTCAGCGTGCTCGGACTCGTCCATGCCCACCGCCTCGGCTTCCTCGCTGGCGCGCAGCCCAATGGTGAACTTCACGATATAGGCAATGACCAGCGTCGCGATGAAGGAGAAGGCCAAGACAACGCCCGCGCCCACCGCCTGCCGCCAGAGCTGATCGAGACCGCCGCCGTAGAACAGGCCGGTCTTGGCCGCGCCGGTTTCCGGAGCGGCGACCAGGCCGATCATCAGGGTGCCGACAATGCCGCCGACCAGGTGGACACCGACCACGTCGAGCGAGTCGTCGAAGCCGAACTTGAACTTCAGGCCGACCGCCAGTGCACACAGTGCACCCGCGACCGCACCGATGATCAGCGCGCCGAGCACGTTGACCGAGGAGCAGGACGGGGTAATGGCGACCAGACCGGCCACGATGCCCGAGGCCGCGCCCAGCGAGGTGGGCTTGCCGTCACGGAACTTCTCCACGAGCAGCCAGGCCAGCATCGCAGCACAGGTGGCGAAGGTGGTGGTGATGAAGGTGGAACCGGCGAGACCACCCGAGGTGACCGCGGAGCCCGCGTTGAAGCCGAACCAGCCGAACCACAGCAGACCGGCGCCGAGCATGACGAACGGCAGGTTGTGCGGACGGAACGGCGTGGTCGGCCAGCCCTTGCGCTTACCGAGCACGAGGACCAGCGCCAGGCCGGCCGCACCGGCATTGATGTGGACCGCGGTGCCACCGGCAAAGTCGACCGCGAGGAGTTTATTGGCAATCCAGCCGCCTTCGTGCACAACAGTGCCGTCGGCGTCCTTCACATCGAAATCGAATACCCAGTGCGCGACCGGGAAGTACACGACCGTCACCCAGATACCCGCGAACAAAAGCCAGGCACCGAACTTCAGCCGGTCAGCAACTGCACCCGAGATGAGGGCAACCGTGATGATCGCGAACATCAACTGGAACGCAACGAACACGCTCATCGGAATCGTGCCCGCGAGCGGAATGTTCACGGCCGCGGTGGTGACCGCGCCGCCGGCGTCCTTGACCTCGGCAACGGCGTTGCCGCCGATCAGGCCCTTCAGTCCGAAGAACTGTGCGGGATCACCGATCACGCCGAATTTGTTGTCGCCGAAGGCCGTCGAGTATCCGTACAGCGACCACAACACGCCGACGAGGCCCATTGCGCTGATGCTCATCATGATCATGTTCAGCACGTTCTTGGAACGCACCATGCCGCCGTAGAAAAATGCCAGACCCGGCGTCATCAACAGCACGAGTGCTGAACTTGCCAGCATCCATGCGGTGTCACCGGTGTCCGGTGCACCGGTAAGGGGAAATGCCACCTTAATGTCCTCCTCATCTCGGGCCCAGCCGACTCCGGCAAATGGACCTGAACGAAAGGGTCCTCATTCGGTGTTTCATTCGCGGCGCTGTCGTGTTTCACCCAGGTGAACGCATGACGCAGTTGTGTTGCTAACACGTTTCGCGATGCAAACCGGACGTTTTGCCCTGTTGTGAGATGCGTGTCGGAGGATCAGGACATTCGGTTACCGATGGGTAGGTCTGGCAAATCTTCCGCTCGGCCGACTTGATTCGCCGCTCAGCCGAGCAGTGCGTCGACGAAAGCGCCCGGTTCGAAGGGAGCCAAGTCGTCGGCGCCCTCGCCGAGTCCGACCAGCTTCACCGGCACACCGAGTTCGTGCTGCACCTGGAAGACGATGCCGCCCTTGGCCGTTCCGTCCAGCTTGGTGAGCACGACACCGCTGATATCGACCACCTCGGCGAAGACCCTTGCCTGCATCAGCCCGTTCTGCCCGACGGTGGAGTCGAGCACCAGCAACACCTCGTCGACTGCCGCCTTCTTCTCCACCACACGCTTGACCTTGCCCAGCTCGTCCATCAGGCCGGTCTTGGTGTGCAGCCGTCCCGCGGTGTCGATCATCACCACGTCGACGCCGCGGTCGATGCCCGCGCTGACCGCATCGAACGCGACCGCCGCCGGATCGGCGCCCTCGCGCCCGCGCACGGTGTCGGCGCCGACCCGCTCGCCCCAGGTCTGCAACTGGTCGGCGGCCGCGGCACGGAAGGTGTCGGCGGCGCCGAGCAGTACGCGTCGGCCGTCGGCGACGAGCACTCGCGCGAGTTTGCCGGTGGTGGTGGTCTTTCCGGTGCCGTTGACCCCGACGACGAGCAGGATCGACGGATGATCGTCGTGCGGCAGCACGCGGATCGAACGGTCCAGTTCCGGGCGCAGCGCCTCGATCAGCACCTCACGCAGTACAGCACGGGCTTCGTCGGTGGTGCGGACGCTGCGCGCGGCCATCTCTTCGCGCAACCGCGTGACGATCGCCGCGGTGCTCGCGGTGCCGAGATCGGCGAGCACGAGGGTGTCCTCGACCTCTTCCCACGAGTCGTCGTCGAGGTCGCCGCCGCCGAGCAGGCCGAGCAGGCTCTTGCCGACGGCGTTCTGCGATCGCGACAGCCGTCCGCGCAGCCGGACGAGGCGGCCTTCGGTGGGCTCGATCTCGTCGAGGGTGGGAGCCGGGGCCGCCGGGGCGGCAGCGTCGGGCTGGGCCGTGGTTACGGCAGGCGCTGCGGTGTCGGTGGGTGCGACGGTCTCGGTGGATGCGGTCTCGGTGGATGCGATCTCGGTCGGTGCGGTCTCGGTCGGTGCGGTCTCGGTCGGTGCGGTCTCGGTCGGCGCCTCTACCTCCGGCGCTGCGATGGCGGTATCCGATTCGACCGATGTCGTCGCGACCACCGCAGGAGCCGAGTCGTCCTCGACGGCGGTCTGCTCGGCCGCCGCGGCCGATTCGGGCTCTAGTAGGTCGACATCACCCTCGGGCAGCGGAACATTGGTGATGCCGCGCTTGGGCGCGTCGCGCGGAATCGCCGCATCGTCACCGACATGCGGCTGCCCGTCGGTGTCGGTGCGCTCGATCGGCACAGGTTCGGGGCGTGTCGCGGTGGCCGTGCCGCCCTGGCTGAAGTTGAAGCCGCCCGACGCCGAATAGCCCCCGGACCGATCGGTCAGTTCTTTCTCGGGGGTGGGCGGCGTCAGTGTGATGCGACGGCGTTTGTACAGGACGAATCCGGCGACAAACACCACCAGCAGCAGGGCGGCAACCGCGGCGATCAGGATCCAGGCTTCGGAACTCACGCGGACCATCCTTGCAGAACACCTGGTCTGCATTACCACGCCGCCCAGGCGCCGACACACAACCCCCGAGATTTCTTGTCCTGCGGAACTTCTCGCGAACTGACAATAGGATCGTCGACGTGACCGATCGAAACGTGCTTGGGGGGCCGCTGGAAGAGTGCGGCACCGATCCTCTCACCGGCTTCTACCGGGATGGCTGCTGCAGTACCGGGCCGGAGGATCTGGGCAGCCACACGGTGTGCACTGTCGTCACGGCCGAGTTCCTCGAACACCAGGCGTCCATCGGCAACGATCTGAGTACGCCGCGCCCGGAGAACAACTTCCCGGGCCTGCAACCCGGAGACCGGTGGTGCGTGGTGGCCGTGCGCTGGCTGCACGCCCACGAGGACGGTGTCGCCGCACCCATCGTGCTGGCCGCCACCCATGAGAACGCGCTGGAAGTGATCTCCATGGATATCCTGCGCAAATACGCCGTCGACGTGCCTGACGACGTCAGCGACCTACTCTGAGGTCCGTTGCCGCGCGACAATCCGAGTGCGGGCTCGGGTGGTCCACGAGCGAGCGTCCACCTCGTCGCTTTCGGCATCCGGGACCGGCTCGAGCAGAATCTCGACGTCGCCTCACCACGCGTGTGACGAAGATCGCCGCCGACAAGTGGCCGAAACCGCATGCTTCGATTGTGATGATGCACACAGCACAGGGGCAGCAGTATGACGGCGGCGAGGATCCGGCTGTCGCGGCCGACCCGGAGGGCGGTGGTGTCCGGCCACGTCGTCGCTGCGGCCGTACCGAGCGGGCTCGAAACAGGTCAGCGCGCGGCCCCGGCCCGAATCGATGCCGCGCGGGTAGCGCGTAGGCGGTGTGCCTTCTGGCGACAAGCCGGGGAGCAGTAGCGGGCCGGCCGGCCGGTGCCGGTATGCCGCACGACCGCGTCGCAGATCGGGCACCGGGAGGCGTCGACAGTTTCGTTACGTTCCACAATTTCGTTACGGCGACCCAGCTCGATGTCGAGTTTCGTTACGGGCGTTCCGGGGTGTGCGCGCATCGCGTCCAACACGAGCACAGCAGCGCGGACCAAGCCCCCCTCCGGGCGCTGATGTCGTTGGATGGCAACACATCCGGTGAAGATGTCGAGCACGTCGGCGAGGGTGATGTCGGCACGGACCGCGCCCTGCCGTTGCGCGGCGGCCAACAACGCGCCGAGTGACTGATGGAACCGCTCTCCCGCGCTGCGCACCAGGGCTTTCGGCCATCCGTCGCCGGACTGGACCATGTCGCATAATGCCTGGCTTCCGGGGGCGCTGGAGACCACCTCGGTGCATACCGCAAAGAAGGCAGCACCCGGGTCCGGCGCGTCGATATGATCGGCCGCCAACGTGGCGAGCCGGTCGATGCGCTGCTGCATAACCGCTTCCAGCAGATCAGTTTTCGTGGGGAAATGTCGGTACACCGTGCCCGCGCCGACCCCCGCCCTGCGCGCGACCTCGGCCAGCGACACCGAGGTGCCCTGCTCGGCGAAGGCCCGTTGCGCGGCGGCCAGCACGAGCGCGCGATTGCGTCGGGCGTCGGCCCGCGCCGCACTGCTGAGCGGTGATATCGGAGCAGACATTCGTTACGGCCTTCCATTCCTGACCTGGCCAACCGGGTCGATACACCCGTATGGTCCGAATACGGGTCGTCCGACCCGAATGTATCGAGCAGAGTTCGATCGAGCAGAGAAGGCACGAATGTCCCCTCAGCAGTACCCCATTCTTGTCACCGGCGGCACCGGCAGGCAGGGTGGCGCCACCGCCCGTCGACTGCTGGCCGACGGCGTCCCGGTGCGTGCACTGGTGCGCGATCCCGCGGCACCCGCAGCCCGCGCCCTTGCGGACGCGGGCGCCGAACTGGCAGTCGCGGACTTCGACACTCCGAGCACGTTGACCGCCGCCGTCGCCGGCGTTCGTGGCGTATTCCTCATCCCCCCTGCGGCTTTCGGCCCGAGCGGGTGGAATGCCGATATGGAGGCCGAACGCGGCCTCGCGGTGGTGGACGCGGCGAAGCGCGCGAATGTCGAGCAGATCGTGTTCACCGGCGTCGCCTCGATGGGCGCAGACTCCGCCTGGGGCCAAGACGGAAAGCGAGTCATCGAGGACGCCGTCGCAGCCAGCGGCCTGCGATACACCCTGTTGCGACCGGTCCGGTTCATGGAGAACTACCTGCTGCGTACCTCACCGGTAGACGGCATCATCAACGGTGTGCACAAGCACATCTTCCCTGCCGATCAGCCGCTGCAGGTGGTGGCACTGGCCGATATCGCGGCCTTCGCCGCGCTCGCTTTTGCCGACCCGGACCGCCTGCACGGCCGCACCATCGAACTGGCCAGCGACGCAGTCCCGCCCTCGAAAGCGGTCGCGCTGATCAGCGCAGCCATCGGATACCAGGTCAGCTACCACGAGCTCGACGAATCCGAGGCCGACGCCATCGGCGAACAGATCGGCAATACGTGGCGGCTGGTCCGCGAGACCGGCGGCTGGCACGCCGACCTTACCCAGCTGCGGCACATCTACCCCGAGCTGACAACCTTCGAATCCTGGCTTGCCACAACCGGAGCCGCGAAAATCAAGGCGCAGCTGGACAGCGACCAGGTGGGTTCGACGCACTGACGCCCACGCCATCGGCCGGGACGTGGCGCAGCCGGGCTGGTGGCGCCAGCTGGGGTGCCGTTCAGCCGGTCCAGCGGCACAACCGGGCTGGTAGCACGGCCGGGCTGGTGGCACAACGGGCTCGTGGCACTGCCGGGCTGGTGGCGCCAGCCGAAGGCCGGCCGATCGAGTCGATCGTTCGAGTGGCACGGCGGGGCGTGCGCATCGAGCAGGCTTCGGCCGGACACGATTCGCTCCGTGGGTTGAAACCCGTCTCGAGCCTTCGGTCCTGAAGACCTGGGTGATACACGAGATATTCAGCCTGACAACAGGTCTCCTGCATCACTGGGTTGCGCCCGGGCGCGGCATCGCCGGGGTCAGCCGCTGATGTCGTTGATGCAGAAACCCTCCGGACCGATGTTCAGCGTGAAGACCGTGGCCTGGGTGACGCCGGACGAATTCGTCACCGGCACCGATACCTCGACGTCGGCGATGCCCGTCGACCTCGAGGTCAGCTGGTTGTCGGCGAATGCGGTGGTGCCCGTGAGCCTTCCCGGGTTGGCGGCCTGCACCGACCCCGGGCAGACCAGCGGGTACTTGCCCTCGGTGTCGTCCGGATGCACCGGCTTGCCGATCCATCGGGACAGGTAGCGCTGGACGGCGTAGCGGGCGTCGCCTTCGTTGAGGCTGGTATCGGACCCGGTCGGAGCCACTCTCGGGCACGCGTACCCAGAGGCGACCTCGCTGCGCTTCACGCTGACCGTCTCGGTCGGCCCCTTCCAGATGATCGCGAACTGGCCGTCGATGCCGGGTTGCGCAATCGCGGCGAGGATCCCGTCCTTGTCGGCGTACATGTCCCTGGCATTCTTCGGGTCGATGGTCCAGCATTTGCCGACCAGCCGGCCGACATCACCGGCGACCAGGTCCCGTGCCCACGGTTGCAGTGCCGTCGCGGCGTTCGCGCTGCCGGGGACCTCACCGATCGGCACATTCGAGGTCGGGGCCGACGGAGCAGTGCCCGCTGTCGAACTCGATTGCGACAGTGCAGATGTCGCCGTCCCCGGCGCATGCGACGTCGTCGCCGAGTGGCCCGCATGCTGATCGTCCGAGCTGCAGCCGGTCAGCAAGACGCACCCGACGATGGCCGCGAGACCACCCATTTCCCACCCGCGGCTGTTGATCATGAGCACGACGATAGCGATAAAACATCCCAGGACACCAGCTTTCGACCTGGACGTCCCACCGGCGGCACAATTGTCCGATTCTTCGGGCTCAGCCCGCCGGTGCCAGGTTCTCCCGGCTCAATCGCTGGCTGATCACCTGGGTGATGCCGTCGCCGCGCATGCTGACGCCGTAGAGGGCATCGGCGATTTCCATGGTCGGCTTCTGGTGGGTGATGACGATCAGCTGGCTCTTCTCGCGCAGCTGCTCGAACAAACCGATCAGCCGGCGCAAGTTGGTGTCGTCGAGCGCCGCCTCGACCTCGTCCATCACGTAGAAGGGTGAGGGGCGGGCTCGGAAAATGGCCACCAGCAGGGCAACCGCGGTCAGCGACTTCTCGCCACCGGACAGCAGCGAGAGGCGCTTGACCTTCTTGCCGGGCGGGCGGGCCTCCACCTCGATGCCGGTGGTGAGCATGTCCGAAGGATCCGTGAGCAGCAGCCTGCCCTCGCCGCCCGGGAACAGCTTGGCGAACACACCGACGAATTCCCGTTCGACGTCCTCCCACGCCTCGGTGAAGACCTGCAGGATGCGGGCGTCCACCTCGGCGACCACATCGAGCAGGTCCTTGCGGGCGCTCTTGACGTCTTCGAGCTGTGTGGACAGGAAGTTGTAGCGCTCCTCCAGCGCCGCGAACTCCTCGAGCGCAAGGGGATTCACCTTGCCGAGGGTGGTGAGGTCCTTCTCGGCGCGTTTGGCACGGCGCTCCTGGGTCTGCCGATCGTATGGCATGGGCGCGGGCGCGGAGACCTGCTCACCGCGTTCCTTGGCCTGCTCGTATTCCAGCCACTCCAGATCCGACGGCGGCGTCGGCACGTCGGGGCCGTACTCGGCGACCAAGTCGTTCAGCGCGATGCCGAACTGTTCGGAGATGGTCGCCTCGATCTGTTCGATACGCAAGGCCGCCTGCGCTTTTGCCACCTCGTCGCGGTGCACCGCGTCGGTGAGCTGAGCCAGCTGGGTCGTGAGGGCGCGGGAGCGCTCCTTCACCTGATCGACCTGCGCGGCGCATTCGGTGCGACGTCGCACCAGATCGTCACGGCGCGTGGCGGCCTCGGCGACCACGATCTCCAGTTCGGCGGCGATGCGGGCGCCGGATTCGGCGACGGCGGCCGCCACTTCGGCAGCCTTGCGCCGTGCTGCGTGGGCGCGTTCGGCGCGTTCGCGGGCCTCGCGCTCGGCACGGGCGGCTCGACGCAGCGAGTCCGCTTTACCGCGAACCGATTCCGCGCGTTCCTCCGCGGTGCGCACCGCGAGCCGTGCCTCGACCTCCATCGAGCGGGCCTCGGCCAGCGCGGCGGCGGCTTCCTCGCGGTCCCGGCCCGCGGATTCGGTGCCTGCCGCGCCGATGCCGTCGGCGTCGATGTCCGCGTGCTCGAGTTCGGCGTTGCGCAGCCTGGTCTCGAGGTCTGCGAGCGAGGCAAGCGATTCCTCGCGACTGGCCTCGGTATCGGCCCGCTGGCCGGTCAGCTTTTCGAAGTCGGTCTGTGCGATGCGCGCGACCTGCCCGAGCCTGCCGAGCCGGTCGTAGATCGCCACCAGGGCTTGATCGGATTCGTGCAGCGCGAGCAGCGCGTGGTCGACGGCGTCCTTGCGATCGGTTTGTTCGGCGAGCGCGCCCGACAGCGCGGCTTCCAATTCCTCCGCGCGGCGCTGGGCGGTGACGAGGTCGGCCTTGGCTGCGTCGATATCGGCCTGGATCTCCAGCTGGCTCGGCGCACGGTCGGATCCGCCGAGCACCCAACCCGTTCCCGTGAGGTCGCCGTCGCGGGTGACCACCCGCAACTCCGGTCGGATCGCCAGTAGTTCGACAGCGGCGGCCAGGTCATCGACTACCGCGACACCGGCGGTCAACGCCACGATGGCACCACGCACGGTGTCCGGGCCGTCCACGACATCCGACAGCCAACGGGCACCGCCTGGCAGCGCGCCGCGCTGCGCGATCGAGACATCGGTCGCGCCGAATACCAGCGCGGCGCGACCGCCGTCGGCTTCTTTCAACGCCCGCACCGCTGCATGCGCGCTGGCACCGGTATCGGCCGCCACCGCATCGGCGAGCGGACCGAGCGTTGCCGCAACTGCGGCCTCGAATCCGCCGTGCACCCGGATCAAGCCCGACAACGGACCGAGCAGACCTTCGGCGCGATGCTCGACCAGCCAGGCCGCGCCGTCACGGCGGGCAAGACCCATGCCGAGCGCTTCGATGCGGGCACTGAGGGAGGCGACCCGTTTGGTTGCGTCGCGGTCCTGTTCGCGCAGTTCGGCGACGCGCTGATCGGCCAGCGTCAGCGCCTGCACCGCATGCTCATGCTGCGCGTCCAGGCCCGCCTCACCCGCGTCGAGTTCACTGAGTTCACCCTGCACCGTGTCGTATTCGGCCTGCGCGGCATCCCCGCGAAACCTGGCTTCGGTGATCGCTACCGAGAGCCTGGCGATCTCCGCGTCCACCGATTGCGCCCTGGTCCGCAGGGTGTCGACCTGTCCGGACAGCCTGGCCAGACCTTCGCGCCGATCAGCGATGGCCCGTACCGCAGCCAAGTGCGCCTGCTCAGCGGCCTTGGCAGCCTGCTCGCGTTCGCCGAGCTGGTCACGTGCGGCCTCCAATGTCTCGACCGCGATCTCCACCGCCTCACGCAGCTCGGCCTCCTCGGCCTCCACCCGCTGCGCCTCGGCTTCGAGCTGATCGGGGTCGCGACCGGTACCGACCGGGGTTTCGGTGTCCAGGTGACGGGCCCGGTCGCCTGCGATGCGGATGGTGGCGTTCACCCGCTCGGCCAGCGCGGAAAGCTGGAACCAGATCTGACCTGCGGCCTCGGCGCTCGGCGTCAGCCGGGAGAGCTGGAATTCCTGCTGCGCCAGTGCGGCGTTCGCGGCATCGAGTTCGGTTTGCACAGTGATGTGCTGCTCGCGCGCGTAAGCCTCTTTGCTCTGCTGACTTTCCAGCTCACCGCGCCTGGTGACCAGGTCGTCGGCGGCAAGGCGCAGTCGTGCGTCGCGCAGATCTGCCTGCACGGTCTGCGCGCGCCGCGCCACCTCGGCCTGTCTGCCGAGCGGCTTGAGCTGGCGGCGCAGTTCGGTGGTGAGGTCGGTGAGCCTGGCGAGGTTGGCCTGCATCGCCTCCAGCTTGCGGACCGCCTTCTCCTTGCGCTTGCGATGCTTGAGCACGCCTGCGGCCTCTTCGATGAAGGCACGACGGTCCTCGGGGCGCGATTCCAAGATGGCCGAAAGCTGGCCCTGCCCGACGATCACGTGCATTTCCCGGCCGATACCGGAGTCGCTGAGCAGTTCCTGCACGTCCATCAAGCGGCAGGAGCTGCCGTTGATCTCGTATTCGCCCGCACCGTCGCGGAACATGCGCCGAGTGATGGACACCTCGGCATAGTCGATCGGCAGCGCACCGTCGGAGTTGTCGATGGTCAGTGTGACCTCGGCGCGGCCGAGCGGCGCGCGGCCGGAGGTGCCCGCGAAGATGACATCCTGCATTTTGCCGCCGCGCAGCGCCTTCGCGCCCTGCTCCCCCATCACCCAGGTGAGCGCGTCGACGACATTGGACTTGCCCGAGCCGTTCGGGCCGACCACACAGGTGATGCCCGGCTCGAAGCGCAGCGTCGTCGCGGACGCGAAGGACTTGAAGCCCTTCAACGTCAGGCTCTTCAGGTGCAAGTTCGACGACCCTTCCGTGCGGTGGCCGGAGATTCGGACTGGTCGCCCAGCCCTGCGGAGCGACCAGTCATGGTATCCGTCGCCGGCCGGTTACCCCGTCAGCGGGCGGGTACCACGCGGACGGCGGCACACTCCGGTGCACGAGTTCTCCCCGATGCTGCAACCACAGACACAGGTAGGTTATCGAGTCGTCCCGGGATTTCCAGCATTTGGGTGTGCTCTTGGTTTGCCACGCAGGCGCGCCGACCGGTGACGCTCGTCAGGCACGAGCGGTCACGGTAGTTCTGAATGCGGCCGGGTCCGGCCCGCACGCTGCTGGAATACTTCGAGAAGTTCGAGGCACCGTCGAAACCGAGCCGGTCGGCGATCTGCGCGCCCGAATCCGACGCACGGGTCAGCAAGCGTCTGGCTTCGAGTACGACGGGTTCATCGATCAGCTGTTCGACGACAGGTTCAGCGCAACATTCAGCCGGGTCCATCGTGATCCACTAGCGCCCCCCTGGTCGAACACCTGAGGGCGCGCGCAACAAGGCGACCGGTGCGCCGTTGAATGTCCTTGTCACACACCATTTCACCGTCCGCGACGGGTTCATCGTCCGCTCCGAACAGTCCGTCGACACCGCCGTTGTCGGCGACGGCGCGACAGTTCGGGAGAAGATCCGTCGAGCGCCACTCTCGACGGCGCGTTCCTCGACCTCGACGCCACTCTTACACCGGGCGCGTGATCGGACGTCCGCAGTTCCGGCTTGTCCTGTCGCGATGCCCGGGCGGCGCATACGATCCACTCTGATCGCCCGCCGGAATCTATTTGGGAGCACAGAGGATGCCAGCCCCCTCGGCCGCAACCATCGTGGTGCTGCGGCTCGCCCGGATCACCGCGCTGGTGCTCGGCAGCCTGCTGTTCCTCTATGCATGCGAGTTCGGCGACAGCTCGGAATCGACGAGCTGGTGGGTGCAAATCGGCATTGCGACCGGGTTGGGGATCACGGGCCTTGTCGCAGGATATTTCCAGATCACGGTGGCGCAGCGGGTCGGGGAGCACGAGTTCTTGATCACCTCCGGGGGACGGTCCGTGCGCGCCAGTATCGTCACCTCGGGAAATCTGGTCTTCCACGGACACGACCTCGGTGGCCCGGATCCGGAATACGAATGGACCTGGACCTTCCGCCCCACCTCCTTCCCCGCCATTCGGGCGGCACTCGGCGGCGGCAACGGCGACTTGCTCGCCCTCCTCGAGGACACCATCCCCGAACTCGACCACCACTGCCGCCAGGATCCAGGAGCCTGGTTACGCCACCACGGCATCCCGGCCCGCTACCGCGAGAAGGGCGTCGACCCCGCGCATGCCACTCGTAAACTGCCGGTTATCAAACCCGTGCTGCCCCAGCCTATTTCGTCCAGTCACGATCGGTCGTCGGCAGCACGACGCGATAATTCGGCAACCGCGCACCGCCCCAGCTCGGTAGCATCCCACCGCGACAACGCCGCCGCCGCACACCGCGACAAAGGGTCGACATCGCACCGCGATCGTTCATCGATGTCCCGCCGCAGCAAGACAGCACCGGCACGTCAGGACCAGTCGCCGACTTCGCACCGCGCCCAAGCATCTCCGTCGCACCACAATCAACATGCGCCGTCGGACGACGACCAACCCGCACCGGTACACCCCGACCGACCGCCGACTCGCCGCAGCCTGCCATCGCCCGCTATTCGCGAGCAGGCATCATCGTTGTACGAGCCGCCCCCGCGATCGCATCGCGATCGGCGGTCATCGCCGCACCGCGACTTACCTCCGCCGCCCCCGCACAGTCGAGCATCTCGATCACACCGCGACGTACCACGGCCGTCATGGGACGACGAGCCGTCGGGCGCGCACGACATCGACGTACCGCACGTATTCCCGCACGAACCGCCGGACAGACGCTGGAACGAATCGCAGGCCCGACGCCGTGGCGAGCCATCGAACCAACAGTGGGACGAGCCTTCCGACACGTACGGACGCGCACCTTCCGACGCACAGTGGACCGAATCGCCACCGCCGAACCAGCCCCGAGCATTTGACCGGCACTGGAACGAACCGCAGGCCGCAGGCTGGAGCGAGTCGCCGAGCCGACAGTGGGACGAACCATCCGACACATACCGACACCCACCCTCTGACGCACAATGGACCGAACCGCCCCCGAACCAGCCCCGAGCACCTGACCGTCCAGCCCGGTAGCCCGCTGCTACTTGACATCCTGCCCACCGTGACCGGATCGCCACGCATGACCGTCGGTGTGCTCGCGTGGTCTGCGGCCGCGGCAACGCCGCCCGCAATCAGGGTGCCGGTGCCGGACTGGATGTCGGTGCCGGACCCGGTATCGGTGTGGCGGACGGCGATGTCGGTGTCCCGGGAGCGGGAACGTTGCGACCGGGCGGGCCGGGGCGGTCGGGCGACGGGTTGCCGCGCTCGAACCTATGCCTGCCCGGTTGGTCACCTCGCTCGGAACGATGACCGGCAGCCATGTGGTGTCCGCCGTGGTAATGATCCCGGTGGCCGCCGACAGCCAGCCCCGCACCGAATCCGACACCCCCGATCAGGACGGCCGCTACCACGGCGGGCGCAGCCGGTAGCGGCCGTGCTGCCCGCCGGCCTGCCGCGAGCCGTATCGGCCACTTGCGATTCGCTGCCGGAGCCGCCGCTGCGACTGCTGGATTCGTCTGCCGCTCCGAGCTGCTGTGCTCGGCACTCTCATCTTGTGTCATGACTGCGCCCTCAGTGTGAAGCTTCCCGACCTGGCACTCGACGCTACGAGCGAACGGTGGGACAGCCCTGGGGATCAGGTGGGCAAGTGCTGTGAGTTCGGCTCGCGACCGACACGTGGCGAATCAGCCGGAGCCGCGACCGTTCAGGCGTGCGCGTGCGTTGTTCCGACGGTGACCGCGCGAGTCGCGAGCCGCACGCCGATGGGCCCGAGCAGCAGACCGAGGACGCCGAACACGATGTGCACGGTCAGCAGCGCCGGATGGCACGGCGCTGTCGGATCGCCGGGCATGGCGGCGTCTCAGCTCGTTCGGCGACCGAAGCGGCCGGACTCGAAACCGGCCAACACGCGAAAGGCGAGGACCGCGCCCCACGGGCCGATCACCCATATGGGCCAGGGGTAGGTGAACTCGCCAACGCTGAGCGAGATAGCACCCCAAATGGCCAGGACGAGCACGCTGACCCCGAGCCAGGAGGTGCCTTCGATCTGCTGCCAGATCGGGAACCTGGCCGGCGCCTGGGCCCGAGCCGATGACTCCTTCGAGAGCTTGGGCAGGTCCGACAGCACCAACTGCAGGTCGTCACGGGTGGCGGTGGCGTAGACGCGCGCGACTCGCTGGTCGTACTCGACCAGGTCGATGCGGCCGTCCGCCAGATGCCTGCTGAGCAGCTTCACGACCTTGTCACGCTCCGCGTCGGAAGCCCGAGTTCCAGGTGAGATTTCCATTTCCAGGTCCTAACGACGAGTTCCACGCTCCACAGTGGAAGGTGATATAAGAATGCACACTCCAATGTGGAATGTCAAGGGCGTCGAAGGCGCGAGAGCGACAACAAGCTCACACCGAAGTGGCCCGACCGCGCGAATTGCGGAAGTTCGGCCCGTTTCGGCGTGCACAGCACCGCCCACCAGGGCAGACGGCCGCCGCCGCGACAGCCGAGTCGACTATTGCGCCAGTGGCCTGGGTCACGTTAGGCTCCCGCCACCTAAGTGAATATCGATTAACCATCTCCGGGATGCGGCCACGCCACAAGGCCGCGCAATCGGCAAGTAAGGAAACGATGTATCTCACCCAGTCGCTGCATCGCGCGATGCAGCAGCGCCCGGATTCGATCGCCACCATCTTCGGTGATCGGGTTCGCACGGTGGCCGAATCCCACAACCGTATTGCCCGGTTTGCCGGCGCGCTCCGCAATCTCGGTGTGCGGCAGGGCGATCGGGTCGCCATCCTGGCGTTGAACTCCGACCGCTATCACGAATACTTCTTCGCGGTGCCGTGGCTCGGCGCGGTGGTCAACCCGGTCAATATTCGCTGGAGTCCCGCGGAAATCGTGTACTCCCTACGGGATTCGGACACCAGGGTGCTGCTTGTCGACGACGCGTTCGCGCAGGCGATCGGGCCGATCCTGGCGGAGTTCCCGGAGTTGCGCACGGTGATCTTTATCGGCGACGGCGTGCAACCGGCGGGAACCCTCGATTACGAAACGCTGATCGCGGAAAGCGAGCCGGTCGAAGACGTTCGGGTCGGCGGTGACGAACTGCTCGGTGTCTTCTACACCGGTGGGACGACCGGCTTTCCCAAGGGCGTCATGTTGAGTCATACCAACGTCGTCACCTCGGCGCTCGGCTCGCTCGCTACCAACCATGTCATCTCCATCGGCGGCCGATTGCTGCACGCCGCCCCTATGTTCCACCTCGCCGACTTCGCGGTCTGGGGGTGCGGCAACCTGGCGGGCTCGACGCACGTCATCGTCCCGATGTTCACGCCCGCCGGTGTGCTGCAGGCCATCTCGGAGCACCAGGTCACCGACGGACTGCTGGTGCCGACGATGATCCAGATGCTTGTCGACGACCCCGCGGCGGCGGATGTCGATCTCAGCAGCGTCGAGCACCTCGTCTACGGTGCGTCCCCGATCTCCGAATCGGTCCTCGCCAAAGCGCGCAAGACCTTCCCGGCCGCCGGGTTCACCCAGGCATACGGCATGACCGAGTTGTCGCCGATCGCGACCCTGCTCTCCCCCGCCGACCACGACGATCCGGTGCTGGCCAAAACAACGGGCCGCGCCGCGCCGCACGTGGAGATCCGGATCGTGGACGCCGACGACAACGAAGTTCCGCGCGGCACCGTCGGTGAGGTTGTCGTCAAGGGCGCCAACGTGATGCTCGGCTACTGGAACAAGCCGGAGGACACCGCCGAGGCGATCCGCGATGGCTGGATGCACACCGGCGACGGCGGCCGGATGGACGACAACGGCTACATCTCCGTCGTCGACCGACTCAAGGACATGATCATCACCGGCGGCGAGAACGTCTACAGCATCGAGGTCGAGAACGCACTGGCCAAGCACCCCGCCGTCGCGACGTGCGCGGTCATCGGCATCCCCGACGACCAGTGGGGCGAACGCGTCCACGCGGTCGTCGTCCTCCTACCCGACCGGCAAACAACCCCCGACGAACTCACCATCCACTGCAAGCAATTGATCGCCAACTACAAAATCCCCCGCAGCATCGAATTCGCCGGCGCCCTCCCCATGTCCGGCGCCGGCAAAATCCTCAAACGCGACCTCCGCCAGCGCTACTGGGACGCCGGCGGCAGCCAAGTCTCGTAAAGACTTCCGACGAGTGGCACATGGCGGCGCGAAGGGCCGAGAAGGCCGATCCTCGGTGTGCCACTCGTCACGGCTAGAGGATGGCGAACGCGACGACCAGGCCGAGGGCCAAGTGGGCGGCGGCTACGACGAGCACTTCGGTGGTGTAGGTGTCGGCGTGCAGGGCGGCGCCGATGTCGATGCCGAGGGCGCGTTCGATGACGCGGACCGAGATGACCTGCGCGATGATGCCGACAAGCCCGTAGACGAGGGCGGCGATCAGGCCCTCGGACAGTTTGCCCGCCGAGGCGTAGGTCGCCAGAACCACGATGAGGGCCATGCTGACCATGCCGGCGGCGGTGACGATGATGGCGTTGGGCTTGCCCTCGGCCACCAGCGTGCGCAGTTTGCCAGGGGTGGTCAGGTCGATGGCGTAGAAGCCGACGAGCATGAGGGCCAGCCCGACAATGGCATAGAGGATGATCGCCCCTACGCCCTCGCCGAGCGAGTTCCAGTACCCCGATTCGAGGGCAACTGCGGTCATCATGGTCCTTCCGAGGTGAAGTGAATGGTCAGCTGATGATGCGGTGCGGGACGAACGCCGAGCCGTCGTCGGTGATAAGACCGGCGGTTTCACGGATGCCGAGCCCCGCGGCGGTGTCACCGACGATCCACGCGCCGAGCACCGGACGCATATCGTCGAATTCCGGGAGCGGGTCGAGCAATTGGTAGACGAAGCCTTCTTCGCCGTAAACACCACCGGTGGCCGTCTCCAGGCCGGCGCCGACGATCGTCATATTCGCGCCTTCGCGGCCGAGCTTCGGTTTGCGGATGTATTCGGTGAGCTCGTTGGGTTGATCGAGGTAGGCGGGCAACAGGTTCGGGTGACCGGGGTACATCTCCCACAGCACAGCGAGGATCGCTTTATTGCTGAGCAGCGTCTTCCACAGCGGTTCGATCCACATGGTCTGCGGCAGGCTCTCGATGACCCGCTTGCCGAAATCGTCGTCGAGCACCCACTCCCACGGGTAGAGCTTGAAGATCGCATCGATGGGGGACTCGGCCAGATCCACGAAGCGGTCGAGGTCGGTGTCGACACCGACCTCTTCGATCGGCAGCGCGATGGTGTCGAATCCGGCCTCCGCGGCAGTCTCCTGCATGTAGGCCGTGGTGACATTGTCCTCACCGGTGGCGTCCGCGGAGGACCAGGTGAAATGCAGTTGCGGTGATGGCAGGGTGTCACGCAACTCGGTCCAGCGCTCGACGAGTTTCTCGTGCAAAGAGTTCCACTGATCGCCACCCGGGTACAGCGCGGTCAGCCAGTGCCACTGCACAATTGCCGCCTCCAGCAGCGAGGTCGGCGTATCGGCGTTGTACTCCAACAGTTTTGCCGGACGTCGTGCGTCATAGCGCAGGTCGAAGCGGCCGTAGACGTGCGGGTCGCTGCGCCGCCAGGATTCGGCGATCGGACCCCAACTCCATTCGGGCAGACCGAAATCCTTGAACCGCTCGGTGAGCACAATGTGCTCGACCGCGTTCAGACACATCGAATGCAGCAGCTCGACATCGGCCTCCAGCGCGAGGATCTCCGACATCTCGAACTCGTAGTGCACCGATTCGTCCCAGTAGGGCCGAGGCTGGCCGCTGGCATCGCGCCCCGGCGAGCCGTAGACCAGCCCCTGCTCCTCGGTGATCTGCTGCCAGCCCTGCCGTGGCGTACTGCGCACGCGCCGCATTACGATCCGCTCCCGCTCTTGCTGCTGCTGCCGAGGCCGCCGCGCTGAATGCTGGTGCCGCTCTTGGTCTGGATGTCGGCGCCCTTGGGCTGAATGGTGGTGCCGCCCGTCGGCGGCTTGCCGACCGAGTTGTTGCCACCGTAGTAATACCGGTACTGGCTGCCGTTGTAGATGAAGATGCCGTTGAGACCACTGTGGCCGACGCTGGAACTGGCCGACGCTCTGTCGCAGAGATCATCGTCGACGATGACCTCTTTGCCGTTCTGATCGATCTGGGTGCAGTACGCGGTCACCTGATCGGGCTTGGTGAGCGCATGATAGGCGAGATAACCACCGCCGACCAGTCCTGCGACACCGACAATCGCGACACCGCCGATCAGCATCCGCTTACGTGTGCGCTTCTTGGCATCCTCGGCGGCCGCGGCAGCACGCTGCTCTTCCTCGGCCCGCTTGCGCGCTTTGTCCCGCGCTCGCGCCTCGGCCACCGTCGGCGGACGGGGCTGGGTGACACCCGGCTCCTGCCGCTGAATGCTGCCGGGCCGCGGCGGTGTCGAGAAACGACGCTGCCCCTGGTCGGCCGGCGGGTAGCCCGGCGAGGGCGAACCCGCTTCCTGGGCTCCGGAATCCGATCCCGTCGGCGTCGCGGCAGCAGGATCGGGTCCTGAATATTCCGCGATTGCCGGTGTATCCCCTTGCGGCACAGCCGTTTCCGGCGAATACTCGGCTAGCGTCGGAGGCTGCGGCTCGGGCTCGGTGTGCTCTGCGAGCGTCGGCACGTCCGGTTGCGACTCAGAGGTATCCACAGATTCGGAATCGGCGGGTGGGCGAGTGGGATCCGGTGTCGCGGGTGGGGTGGGCGCGGGCGTACCAGAGGTCGGATCGGGGTCGCCGGAAGCAGGCCGGTCGCGGCGGTGACCGCCGCCCGGATCCTGCGTACTCAACGATCACTCCCCTTGGTCGCCGCTAGCACCACTCAACGCTCCTCGAATCCGGTCAAATCGCCCCGCGGGGCGTCCCAGCTTTCCACAACGAGGTCCACCCGGCCAGGCGTATCCCCGGAACACAGCAAATCGAGCAGTCGCACACAGTCGCGCCGTGGCCCCTCGGCCACCACGTGCACGCGGCCGTCGCGGGCGTTGGTCGCATGCCCGACCAGGCCGAGTTCCAGCGCGCGTGCCCGGGTCCACCAGCGGAATCCGACACCCTGCACCCAGCCGTGCACCCAGGCGCTGAGTCGAGCGACCTCGGACGCTGCGTCGACATGCGATGTTTCGCTCATCGGGCCTCAGGTGTCGGTGCAACAGCCAGGACAGACACCCGAACCCGGCGGGCGCGGATCCGCATTGCCCGATCGAATCTCATTCAGCCTCCAGCATCTCCTCGCCGATACCCGCACCGGACGATACCGATAGTCGTCGCGCAATCGCCTGACCGGACATCGAGGGGCCCGACGCGGCTCACCCCTCGACGTCGAAGGACAACGTCACCTTGGTGCCTGCCTTCAAGGTCCGGCCGACGGTGCACACCTTGTCGATGGCGCGCTGCACGGTCACCAGCAGCCGCTCGCGGGCCTGCTCGTCGAGCTCGCTGAGGTCGAGTTCGAAGATCTCGTCCAGTTGCGGGTACACCTCGTTTTCGCGATCGGCGTCGCCGGAGACCCGAATGGTCGCGTCGAAGTTGTCACCGAGCTTGCGCGAGAGCGGGAAGTCCGCGCTCAGACCCGAGCACGCGGCCAAGGCGATCTTCAGCAGCTCGCCAGGAGTGAAGGCGCCGGGCACACCCTGTGAGGCGATCAACACCTCGGCGCCGCGCGAGCTACGGCCGGTGTAGGCCCGGGTCCCGGTGCGCTCGACCCACAGGGCGGTCTCCCCTGGCGCGGTCGGTGCGGTGATCTGGGGCGCGGGTGCAACGGTCTGCTCAGACATGGTTTCGATCCTGCCATCCTCGTCGGAAACGGAGCATGCCTGGCAACGCCCCGACGCCCGCCCGCATTCCATACCGCGTGCCCGTCACACCACGCTGCGGCGTCTTGTGGTCGGGTTGCGCCCCGCCGCGGCCGCCCGGAAATATGCGCATCCGTGTCCGGGGTGTGCGACGCGGGACACAGCCCGCGCCCAGGACGCGCATCCTTCCCAGGGCGTCGGGTGCGGGCCCCCGAGCTGGGTGCCGCGGTCCCTGGACGCGGTGGCTACTCCTGGAAACGGTAGCCCATACCCGCTTCGGTCAGCAGATGTTTGGGGTGCGAGGGGTCTACTTCCAGTTTGCGGCGCAGCTGCGCCAAATAGACACGGAGGTAATGGGTTTCGGTGGCATAGGACGGACCCCAGACCTCACGCAGCAGTTCCTTGCGGCCGACGAGTTTGCCGCGATTGCGGACGAGCATTTCGAGCATGCCCCATTCGGTGGGCGTGAGGTGCACGGTCTCGCCGTTCTTGGTGACCTTTTTGGCGGCGAGGTCGACGGTGAACGATGACGTCACCACCACCGGGTCGCCCGTTTCGCCGTCGGTGGCGCCGCGGCGGACGGCGGCGCGCAGCCTGGCCAGCAGTTCATCCATCCCGAACGGCTTGGTGACGTAATCGTCAGCGCCCGCGTCCAGCGCCTCCACTTTGTCCGCCGAATCGGTGCGCGCGGACAGCACGATCACCGGCGTCTGGGTCCAGCCACGCAGACCCGCCAGCACCTCGATGCCGTCCATATCCGGCAGCCCGAGATCCAGGATCACCACATCGGGATGTTTGTCGGCCGCCGCGCGCAAGGCCGCAGCACCCGTCGGCGCGGTGATCACTTCATATCCGCGCACCGACAGGTTGATCCGCAGCGCGCGCACGATCTGCGGTTCGTCGTCGACCACCAGCACCCTGGTCGCAGGCGCTTCCTGCTTCTTGTCGGTCATTGCGGCTTCCTGTGTCGTGTGGGCTGCGGCGCCGGCGTCGACCACAGTGCCACCGTCGATTACGTTCGCTGTCATCATCGGCCCCCGGCCTCATGATCGTCGGCAGGCGCATCAATACGTGTCGCAAGTCGGTGATCCGTAGTCCGGTCGGCGGGCGGATCACCCGGCCCGCGATCGTCGGTCACCGGATCGACACGCACGCCCGAGCCGACATTCATCGTCGGCTCGGCATGCAAGGGATCGCGTCTGGGCACGCCGACCTCGGATGTCGAATCGGCATCCGCAGATCGCCCGGCCACTGCTCGATCGGCGGACGCACCCGGCCCGGGCGTCGAGGTCGGTTGGGCGGGTCGGGAATCCGAGTGCTCGACCGCGGTGCGCCCAGCAAACGCGGCGTGCTGCGGCGGCCCAGTGGTGTCGGCGTCGGAAGATAGGTCGACGACCATCGTCAATCCGCCGCCCGGAGTCGGTTCGGCGTGCACTGTGCCGCCCATGGCCTCGACGAATCCGCGTACCACCGAAAGGCCGAGGCCGACACCGGTGGTGTTGTCCCGATCGCCGAGGCGTTGGAACGGTTCGAACAGCTGCTCCTCGGTGCCGGCCGGCACACCGGGACCGGCGTCGATCACCGCGATCGAGACACCGTCACCGGTGCTTTCGGCGGTCACTCGCACGGGGGTGTCGCGCGGCGAATGGCGCAGCGCGTTGTCGATCAGATTGGCAAGGACCCGTTCCAGCAGACCGCTGTCCGCCAGCACCGAGACCTCGCCGACCTCCACCTTCACCCGATCCATCGCCGCGCGCCGCAGCCCGCGCGTCCCCATCCCGACGCTCACCAGTGCCCGGTGCGCCACCTCGTCCATATACACCCGCCGCATTTGCGGGGTGATCACACCGACCGCCAGTCGCGACGAGTCGAGCAGATTGCCGACCAGCGCGGTCAGCTGGTCTACCGATTCCTCGATGGTTTCCAGCAATTCGGTGGTGTCCTCCGGAGAGAACTCGATGTCGTCACTACGCAGGCTGGAGACGGCGGCTTTGGCCCCGGCCAGCGGCGTACGCAGGTCGTGACTGACCGCGGACAGTAGCGCTCGCCGCAATCGATCGGCCTCCAGCAGCGCAGCCGACGCACTCGCCTCCTCGGCGAGCCGGGACTGGCGGACCAATCCCGCGGCCTGGTTGGCGACCGCGTGCAGCACCGGCCGGTCGCCCGCGTCGAGCGTTCTGCCTGCGAGCAGCAACCAACTGGTGGTGTCGCCCGCCTCGATCGCGGTCTCGGCATCGGCAACCCGCTGCGGCGGCTCGACGCCGACCTCGGCGACCACCTGGCTGCCGGAGACCATGCTGACCGCGCGCAGGCCGAAGGTCTCCCGGACCTGCTCGAGCAGGTTGGGCAGATCCGCGCCGTGCAGGACAGCGCCCGCAAACATCGTCAGCAGCTGGGCCTGCCGGGAAGCCTTACGCGCCTGCCGGGTTCGCTTCGCCGCCACATCGACGAGTGCCGCCACCGCGACCGCGACGATGAGCAGTACCACCACGGTGACGAAACTGTCGGGTTCGGCGATGGTGAGGCTGTAGCGGGGATCGGCGAAGAACCAGTTCAACAGCAAACCGGAGAACAGCGCCGAAAATGCCGCTGGGACAACGCCTCCCAACAGCGCAACGGCGACGACGCCGATGAAGAACATCGCGCTCAGACCACCGAGCTCGAGCATGCCGTCGAGGAACGCGGCGCTGACCCCACACACGATGGCGGGCACCAGCACCGCGGCGAGCCAGGCGAGGACCGGTTGACGCGGCCAGAACGAGCGCCAGCGCAGGCCACGATTGGCCTCCTCGTGCGTCACCATGTGCACGTCGATCCGGCCCGACTGCTGCACTACCGACGACCCGATGCCTTCGTCGAAGATGCGCGCCCACCGCGAACGCCGGGAGGTGCCGAGCACCAACTGGGTTGCGTTCACCTCGCGCGCGAATTCCAGCAGTGCCGTCGGCACGTTGTCACCGGTCACGGTGTGCAGACTGGCGTCGAGACTGGCGGCAAGCTCGCGTAACCGTGCCATCCGCTCGGTCGAAACCCCCACC
The DNA here is from genome assembly GCF_036046055.1 of Nocardia sp. NBC_00403. NCBI lineage: Bacteria > Bacillati > Actinomycetota > Actinomycetes > Mycobacteriales > Nocardiaceae > Nocardia > Nocardia sp. NBC_00403. Next base: position 7,246,843 of record NZ_CP107939.1, read on the forward strand.
AACCCATCGCCGCGCACGACGTGCACTAGCACGAGTTCGGCGCTCGACTTGGTGGCAATGCGACTTGCCCGGCGCACCACGGTCTCCGACTCCGGACCACCGGTCACCGCGACGACGACGCGTTCGCGGGCCTCCCACAACTCGGTGATCTTGTGATCGGCGCGGTACTTCGCGAGCGCCGAGTCGACCTGGTCGGCGAGCCACAGCAGCGCGAGTTCGCGCAGTGCGGTGAGGTTGCCGGGACGGAAGTAATTGCGCAACGCCGCGTCCACCTTCTCCGCGGCATAGACGTTGCCGTGAGACAGCCTGCGCCGCAGTGCCTCTGGCGTAATATCCACAAGTTCGACCTGGTCTGCGCTCCGCACCACCGCATCGGGCACCGTTTCGCGCTGCTGGATGCCGGTGATCTGTTCGACGACATCGTTGAGGCTCTCCAAGTGCTGAACATTGACCGTCGAGATGACGTCCATGCCGGCATCGAGCAACTCCTCGATGTCCTGCCAGCGCTTTTCGTGCTTGCTGCCCGGTGCATTGGTGTGCGCCAACTCGTCGACCAGCACCACCGCGGGATGCCTGCGCAGCACCGCCGCCACATCGAGTTCGGGGAAGCTCGACCCGCGATATTCGATCATCAAGGGCGGTATCCGCTCGATGCCCGCCAGCAACTCCGCGGTCTTGGCCCGACCATGGGTCTCGACTACCGCAGCTACCACGTCGCGACCGCGTTCGAGCCGCCGGTGAGCCTCGCCGAGCATGGCGAAGGTTTTGCCGACTCCTGGTGCCGCACCGAGGTAGATGCGAAGTTGCCCGCGTTTCACTCGTCCATCATCGCGCGCGACGGCATACCACCGGTAACCCGTATTCGGCCCGTCGCCAGGTCGGTTTCCCACGAGCGGGCTTCGCGCCCGTTCGCCGTCCCCAGCGCGCGGATGACCAACGCGCAACACACGAATCCGACGATCACCGCAACCGTGACAGCCGACATGAGTAAATCCTCTCCACAACCCGAACAAAGACCGGTTGCGCTGGATTGGTCCGCCTGGCCGGTGTTGTCGTTTCTACCTCGCGATCGCGCGATGAACTGGATCTTTACGGTGTGTTGACGGTATTGCGGCGCACCTTGACGGCATTTCTTCAGCTATCCCGGGCCGGGGCGTGAATGAATGGCGAAAGCGGGCGTCGGCTGCCCAAGGAGTGGAACGTGGTCGCGACCACCTGTGGTAGCTGCGCTTCCAGCGCATAGCCGCGCCGATGTCGTTGTGCGTGGTCTGCATTGATTGCCGGGTATTCCCAGGTTCGTCAGTCGCCCGCTCGGGTCTCGCCGGCTTCGCGGAAGGCCGCACGGATGTCGCGCAGGCTCGGTGCGTCCGGGACGATATCGGGGAGGTCCGGCATGTCGTCGGCTGCGGCGGAGGTCTCGGCGATCAGCGCCTCGGCCCGCTGTTGCGCCGCACGCGCCGCCGCCTGTGTCGCTTCGGTGATGGACCGGCCGAGCTGCTCGGGCGTGGTGCGCATCGCCGCCATCGTCAGCGCTACGTCGCTGAGAACGCCCTGTGCATCCACTGTCACCACCACCAGCTGGTCGGGTGAAGTCGCTTGCACGCGTATGGTTTCCAGCTGACGATACGCTTCGACTACCCGAGCCTGGTGCTGTTCGTAGGCATCGAGGATGTCGTTGACCTGGTTGCGCAATCCATTGTTGACCGAGCGCAGGCCATCATGCGTCCACTCATCCATGGGGCGTCTTCCCTCGACCTCGGTGGCTTACCCGGCCCCGATGGGGTTGGTGACGACGATCCTCTCACGATCCTGCACCCCTGGCGCGGTCGACCGAACCCCTTCGACCACCGAGTTCGCTGAAGCACATCCGGTCCGCGCCGTTGCCGGTGCGGGACGGGGTCGAGTCCGCGCGGCCGAATAGGTGCCTCAGCCGATCGTGGCAGCTACCTATTCGAGCCCGAGGGCACGCTGTATCCGGGCGGCCGTGTCCGGATCGACAGGACCGCTCGGCCGTTTGCGGCGCGGCTGTGGGTTCTGCTCGGCGAGCGGAAGAAGCTCTGCGTAGCGCGGGTCGTCGGGCCCGATTTGCGACACACCGTCGTAGTAGACGCCCTCTTCGGTCCGTCCGCTGAACGGCAAACGAATCGTTACGCCATCCTCGGAAAGCATAGGTGTACCGGTCTTGTCATAGTGCGCTGTCAAAGTAAATTCTCACTTGTACGGCCAGATCTGGGCGGTTCACTGTAAATGTCCGCAACGCCTCCTCGCCGTAGCGCCATGCCTGAAATGCCTCGGCGAACGCTTCTTCTGGAGCGTCGAAATACGAGTTCCAACCATCCTTTCCGCGGAGGGCGGCCAGCAAAGCATCGTGCACGGCTTTCCACTCCTCACGATGACTGAGTGGAGGGCCTTCCCCAGCGTACGCGGCGTCAACAGCGTGGCCGAACTCGTGGAGAATCACACTGCTCGACGTATGGGGACCAGCGTTCACGAAGATCTTCCGCAATCCGGGAAAGTGCACACCGAGCATCTCATCCCAACTTCGGCCATCTTTGAAGGTGCCCATTGTCCTCGTGAACTCGATGCCAGGAAGCTGCGTCATCAGTCTGTCACCGATGATGATGCCACCACCGGTCACTTCCGTCAGATGGGCCATGACCTTGTCGTATATACGCTGAGGCACGAACCCCAAGTCGTGGAGCGCCGCCTGCACCGCAGGAGTGTTGTCGTACGCCGCAATCCCGTCGACAACCGGTCGCATTTCGAAATGTGCGACAGTCCCGAAATTGGAACCAAGCTCTATCGTGTCGCGGTGGCGCACCGTCACTTTCTGATAAGGATCGATCGGACGGCCGTTGACCCTGGTTCCCTGCGCGAAGCCGTTGTCACGAATCCAAGTCCTCCCGTCGTGATCCACCCCAATGCTGGCGTGACCACCCGAGACACCTCGGGATCGGAGCTTGATCGCCAGTGCCGGATCCGCGGCCCCGATCAGTATTTCGGTGCCGCGCGGCACGGTAAGCAATGTCTCGCCCGCCAGCCACATCTTGACGGGCTCGCCCACGTTGCGCTGCTTGCGCACGGTATCGGGCTCCGGGTCACCGACACTGACGTCCTCGCCGTCCGACTCGTCTCTCGGACCCGGCTTACGCCGCAACCCCGCAGTATCGGGATCCTCCGAACCCGACCTACGCCGCAAACCCGCAGTGTCCGGATCCTCCGAACCCGACCTACGCCGCAAACCCGCAGTATCCGGATCGCGCGCAGGTGGATTCGGATCTCCCCGCTGTGGCGTGTGGTCGGTGTCACGGCCACGCGCGGCGGCGGGCGGGCTGTCGGATGGGTCATCGTGCGACTTGGGACCTGTGCGCGAAGCAGCACTCGACTCCTTGGGGGCAGGTTCGGTCTTCGTCCACGGCGTCTTGGTCTTACCGCTCGGCTCTTGGTCGGGTGAGTGCACTGGCGGAGACGCGTCGGATGGGTCCTTTCGGATGGGGGCTTCGGCACGCTCGGCGGGCTTGCGTGGCGGGATCGACTCGTCGCCACGTGGCCGCGGCCGCAGGACCGAGTCACCGGGCTGGACAATCGTGCCGTCCGCGTCTGCGTTGGCATCGGGAAGGCGCACCCCATCCTGACGCTGCTCGGGATTGGCAACGGGCTCATGCGGAGCAACACCGGCAGCATCATCGCCGAACTCGCCGTGATCGCGCCGCGGGCCAGGCAATGATGGCCGTTCAGATTCCGCTCTTGTGCCGGAGCTGCTGTGATTTCCTCCCGGATCAGCTGGACTGCGGTCGGGCGGCCCCACATGTGGCCGTTGGTCAGTCGATGCCACATGGCTGATGCGATCTGGCCGGGAGGCGGGCGGGAGGGAGCCACTGTCGTGGTTCACTTTTGGTGCGTCTGGCGGAGTGTGACTGGGGATCGATGTCGGCAGTGGCGGGTGCACAGCTGGTCCGACCACCCCGGGTATGACGGCAGGTTCGCGCGAATGGCTCGGTGATTCCGGTCGGACTGGTCCGAGCGGTGTGACGTCAGCGGCCGCAAGTGGGCGCTGGGGCGGCGCCCCTGAGGGGGAGTCGGCCAGTTGAGCGCGATGAGGGGCGTTGTAGGCGGGTGGTTCGGTGGGGTCGTCGGCGACAGTTTTGAGTCCGGGTTGGACATGGGCGTCGTTGGGGTCGCGATGGGACACACGCGGGGCGGGTTCGGGTGTCGTGGTGTCGGGTCGGCGGGCGCCAGGCGGGTGTGGTTCGTCCGGCGTCGAGGTACGGAGGTCGGATCCGTGGTTCCGTGCACCAGCTCCGTCAGCTTCGCGGCTGTCGATCCGAGGCGGCGGAGGGTGCGGCGGCGAGGGATTTTCCGGGTCGGCGGTGATTCGAGCAGGCCCGTGCGGGTCGGGTGGCGGGCCGCCCCCCTGCCGCGGGGCGGCAAGGGGAGGCGGCGGCGGTGTGTGCGGGTTCCCGGCGTGCAGCGCATACGCGCTACCACCGACGACGCCACCGACGAACCCGGTGACCAACCCGGCGAGGAATTCGTCACGTGTCGGGAGGGCGAAGTGGCCGGTGTATGCGGCCTCGACACCCGCGGCGGCCATTGTTCCTGCGACGGCGCCACCGATGCCGCCTGCTCCACCGAGCAGGAATGTGGTCACGATGGTGCCCGGGATCGCTGCGTGGATGCGATTGGCGACGAAGCGGGAGACAGCCGGTCCGACGGCGATGGCCAAACCCGCGCCCCCGGCGCCTCCTGCGGCACCGGCGACGCCGTAGGTGACGATCGGCTGCACATCGAGGTCCTTGCGGTTCCCGTCGTGTATCTGTTTCAGTTCCGCCACCAGCGGGGCTGCGGCACCTAAGACACCGCTGATGACTGTGGCGGTGATCAGCATGCGGGAACGGGTGACAGTGAAGGTCAGTCCGGTCGCGGTGAGCTTGTCGAGGAGTTTGACAAGGAAGGCTCGCCATCCGGCACTTGCGGCGGCCCGGTCCGCGACAGCTTTGGCCGCGCCGACATGCAGCAGCATGGCGTCGACGGCCAACTGCGCGACCAGAACCACACCCATGCCCACCCACGTCAGCTGCCCCAACTCGATGGAGTTGGCGCCCTCGTAGGACTGCCGGGCCAGGCTGTCGCAGTAGTCGCCGTGTTCTCGCAGGGTGGCCGCGCACTGCCGGTAGCGCTCGGCGAGGCCGTCGCCGGCTTCTCCGCTGATCGTGGACGGCGTCGAATCAGCTTTCGCCGCGTAGGTCTCGGCCAAAGTCCGGCATTGTTCGGAGGTGGCGGACCAGCTGTCACCGACGCGTCGAATCGCCGGCGGGTCGCCGTCCGGGCACGGGCCGAGGACGGCCTCGACCAGCGGTTCAGGGAATCCGGACGGCAGCACAGCGATTCCAACCGTTCACCGGGGTCCGACTCATCGAGCACCGGCCGATCCTTGTGCCACCTCCGCAAGCAACCGATGCAGCACCTGCGCAGGCCCCTGCGCCTTCTCTGCACCCAGCTCGACCGTGGCGAAAGCGTCCGCCAGCGCCACAGCAGGGTCGAAGCTGCCTTGGGAAAGCCTTCGTCCGCTCAGCTGCCGACGCCATTGCTTGTAGTCGGCAACCACGCGCCCCAGGTGGTCACCTCGCCGCGTCCCGCTCACTGTCAGGTACTCGGCGATCAACACGCGCTGCGCGGCCTGGAGAGTGCGAAGACCTGCCGCGATAACGAGCACTCGACCGAATTCGTGAACCACGGTCGAGTACATCGGACGATCCTCCGAACCGGGGCTGCGGTTTCCCGACCTGGTCTCGGCACGGACAGCCGTAGCAAGCAGTGCAGGATTCGCGGCAGCGGCGCGTTCGATAACGATCCACACAGACGATGACGGCCACCTCACCTCGTCCGAGCCTCGATCGCGCGACACGACACCGGACAGCGTGCCGTCGTGACGATCCGCCAGCTCGATACCGGCGAAGGGAACCGGGTACGTCGCCAGCATGTCGTCGAGCGCGGCGGCGATCTCCCTTACCGCGTGTTCACCGATACCCGCAGTTTCGAAACCGGCCAGCTGCAGGCTGTGCCGGTCGGCCATCTCCCGGGCGATACGCATGGTTTCGGCATCGGTCAAGGTATCGCTCGGCATCCGAAGCTCCGCGGATGCCGTACGCCGTTGGGGAGTCTTCGGGCGCGGCGACGATGCCGGCCGTGCGGCACCTGGTTGGGGACCTGGCGCCTGGGGTGCGGAGACTCTGGGACGCACGCTGCTCACCGGTGCGGGCGGCGTGTCTGTCGGCCTCGGCACCGGTGCTCTCGATCTACCTCGCGACCAGGGGGAGCCCACCCGGCTGTTCTCGGCGCGATCAGTCGACGTCGGCCCCTGCCCCGCAGGAAGGCTTGCGGGGTTCGATCCGACCGGTGTCGCACCAGAGATCGGCGGCGCCACCGGGGTGCCCGATGTCCGGATCGGGTCTGGCGGGCGTCCCAGGGCGGGGTCGACATCTTGCGATCGGCCCACGGAGTCGCTCTGGGGGCCCGGCTGTCGGGCCGCAGACTGTTCGGACCCCGTTTCCGGAAGGCTCGCGGCCTGCGCCGTGTCGACGTATCGGCCGACGGCCGGATCGGCTGCTCGGGCCGCGTCGTCATGGTGCTGGACGGATGCTGCGGGCCGGCCTCCCAGGGCGTTCCCGGGGAAGGGCTCCGCCGGTTCGGCTACCGCGGGTTCGTCGACAGCTGATGCGGGGCCATCGATGGTCGGTGTGGGTACATCGAGGTTCGATCCATCGCCGCTGATCGAGCCCGAACGCCGGATTCGTGCGGCGCCGTCCAGATCTGCGCCTTCGAATGCGGCGGCCGCCTCAGCGACACCGACGCCCACGGCACGGAGGTTCGCGACCAGTAGCTCCAGGCTGCGTACCGCGCGCTCGGAGTCGGGAAGATAGGTCTCCTCGAAACTCTTCCCGACACTGTCCTGGCCCCAGGGCGCACCCTCGTGCGCGATCGTCGTCTTCAACTCCGTGACGAAGCGAGATGCCTCGTCGGCGAGTTGGTCCAGGTCCGATGCCGACGCACGCAGTGCCCCGAGATCGACGTTCAGTGACTGAGCCACACCGACCTCCCTCATCATCGTCGTCGTGGCTTCAGGCCAGCAAATGTACGCCGCACAACATAATCGCTCTTCCCCAAATTGGGAATAACGAGGCGGAGCGTGCGGTGTAAGGATTGCGTTTCCGCACGCGGGAGCGATACGACGACCTGCAGGCACGACCGCTCGTCGACCGGACGGCAAGCAGGTAACCGGCCCCGCGTCAGCACGGCGTGTTGACGGTACTACCGCAGGCTTTGGCGGCATCCTCTCAGCTATCCCCGGCCGGGCGTAAACGAACCGCAAAGGCGGATGGCGGCGGCGCTAAGGAGTCGTAAGGAACCTCGGCTCGGGGCCTAACGAACGCTTGACTCGGCCTGGCGCGCTCCACGGATGGAGTGCGGATGGAGGTTGTAAAGACATGTCTTTCGTGGTGTTCACGGTGCTCACCGTGGCGATCTTCGCGCTGCTGGGCCTGATCCAGCGGGGGGTGGAAAAACTGTGATCGCGAATCTGATCGGTCTGATCCTGGCCGTCCTCGTCGCGGTCTATATGGTTGCGGCTCTTCTTTTCCCCGAGAGGTTCTAGGTGAACACGACCACAGCGGGGATAGCCTTTCTGGCGGCCCTGATCATCGCGCTCGCGTTAGTGCATGTACCGCTCGGCGACTACATGTTCCGGGTCTACAACAACAAGAAGCACACTCGCGCCGAACGCGTCATCTATAAGGCCATCGGCGTCCAGCCGGAGGTCGAACAAACCTGGGGTGTGTACGCGCGCAGTGTGCTGGCGTTCTCCGCAGTCAGTGTGCTGTTCCTGTTCTTCTTCCAGCTGATCCAGGGCAAGCTGCCGCTACACCTGAACGATCCCGGCACCCAGATGACGCCGGCGCTGGCCTGGAACACCGCCATCAGCTTCGTGACGAACACGAACTGGCAGAATTACTCCGGCGAGTCGACCCAGGGACACCTGGTGCAGATGGCCGGTCTCGCGGTCCAGAACTTCGTCTCGGCCGCCGTTGGTATGGCCGTGGCGGTCGCGCTCGTCCGTGGGTTCGCGCGCAGGCACACCGGCGATCTCGGCAACTTCTGGGTGGACTTGGTGAGGGGTACCATCCGCATCCTGCTGCCGATCGCCTTCGTCTTCGCGATCGTGCTGGTCGCGGGTGGCGTAATCCAGAACTTCCACCTGCACGATCAGGTCGCGCACACACTCAACGGCACCGAGCAGACCATCACCGGCGGCCCGGTGGCCAGCCAAGAGGTCATCAAGGAGCTCGGCACCAACGGTGGCGGCTTCTACAACGCCAACTCTTCGCACCCGTTCGAGAACCCGACCACCTGGACGAACTGGGTGGAGATCTTCCTGATCCTGATCATCAGCTTCTCGCTGCCGCGCACCTTCGGCCGGATGGTGGGCAGCAAGAAGCAGGGCTATGCCATCGTGGCAGTGATGGGCACCATCGCGCTGATCAGCACGGTGCTGCAAAACGTCTTTCAACTGGCACACCACGGCACCGTGCCGACCGCGGTCGGCGCAGCGCTGGAGGGCGTCGAAACCCGTTTCGGCGTGGCCGATTCCGCGACCTTCGCGTCCGCGACGACGCTGACCTCCACCGGAGCCGTCGACTCGTTCCACGACTCCTACACCAGCCTCGGCGGCATGATGACCATGTTCAACATGCAGCTGGGTGAGGTCGCGCCCGGTGGTACCGGCTCCGGTCTCTACGGCATGCTCATCCTCGCGGTCATCACCGTCTTCGTCGCGGGCCTGATGGTCGGTCGCACACCGGAGTACCTCGGCAAGAAGATCACGCCGCGCGAAATCAAGCTCGCCGCTTCGTATTTCCTGATCAGCCCGCTGATCGTGCTGGTAGGGACCGCGGTGGCGATGACAATGCCCGGTCAGCGAGCCAGTATGGCCAACACCGGGCCACACGGGCTTTCAGAGGTGCTGTACGCATTCACCTCGGCGGCCAACAACAACGGTTCGGCGTTCGCCGGTCTGAGCGGCAACACCGAGTGGTACAACACCGCACTCGGCCTCGCGATGGTGTTCGGCCGGTTCCTGCCGATCATCTTCGTCCTCGCGCTCGCCGGTTCGCTGGCCAGGCAGGGCACCACCCCCGAGTCGATCGGCACACTCCCGACACACCGGCCGCAGTTCGTCGGCATGGTCGTCGGCGTGACCGTGATCCTGGTCGCGCTGACCTTCCTGCCCGCACTCGCACTCGGGCCGCTCGCTGAAGGAATCCACTGAAATGACCAGTCCCACTACTGAATCGACCGGCTCCACGGCCGTATCCGAGCACCCGAAGAAGCGGGTCGAGTCCAAGGGCGGTCGCGTCGCGCGTGGCGCGCTCGACCCGAAGATGCTGCTGACGTCCCTGCCGGACGCGGCACGCAAGCTCGACCCACGCACGATGTGGAAGAACCCGGTGATGTTCATCGTCGAGATCGGCGCCGTCTGGTCGACCGTTCTCGCGATCGCCGACCCTACTTTCTTCGCCTGGGCGATCGTGGTGTGGCTGTGGCTCACCGTAATCTTCGCCAACCTCGCCGAAGCGGTGGCCGAGGGTCGCGGCAAGGCGCAGGCCGACACGCTGCGCAAAGCGAAGACCGACACCATTGCTCGACGCCTTGTCGACTGGTCGCCCGGCGGCCGCGTGGTCGAGGAGAAAGTCGGCGCACCCGAGCTGCAGCGCGGCGACTACGTAGTCGTCGAGGCGGGCCAGATCATCCCCGGCGACGGTGACGTCGTGGAAGGCATTGCGTCGGTGGACGAGTCGGCCATCACCGGTGAATCCGCCCCGGTCATCCGGGAATCCGGCGGCGACCGCTCGGCGGTGACCGGTGGCACCACGGTGCTGTCGGACCGGATCGTCGTGAAGATCACCCAGGAGCCCGGCGCGAGCTTCATCGACAAGATGATCGCCCTCGTCGAGGGCGCCAGCCGGCAGAAGACACCGAACGAAATCGCGCTGAACATCCTGCTTGCCTCGCTCACGATCATCTTCGTGTTCGCGGTGGTCACCCTGCAGCCGCTGGCGATCTTCGCCAAGGCGAACAACCCGGGCGTGCCGGATACCTCGGCACTGGACGTGCACGGCATCACCGGAATCGTCATGGTCTCGCTGCTGGTCTGCCTCATCCCGACCACCATCGGCGCACTGCTGTCGGCCATCGGCATCGCGGGCATGGACCGGCTGGTCCAGCGCAATGTGCTGGCCATGTCGGGCCGCGCGGTAGAGGCCGCGGGCGACGTCAACACGCTGCTGCTGGACAAGACCGGCACCATCACCCTCGGCAACCGGCAGGCCTCGGAGTTCGTTCCGGTGCCCGGCATTCCGGACGACGAATTGGCCGATGCCGCCCAGCTTTCCAGCCTCGCCGACGAGACCCCCGAGGGTCGTTCCATCGTCGTCTACGCCAAGCAGGCATTCAACAAACGCGAGCGCACCCCCGGTGAGCTGACCGGCGCGACCTGGGTGGAGTTCACCGCGCAGACCCGCATGTCGGGCGTGAACCTGTCCGATGGGCACCAGCTACGCAAGGGCGCGGCCAGCGCCGTCGTCGAATGGGTTCGCGCGCAAGGCGGGGAGATACCCCACGAGATCGGCGTGATCGTCGACGGCGTCTCCGCCTCCGGTGGCACGCCGCTGGTCGTCGGTGCGGCCACCGACGGCAAGGCCCGCCTGCTCGGCGTCATCCATCTCAAGGATGTCGTCAAGCAGGGCATGCGCGAGCGGTTCGACGAGATGCGCAGGATGGGCATTCGCACCGTGATGATCACCGGTGACAACCCGTTGACCGCCAAGGCGATTGCCGACGAAGCGGGTGTGGACGACTTCCTCGCGGAGGCCACGCCGGAGGACAAGCTGGCGCTGATCAAGAAGGAGCAGGACGGCGGCAGGCTGGTCGCGATGACCGGTGACGGCACCAACGATGCGCCGGCACTGGCGCAGGCCGACGTGGGCGTCGCCATGAACACCGGCACATCGGCGGCCAAAGAGGCCGGAAATATGGTCGATCTGGATTCGGATCCGACCAAGCTCATCGAGATCGTGGAGATCGGCAAGCAGCTGCTGATTACCCGCGGTGCGCTGACCACCTTTTCGATCGCCAACGACATCGCCAAGTACTTCGCGATTTTGCCCGCGCTGTTCATCGCGCTGTTCCCCGGCCTCGACGCCCTCAACATTATGCGGTTGGCCAGCCCCCAGTCGGCGATTCTGTCGGCGGTCATCTTCAACGCGCTGGTCATCATCGCGCTGATCCCGTTGGCGCTGCGCGGCGTGAACTACACGCCGACCAATGCCTCGAAACTGTTGAGCCGCAACCTGACCATCTACGGCCTCGGCGGCATCGTCGCGCCGTTTATCGGGATCAAGCTCATCGACCTCGTCGTCCAACTCCTCCCCGGGATGTCCTGACATGCGTATGTCAACTTGGATCCGGCAGCACGTGGCCGCGTTGCGTGCGCTGCTCGTGCTCACCGCGATCACCGGAATCGTCTATCCGCTTGCCGTTTTCGCCATCGCTCAGCTGCCCGGCCTGCGCGACACCGCGGAAGGCTCGCTGATCGAGTCCGACGGCACAGTGGTCGGCTCCAGCCTGATCGGGCAGTCGTTCACCGGCAAGGACGGCAACGCGCTGGTGCAGTACTTCCAGAGCCGTCCTTCCGCGGCCGGTGACGGGTACGACCCGACTGCCACCGCGGCGTCGAACCTCGGTCCCGAGAGCATCGTGGACACGCTGGACGTCGATCCGGCGAAGGTGAAGCTGAGTCTGCTCTCCACAGTGTGTTCGCGCAGCAAGGCAGTCGGCGATCGTGAGGGGATCGACGGCGGCCGTCCGTTCTGCACGAAAGACGGTGTGGGCGCGGTGCTCTCGGTGATCGGCCCGCGCGACGCCGACGGTGATGTCTCGCATCCGGTGCAGGTCGTCAGTGTCAACGAGGCGTGTCCGGTGATGCCGTTCGTGGCCACCTACAAGGGCGTCCAGGTCGAGTGCGCCAAGCCCGGCGAGGACTACTCGGTCGGCCGAATCGTCCCGATCTACGGTGACGCCACCACCGACACCCCGGTGCCCTCCGACGCGGTCACCGCTAGCGGCAGCGGCCTCGACCCGCACATCTCCCCCCGGTTCGCGGACATTCAGGTGACACGAATCGCCAACGCCCGCAACATCTCCGCGGATCAAGTGCGTGAGCTCGTCGAGGCGAACACCGACGGCCGCACCCTCGGCTTTCTCGGCGAACCCCGCGTCAACGTGGTCGAACTGAACCTCGCCCTCGACAGCCGCTACCCCTTCCGCGGCTGACGACGCACACCGAAGGCCACCTCCCGTGTTGGACGGCAGGTGGCCTTCGGCCATGAGTGCTCACTGTTCACGACCGTGCAGGAGCGCTCTCAGCACGCGCTCGGCGCCGTCGGGATCCGGCGGCGCACCGACGATCGTCGGCAGATAGTGGAATGACTCGGCGATTCGCACACTCGCATAGGCGAGTTCGTCCAGCGTGAGCGTTGTCGTAATGCGCTGCTCCTCCAGGTCGCGGGCGAGATAGTCCGCGACAGCACGCACGAGCCGCGGCTGAAACCCGTTGCTCGCCAAAGTGAGCAGCTTCATCGCGCGCTCGTTCTCTTCCAACGCAAACTTGCGGGCTCCCGGCTGTGCCAGGATCGACCTGAGGTAGGCGGCTAGCAGCGCCGGCACCCGTGACCCGGGCAGATCCCGCAGGCGCTCCCATTCGTCGCGCAGCGTGGCGTCGGTCAGCGACCAGATGATCTCCACCAGCAGTTCGTCGCGGCTGCCGACCCAGCGATAGAGCGTGACCCGGTTGACCGCGAGCTCGGTCGCGAGCTGGCCGACATCGAGCCGCTCCCCGCGCAAGAACTTTCGTTTCGCCAGCCGGAAAGCATCCAGCGGCTCCGGCCGCCGCTGCACCGTGTTCGACAGTGCTCGCTGCAGTGGCGTGGTGTTTGTCATGCTCGAAGGCTACCCGAAATGCAACATGTGTGCACTATGTTGCATGATCGGCCATTGGAGCCACCTTGTTGCACAAATGGGACGAAACCACATTGGCACTACTCTTGACGTGGGCATTTCCATGCGGCTTGATTGCAACATGCACTGACTTCTGATCAAGGATGAAACAGATGACAGATATGTTGCACACCGTTGAAACCCGGTATGGCCCGGTGCGCGGACAGACACGCGGCCGAGTACACGCGTTCCTCGGTATCCCGTATGCAACCGCCCCAGTCGGAAAGCATCGTTTCCTTCCACCAAGCCCACCACCGCCATGGCGCGAACCGCGGGATGCGACCCGACCGGGACCCACCGCAGCGCGAGCGCCGTACGTACCCGCCTACCACGGTCTGGTTCCCGAGCTGTCGATCCCCGGCGACGAGCTGCTCAACCTCAGCATCTGGACACCGGCGACCGACGGTGCCCTGCCCGTTCTCGTCTGGATCCACGGCGGTGCGTTCACCAACGGATCCAACGCCCTGCCGACCTATGACAGCACGGCATTCGCCACCGGCGGCGTGGTTGTCGTCGCCGTCAACTACCGTCTCGGCGGGGAGGGGTGGCTCCATTTCGGCGGCGAGACAGTCAATCTCGGCATTCTCGATGTGGTGACGGCGCTCGAGTGGGTGCGCGAGAACATCGCAGCATTCGGCGGCGACCCGGCCAGGGTGACGATCGCAGGCCAATCTGCGGGCGCCATGCTCGCCACCACACTGACCGCTGTGCCGCGCGCTCGCGGCCTGTTCCACGGCTTGATCGCGCACTCCGGCGCCGGGGCAAACACGATCAGCCCCGACGAGGCACATCTGCTGATCGACAACCTCGCCGCACGCATCGGTGTCGAGCCGACGCTCGTGGCCTTCGAGAAGCTCTCGATCGATGAATTGTCGGTGCACGTCCGTGACGTGTTGAACGAGGTGCAGACCGCGGCGGACCCGACGAAATGGGGCAGGCTGGCCCTGACGATCCTGCCGTTCGCCCCGGTGGTCGACGGCTCGATCGTCACCACGGAGCCGCTGGTCGCGATCGCGGCCGGTGCGGCGTCGGATGTCGCAATCCTGTCCGGCAGCAACGCCGAGGACGCGCGCCTGATCCTGGTCTCCTCGGGTGCGATCGACCAGATCGACGAGGCCGCCCTCGCCGCTGCAGGCACCGCCTATGGGCTGGATGTCGGCGCCGCCCTGCCCGAATATCGCCGATCCCGCCCCGAGGCGTCGCCAGGAGACCTGCTGTGTGCGGTGGTCACGGACTGGTTCTTCCGCATCCCGGCAATCCGGCTCGCGGAGGCGCAGGCGGCAGCGGGCGGACCGGCATGGGCATTCCGATTCGACTGGCGCTCACCACGTCTCGGTGGCAGGCTCGGCGCGGCACACGCGGTCGATCTGCCCTTCGTCTTCAAAACGCACACCATCGCGGAGAGCCACACCTTGGTCGGCGCCCACGCGCCCGATCGAGTCGCCGACAACCTGCACGGCGCATATCGCGCGTTCGCCGCCGAGGCAGACCCGGGCTGGGCACCCTATGACCCCCTGCGCCGAACCACCGGCCTCATCGCGGAGACCGTGACGATCGTCGAAGACCCGGACGCCACGGAACGACTGCTGTGGGACGGTGTGCGATGACCGACCTGGTGCAATACGACGACAGCACCGACAAGATCGCCAGGATCGTCCTCGATCGTCCCGACGCACGCAATGCGCAGAACACGGAACTCCTCTACGCCCTCAACGATGCCTTCGACCGCGCTGCGCGCGATGACGGCATCCACGTGATTGTGCTCGCAGCCAACGGTCCACATTTCTCGTCCGGCCACGATCTGCGCGAACACGATTGGCGCGACAACATGCGCCGCCACAAGCCGGTCGGCACGTGGGCCGGCTTCGGCAGCCCCGGCGCCGAAGGGCTCATGGGTCGCGAAGAGGAGATCTACGCCGGCTTCAGCGAGCGCTGGCGCAACATTGCGAAACCGACCATCGCGGAGGTGCACGGAAAGGTGATAGCGGGCGGTCTCATGCTGGTGTGGCCGTGCGATCTGATCGTCGCTGCCGAGGATGCCGAGTTCGTCGACAATGTCGTCGCGATGGGCGCCAATGCAGTCGAGTTCTTCAACCACCCGTGGGAGTTCGGGATACGCAAGGCGAAGGAATTGTTGTTCACCGCAGGGACATTGAGCGCGATCGATGCCGAACGGATCGGGATGGTCAACCGCGTGGTTGCGCGGGCGGAGCTCACCGAGCACACTATGGCGCTGGCCGCGACGATCGCCGCCATGCCTTTGTTCGCACTGAAGCTCGCCAAGCGGTCGGTCAATGCCGCGCAGGACGCCCAGGGGCGACTGACTGCCCAGCAGACGGCATTCGCCCTGCATCAGCTCGCGCACAGCCACAACGTCCAGGTTCACGGCGAGATCGTGGATCCAGACTTTCTCTCGAGGTTCGCTCGTCGTGGCTGAACTCGCGGGCCCCAGACCGCTCGGGCAGATTCTCACCGACCTGGCTGCCGACACTCCGGAGGCCGCTGCGATCACCATGGGCGGCGAAACCTGGACAAGGCGAGACCTCGAGTCCGCCGCGAACCGCCGGGCCAGGTACTACGCCACGCTGGGCGTCGGCCACGGGGACTATGTCACCGTTGCACTCGCCAACGGCCCCTACTTCTACGCGACAGTCTTCGCGATCTGGAAGCTCGGCGCCACACCGCAACTCATCTCGCCACGGCTGCCCGCACCCGAACGCGCCGCGGTCATCGGGCTCGCGCGGCCGAGGCTGGTCGTCGGCGCACCGGAGCCGGGCCTGCCCACACTGCCCGGCGAGCACGAGGGCGGTGCCGAGATCTCCGACGCGCCGTTCGACAGCTACCCGATCGCACCAGCGTGGAAGGCGCCGACCTCCGGCGGCACCACGGGTCGCCCCAAACTGATCGTGTCCGGCCAGGACGGGCAGCTCGATATCGCGTCGCTGAACTCGATCCTGCGCCAGCATCCCGACGACGTCCAACTGGTCACCGGACCGCTGTATCACAACGCCCCCTTCAACACCTCGTTCTTCGGGCTCATGGCAGGCCAACACCTCGTCGTGCTCCCGAAATTCGAGACCCGTGCCGCGCTCGATGCCATCGTTCACCATCGCGTCAGCTGGCTCACGGTGGTGCCGACCATGATGTCGCGCATGCTCACCGAGCTACGTGCCCGGCCGACGGCCTACGACCTCGGCTCCGTCCGTGCGCTCTGGCACATGGCAGCACTCTGCCCGCCCTGGCTCAAACGGGCGTGGATCGATCTGCTGGGGCCCGATCGGATCTTCGAAATGTACGGCGGGACGGAGAATCAGATGATGACGCTGATCGACGGCCACGAGTGGCTCGCCCATCCCGGCTCCGTCGGGCGCGCCGTCTTCGGTGAGTTTCGCGTCCTGAATTCCGAGGGTCGTCCCTGTGCCCCCGGGGAGGTCGGCGAAATCTTCCTGCGGCCGCCCGTAGGCAACGGTCCGAGCTACCGCTACATCGGCGCCGAACCACGGACCCATCCGGACTGGCCGGGGTGGGATTCACTCGGCGACCTCGGGCACGTGGACCAGGCGGGGTACCTCTACCTCAGCGACCGCCGCACCGATCTGATCATCAGCGGCGGCGCCAATGTATTCCCTGCCGAGGTGGAAGCCGTCGTCACCGAGTACCCCGGCGTCCGGGGATGCGCGGTCCTCGGTTTGCCCGACGACGACCTCGGCGCGCGCGTACACGCCGTGGTCGAAACCGATGAGCCACTGATCGAGGCCGATATCCGGGCCTATGTCGAGGCGCGGCTCACCCGCTACAAGTGCCCGCGCAGCTACCGCTTCAGTAGCGCACCGTTGCGTGACGACGCCGGAAAGCTGCGCCGAAATGAGCTCCGCGACATCGAAATACAGCTGACAACGAGTAGCGCCAACCCCCAAGGAATGAGCTGAACCTGGGTTTGGACGGAAAGTGCCCGGCGGCTGACCCACTCCAAGATCGACCGCGGGCCGCCTTCGTCCGCACCGGCGGACGAAGGCGGCCTTCCACTTTCCGGCCCGAACCAGGCGTCAGCGGGCCGGGGCTAGTTCGCCGGGACCGGCTCGGACGGCGCCACGTCGGCGGGTAGGACCGAGAGCACCGCATCGACGTAGCGATAGAACGCCGCGGTGCGGTTGCTCGAATTCTGGATCCAGTCGAGACCGAGATTGTCCTCACGGAAGAACTGCCGGCGTTGGCCGGTGGACAGTTCCAGCTGCACGCCCTTGCCCCGGCGATTGCGATTGGCGATGTTCTGCGGGGAGTCGCCGTTGATGTTGTCCGGTGTCTCGTCGGCCACCGTGAATCCGGCACGCTCCAGTGCTGAACGCACCTTCTGCATCAGCACGGTGTCGCGGCCACCGACATGGGTAATGGGAGATGAGCCGCTCACACCGTGCCAGGACACCGTGTAGGAGCTCTGCTCGACCACGCGCACCCCGATGGGTTCGTCGAATCGGGTGGAGGTGATGTGCAGGTCGTCGTTGTCCTTCGGCTGGATCCCTTCGAAGGTGTAGCTGGCGCATTCCGCCTTCTGTGCGGCGTATCGAGCCAGCTCCGAGGTGCCTGCTTCGATCAGGCCACCGTGGATGGCTATCTGGGCGACCGGCGTACTGACGCCGGTCGGCCCGATCGCGGTCCTGAGGTAGTCGATGCCTTCTCGCTTGGCTGCCGCGAGCTCCGCGTAGTTGCGATATTTGTCCGCCGCGCACGCGCGGCCTGCGCCGGCCAACAGGGCGACGGCAGCGACCAGAACGACCACGACTTTCTTCACAAGAGCAGGTTAGCCACGGGTACTCCGAGGGCGCATGGCCCGGCGCCTGGCACTGGCTGCTGTGGGAGATCCCGGAGCAGGTGATTCCACGGATCCTCGATTTCGTCCAGCAGCGCGATCTGGTCGATATCTGAGGCGCTGCGACGGGTCAGGCGTCGATGACGACCTTGCCCGTCGCCTCCGGAACCACGAAGGTGAGCAGGTGTTCGGCTTCGACGCGGACAGCATGCTCGTCATCGAGCGAGAGTGGGTGCCAGGGGGTGATGCGCACCGTGGCGTCCTCGAGTGCCCAGCGACCATGGACGAAACCGTCGACGAGGTACATCGGGACACCCCCGGACGCCTCCTTCGCGATCCGGCCGCGGTCTTCGTCGCTGATTATTCGGCGGCGGTCCCGGTGCCCGAGCAGTGAGTTGTCGAAGGCGGGCAGAAAGCGCACCGGGACAGGAAGATTCGGGTCGGCCAGCGGCACGTCGGGCAGGTCGAACAGCTCCCTGCCCTGTTCGTCGCGGAAGACGCGCAGGTTCGCGCGCATGCCGTCGACCACTCCGGCCAGCCGGGTGATGCCCGCCCAGGCCTGGATATCCGCGACGCTCGCCGGACCGAAGCCCGCAAGATAGCGCAGGATGAGGGTCTCCCGCTGTGGTTGCGCGGACATCGGCGCGCCCATCCATTCCTCCGCGAGGCCGATGGTGACAGAGCGGTTGCGCCATCTGCCCCATGCGCCGGTGTCCGGGCCGTGCACCAGTGGAACCATGAGCTCGACCGCCTCGGCGAGCCTGCGGGTGTGCCGGCCCGGAAAGCGTTCGGCGAGAAGCAGTCCCAGCTCGCTGCGGGTCAATGTCCGGCCGGCAAGCAGCTCTCGGCCCGCGGCGGCGAGCGCATGATGGTCGAGGCCGTCGAGCTCGTCGCGGAAGTACGCCGCCTGCAACGCCGCACTGACGACGGGTTGCACCGTCGGCCGCAGCCAACGGAAATCCTCGGCGGCGGCCAGGTGCACGGTGCGCCGAATCATGCCCGAGCGCACCAGCTTCCGCTCTCTCAGCAGTTTCTCGAGCTCATCGTGCCGGAACTCCGCCAGCCGGGCCCACAGCCCGACGTATGGCCAGTTCGGTTCCTGCCCTTGCACCGCGACCAGGTGTTGCACGAGCTCGAGCGGCGCCATCGACACCCGCTGCACCAACAGTTGGCGCATCAACAGGGTTCGATTGAGCTCACGCAGCGACAGTTCGGTCATCCCGCCATCCTGACCGATACCACCGACACCTCGGCACTCCGCAGGTGGACTGTCGATATACGCATACATATACTGAGGGCATGTTAGATCCCATCACCTTGACCGTAGGCGTGGCGATCGCCGGAGTCGGCTGGGCAGTGGGTCGATTCAGCCGACGCGGCACACCGACCGCCTCGCCCGCCCCCTGCGGCTGCGGCCACGACCTCGCCATGCACGACCCGCAAGAGGGCATCTGTCATACGGAGGTCTCCCGCAAGAGCAGCTACGGATTGCGCGAATGGGTTCGCTGCGGCTGCCGCCGGTATACGGGGCCGACGCCCATCGAGGACTACTTCACCCGGACGATCCTGCCGCCTGCGGAGTAGACCCGAAGCGTCGTTCCATCGACATCTGCCGAGCCGGGAACACCCGACCGAACAACAGGCATTGCGCCCGCGGATTGCCCGGCGGCGGAAATCAGCGGGTGACCACCTGCCAACCGTCGGGCACCCGCGCCGAGATCACCTGCGTGCCCTCCGCCTCCAGATCGATGGTCACCGAACCCAGGCGCAGATCGGTCAGTGAGATCCGACCCCACTCCGGCGGCAATTGTGGGCGCAGGGTGACGGTGCGGCCGGGCACATTCGGGTCGAGCCCGAGGAAGGAACGCACCAGCAACAATGGCGCCGCACTCGCCCACGCCTGCGGTGAACACGAGGTCGGGTACGGCACCGGCACCGCGAACTGATCACGCGGAAATCCACAGAACAGCTCGGGCAGTCGACCACCGAAAGCTGCTGCGGCATCGAGCAATCCGCCCGCGATACGGGTTGCCAACTCCACCGCACCGGGGACCTGCCGGTAACGCAGCAGCCCGGCGACGGCGATCGCGGTGTCGTGCGGCCACACCGATCCGCAGTGATAGCTCATCGGGTTGTAGGCGCCCATCGACGAAGAAAGCGTGCGCAACCCGAAACCGGTGTCCATATCCGGGCCGGACAACCGCCGCACCAACTCGGCGGCATGCTCGTCGGTGGCGATTCCGGCCCAGAGACAATGTGCCACATTGCTTGTCAGTGCATCGACCTGGCGCTTGCCGCCGTCCAGCGCTACTGCGTACCAACCTCTGTCGGACAGCCAGAATTGCTCGGCGAACTTGCCGCGCAGTTCGGCGGCCCGCTCGCGCAGCCGAGTCGCGATGCGTGGCTCGCCGAATACATCGGCGAGTTCGGCCCGCGCAAGCAGGGCGGCGTGCGCATAACCCTGCACCTCGCACAGCGCGATCGGGGCCGCGGCAAGATGCCCTGCGGCGTCATTGATTCCGTCGAAGCTATCCTTCCAGCCCTGGTTGATCAAACCTCGATCGCTGGCTCTGCGGTACTCGACGAAACCGTCGCCGTCCTGATCGCCGTACTCGGTCAACCAGCCGATCGCGGCGTCGGCGGCGGGCAACAAGGCCCTTATCGCATCGGGATCCGCGCCCCACCGATGACATTCGGCGAGCAACATCACGAAAAGCGGTGTGGCGTCGGCAGTTCCATAGTAAATGTTGCCGCCGAGTGCCTGTCCGCTCGCCGGGCCACGGCGCATCTCGTGCATGATCCGCCCCGGCTCCTCCTCGGTAAGCGGATCGACCTTCTTGCCCTGCAATTCGGCCAGCTGTTGCAGTGTGCCGAGCGCCAGGTCGACCTCCAGCGGCAGTGCCATCCATGCGGTCAACAGGCTGTCGCGACCGAACAGCGTCATGAACCAGGGGGCGCCTGCGGCGACGAACGGCCTGCCCTCGCCGGTTTCGTCGTGAATCTGCAAGGCGCCGAGATCACTTTCCGAGCGCCGCAACACCTGAGTGAGCAGCAAGTCGGTGGCGGCGATCTTCGTTGCGGTATCGCGCCACGCCTCGATCTTGCGGCTCGGTGCGCTGAGCCCATGGTGCTCACCCGGAGCCAGTGGTGCCTGGACGCGCTGGTTTCCCACGGTCGGCTGGGCGATGATCTCGGTCTGCCAGCTCCCCCCCGGCGGCACCACGATCCGCCAGACCAAGGTGCCGGGCAATACCGTAGGTTCGACGGTCGCCGTGACCGACAGCCCGCGCGCCCGATCGACGTGATCGTGCAACAACAGCTCGCCCTCGGCCACCGCTATGTCGGCTCTCCCGTGCCCGGCCCTGCCCTCTTTGACCGCGAACAGATCGAGGAAATCGGCGTTGACATGCAGTTCCAACGTGACCGCCGTCGGCTCGCGGCCCATATTCTCCAGCGTCAGTATCTCGTGCATCCCGTCGGCTATGAGCCGCTCGCGCACCACGAGCAATGTGCTGTCGGCCAGCCCCGCCTGCGGTGGTCTTCGCAGCACGAACCGTGCCGCGAACGCTTCCGGGCTCAGCACCGAAAGCGGTTCGGCGGGCTTGCCGTCCACCAGCAGCTCCCAGCGCGAAATGACGCGCGCGTCCCGGAAGAACAGACCGTGCGGCCGGCCCGGCTCGACATCGCCGAGCCGGTTCGACAGACAGAACGTCGCGCCCTCGACCAGCGTCACCGAACTGTCGCAGCCGCCGAGGCCGGTAGGCTCGCCGGAGTTCAACGGTCGTGGGCTCTGCGGTTCAGGGCTCGGCGCAGCGCCGATCTCTGCTGTCATGCCAGTTCGCTCGCCACAACCCGGACCGGAACGGTCTCATCGACCCAGCGGGCGGCTCGGGCCTTGCGTCCTTGCCGCAGTAGCCGGTGATAGACCTGCTCGTAGCCGCGCCCGAGCGTGTCGGCGCCGAAGTTCGCCTCGACATGCGCCCGGCAGGCGGCCGGATCCAGCTCGCCGACCTGAGCAATCGCCGCGGGCAGCTCGGCCGGATCGTCGCAGATCCGTCCGGTCACGCCGTCGACGATCACCTCGTCGACCGCACCGCCGCGCAGCGCGACCACCGGGGTGCCGCAGACCATAGATTCGATCATCACCATGCCGAACGGTTCCTCCCAGCGGATGGGGAACAACAGACAACGCGCACCGGAGAGTAGCTTGCGTTTGGCCGCCGCGTCGGCGAGTCCGAAAACATGATCGTGCTCGGTCAGCAGCGGTCGCACCACCTTCTCGAAGTACGCCTTCTCCGGCGGTTCACTGCACTTGCCGGCGAGCACTAGCGGAATACCGGCCGCGTGTGCGGCCTCGACCGCGAGGTGGGGTGCTTTGCACTCGTTGAACCGACCGAGAAACAATGCATAGTTTCCCTTGTCCGCGCGGAACGGCCATTGGTCCACGTGCAGCGCGTTGTGTACGCGCCCAACCCAATTCAAGTCCGGCGCCAGTGCGCGCTGACGGTCGCTGATCGCCACCAGCGCGACCTCGTTGCCGAGTTCGCGGTAGTACCGATAGGAATCGTCCTCGACCGGGCCGTGCACCGTCACCACTGTCGGCAGCCCGAGCTTTTGGTAGGCGGGCACGTTGAGGGGGCCCGCGAAGGTGTGGTCGTGCACCAAGTCGATGCCAGAGGTAGCGGCGATGTGCTCGATGGCCCTTCGCGACTTGAGCGCATGGACTACTTCCGGAAACGGCTCGCCGAGCCGCTCGGGCAGCGCCCGGTCCCACACCGGGACGAACTTCGCCTTGGTGCCCGGTTCACCTGCGCCGATCAGTGTCACATCGTGGCCGCGGGCGACCAGCGCATCGACCAGATCCGCGACGACTGCCTCGACACCGCCGTACGCCTTGGGCGGCACGTCGAAATACGGGGGGACAACCATCGCGATGCGGAATCGTTCACCGACATGATCGATCGACAAGAGATCCGAAGACGCAATCGGCGCCGAACTGGGCGTGGATAACCGTTGACTCATGACCATCCTTCCAAGCAACCGTTGGCACTCGCATCCACCCAGCACTCGGAGCGCTGGGCGCCGAACGTGGTGGCCGCCGCGGCGGAGGTGGAGACAATGCCTGCACCGCCGTCCATCAGGGCTTGGTTGGCCTGTTCGCGCCTGGGGCGCGAACAGGGGGGCCGACAGAGACGTACCTCATGATCAACTATTCAAACCAGGCAGTCGGTCCCAATTTTGGGCCCGACCGAGCAAGCGCTCGGCCGGGTTACCGGCCTCAGGGCAACTCGGGCTGCATCCGCAGCGGCACGCCGATCCGATTCCACAGGTTGATCATCGCGGTGATCGCTACCAGACCGGCACGCGCACCCGTCTCGAAGTGCTTCTCGACATCCGCCCAGATCTCATCGCTCACGCCGTGCTCACCGAGCTTGGTGACCGCCTCGGCATAGGCTAGCGCCGCGCGCTCCTGCTCGGTGTACAACGCCGATTCGCGCCAGGCGTCGAGCTGGAAGATCCGCTTTTCGGTTTCGCCTGCCAGGCGAGCATCGGTGGTGTGCATATCGATGCAGTACACACAGCCGTTGATCTGCGAGCCGCGGATCTTCACCAGCTCGCGGATCGTCGGATCCAACGGGCCGCGGCGGATCGCCGATTCTGCGGCAAACCAGGCGTGGTAGATCTCGGGGGCAACCTCGGCCAAATTCATTCGTGCCACGGTGTTCGTCCTCTCTCAGGTGCATACTGCTGCACCTGGGAGACGACACAGCCGCCGCTGCTGTGACATCCGGGGACCTTGCCGTCACACATCCGGCTGGCATCGAGGCGGATCCGGCAGGTCACCGCAGGCCACATTGCCGTGCGCGTTCAGCACATTCCGCCCCGCCTCGTCGGTCAGATAGCGCCGGAAACCGGCGGCCAGTGAGTCGCCGGGCAATTCCCCATAGCTGTAGACGAATTCGATCCCCCAGAACGGGTACGTGCGGTTGATCGCACTGTCACGGGACGCGGTGATGCCATTGACCGCCACGGTCGGCACTCCCGCTCTCGTCGCCTCGGAGAACTCGCTGTAGCCGATGGCGCCCGGCAGGTCTGCGACGGCTTGCAACATGTCCCTGGTGACCTGGACGTCGCAATGGGCGGCACTCGGCGGCGGGATGTCCTCCAGCGCCTTGCAGCTCACGTGCGATCGGATGACCTGCGGCTGGGTGAGCAGTCGCCGTTCGAAGGTATTCCTGGTCCCGGAACCGGGGATGCGATTGACGAGGACGATCGGCAGATCCGGCCCACCGACGTCGCGCCAGTTGATGATCCGATCCTGGTAGATGTCCTCGATCTGTGCGGCCGTCAGGCTGCGGACACCCACGCCAGGGTGCACGACCATAGTGAACAACGACAGACCGAGTGCCCGCTTGAGCAATGCCGCATACCCCTCGCCCTTCGGCCCGTCGGTGATCGCCAGCAGTTCGTGGTTGTCCTTGCCCTCCTCGATGAGCCGGTCGAGGCCGCGTTCGGTGCCCTCGAAGGCAAAGGTGAATTCGGCTCCGGTGCAACGCTTCCGGTACTGCACCGCGGCATCCTGGATGACGGGGGCGAACGCGGAAGACCCGACCAGCGTGAGTTTGCCCGCGGCACAGTCCAGCGGTGTCGGATCCGGCTCGACTGCGGCGACGACGAGCTGGACGACGATCACCAGCACCAGAAAAGCGGTGAGCGCCAGCATCACTCGGGACGCACCCGTGCGACTCTGGGTCTCCGTGACCGTCCCGCCTTTGATACCGCCTTGCAGCACCGGCGCGCGGTATTCCCCCGTCCCGTCGGAGCGCTGCAGGATGGCCAGGATCTTGTAGTGATCGCCGCGGTTCAACGACACCTTGGGCAGGTCGATGACGCCGATGCGCCCGATCGTGTCCTCCCGCACCGCGATTCCCGAGTCGCGGTCCAAACTGTCCGCGAGGCCGGGTTCGCTCAGCTCGGTCACCGCCATGCCGATGACCCGACGCTGCGGAAAGTGCAGGTGCAGGCCGACTCGGCCGGCATCGGGTGCCTGATAGTCGCGGCTGTCGATGGTCGTGGCACCGCTGTTCTCGATGCGGACCAAGACGACAGACAGATCTTTCAGCTCCGGACTCGAGCCGTCCAGATCCGGGCGAAGCTGCGGCAGCACTCCGGGGAAGACCGATTCGATCTCACCGGTGACAGGCGTATCCATCTGCACGCGGTAGCCGAGCTGCCTGCGCCCCACGAAGACGAACTCCCACAGGAAAGCACCAGCCGACAACAGGATTGCGATAATCGCCAGCACGATCTCGACCGGAAAGTCGCCCACCAGAAAACCACTCCCCAAGAGATCGTCGTACCAACCATTTTCGGGTGCAATCGGCGATCAGCCCTTGGACGGCACCATTATTCGACAACAGTTAACCCGGCGGCCACCCGCGATGCATGGTCAGGGTGCCGCGATCGAGCCGATCTACCGCGCCGGGATCGCGCTGCGGGCAGCGGCGCAAACGCAGCCAGGCGTCACGCCGACTTGGTCCAGGCCAGCAGGTCGGCCAACGGCCACGTATTGATAACTCGTTCCGCCGCAACGCCATTCGCGACCGCTCGCTCGCAGCCGTAGCCCTGCCAGTCCAATTGGCCCGGCGCGTGTGCATCGGTGTCGATGGAAAACTCACAACCCATCTCGACCGCGAGCCGGATCAGCTGGGACGGCGGGTCGCGGCGCTCGGGGCGGCTGTTGATCTCGACGGCGGTGCCGTAGTGACGGCAGGCCTCGAACACGACTTCCGCGTCGAACCTCGACTCGGGACGGGTGCCGCGGGCCCCCTCGACGAGTCGGCCTGTGCAGTGCCCGAGCACGTCGACATTGGGGTTGGCCACGGCATAGACCATCCGCTTGGTCATCGTCTCGCTGTCGGCGCGCAGATGCGAATGCACGCTGGCGACAACGATATCGAGCTCGGCGAGCAGATCGGCGTCCTGGTCGAGGGCGCCGTCGTCGAGGATATCCACCTCGATGCCGGTGAGGATACGAAACGGTGCCAGCTGCTCGTTCAATTCCGCGATGACATCCAGCTGGCGACGTAACCGGCTCACCGAGAGTCCGTTGGCGACGGTCAGCCGCGGCGAATGGTCGGTGAGCGCGCAGTATTCGTGGCCGAGGGCCGCCGCGACGCCCATCATCTCTGCGATCGGGCTGCCACCGTCGGACCAGTCGGAATGGGTGTGCAGATCGCCGCGCAACCGGGCCCGCAGCGGCTTGCCCGGCACACCGATGGGCTGCGCGGCCGCACGCAGATCGAGCAGATACTGCGGTATCGCACCAGAACACGCCTGCTCGATCACGGCTGCGGTCTTCGGTCCGATACCGGCGATGTCACGCCAGCTGTGTGCTGCCCGATGCGAGGACACTTCATCGGAAGGCAGCTCCGCCACAATGTCGGCGGCGCGCCGGTAGGCCTTCACTCGATGTGTCTCCGACCGCGAACGTTCCAGCCAGAAGCCGATCTCGCGCAGCGCCTCCACCGGACCCGGCACACCACTCGGGTCCGATTCAGCGATCGGATAATGGTCTGCCACAGCGGTTAGTGAATCCTGCTGTACTTCATGAAGGCCACCCCGTCCTCGAACACCCGGCTGGTGATCATCCGGAACCTGGCCGCATCGGGCAGCCGCGGACCGGAACCGAACAGCGACCGGCCCCGGCCGAGCACGATCGGATACAGCTTGAGGAAGATCTGGTCGATCTCCGGCAGCAGCACCTGGGCGAGCTCACCACCGCCGCACAGCCAGATCCCGAGCCCGTCCTCGCGCTTGAGCTCACGCACCTTCGCCAGCGGGTCGGCGGAGATCAGCTCCACCGCGGGATCGGGACTCTCCGGCAACGTCGTCGACACCACGAACTGCCGCAGATGCGCATACGGGGTCGAGGTCCCGGTCCTGACACCGAAGTCGTGGGTCTTGCGTCCCATCAGCACCGTATCGAAGTAGTGGTTGTGCTTGTCGATGCCAAGGGCCTCCCGCACCTTCGTCGGCAGCGTTTCCGGGTACTGCGCGGTGATCGCCGGGCCGTGATCACCTCCCACCGGGAAGAAATCGACCGAGCCGTCCTCGGTGGCGATGAATCCATCGATGGTCGATGCGACGTAGTAGGTGAGCTTGCGCATGAATCAGCACTCCTCGACAGGGTGTGACGATGCATGGGGTACAGGCTTGCGCATATGTCCTTCCTCCACGGTCGGCGTGACTCCCGAACCGCCTAGAAGAACGGTAGCTCGCTAGTGTGTCCGGGGGCGAGGCTTCGGCTGGCAGCGTGGGCAGGAATAGGACGAGCGGTTCATGAAACGCTCACGACGGATCGCCGCGCCGCAGCGGCGGCAGGGTTCGTCCTCGCGGCCATAAACGGCCAGCGAGCGCTCGAAGTAGCCGGATTGACCGTTCACGTTCACATACAACGCGTCGAACGAGGTGCCGCCCGCGGCGAGCGCCTCGCCCATCACGACGCCGACCTCGGCCAGCAGGGTGCGCAGGGCGGGTCTGGTCAGTCCGGAGGCCGACCGGTTGCCATGTATTTTGGCTCGCCACAGGGACTCGTCGGCATAGATGTTGCCGATACCGGAAACCACGGATTGGTCGAGCAGCAGGCGTTTGATCTCGCTGTCTTTGGTGCGCAGCGTGGACACCACGGACTCGGAGTCGAAGAGCGGATCCAGCGGGTCGCGAGCGATGTGCGCAACGGGCTCGGGCAGCAGCGTGCCCTCGACTGTGACCAGCGGTGCGAGGGCCCAGCCGCCGAAGGTCCGTTGATCGACGAAGCGCAACTGGGTGCCGTCGTCGAGGGTGGCGAGGATGTGGGCGTGTTTCTCCACCGGAGTATCGGCGGGCTGCACCAGCATCTGCCCGCTCATCCCCAGGTGCACGACCAATGCGGTGTCGGGATCGTCGAAGGTGAGCCACAGGTACTTGCCGCGGCGCTCCGCCGCGGCCACGCGCAGCCCGGTCATCCTGGCAGCCAGATCGGCGGCGCCCTCGAGGTGCCTGCGCACCGATCGGGGGTGGGTCACCGTCACCGATTCGACGACATGGCCGACCACATGCTCGGCCAGTCCACGCCGGACAACCTCGACCTCGGGGAGTTCGGGCACGTCAGGCTTCGGCGGTCAGTGCCTGGTAGGCGGCGCCCGCAGCCTTCTGCTCCGCTTCCTTCTTGGATCGGCCGATGCCGGAACCGTACGGGCGGCCGCCGATCACCGTGGTCGCGGTGAATTCCTTGTCGTGGTCGGGGCCCGTCGAAGTGATCTCGTAGCTGGGTACACCGAGGCCGCGTTCGGCGGTGAGCTCCTGCAGGCTGGTCTTCCAGTCGAGGCCCGCCCCCATTCGGGGACCGCGCTCGAGCAGGTCGGCGAACAGCCGCAGCACTACCTCACGCGCCACATCGATGCCGTGCTCGAGATGCACCGCTCCGAGCAGCGACTCCATGCCGTCGGCGAGAATACTCGGCTTGTCCCGACCGCCGGTGAGCTCTTCGCCCTTACCCAGCAGCAAGTGCACGCCGAGGCCGCCTTCGCCCAGTCCACGCGCCACCTCGGCGAGTGCGTGCATGTTCACCACGCTCGCCCGCAGCTTTGCCAGTTCGCCCTCGGACTTGTCCGGGTGCTCGTGGTACAGCCGCTCGGTGATGCTCAGGCCGAGGACCGAGTCGCCGAGGAATTCCAAGCGCTCATTGGTCGGCAGCCCACCGTTTTCATAGGCGTAGGACCGGTGGGTCAGCGCGAGGCGCAACAAATCCGGCTGCACGCCGACGCCGAGCGCGGCGAGCAGCCGGTCATGATCACCGGAGGGGCCCGGTTCGTCCTTACTGACGGTCACGTCGATACGACAGGTCGAACGATCAGACAGCAGCGGTGACCTGGCGGCCCTTGTACGTGCCGCAGGAGGGGCACGCGATGTGCGGCAGCGTCTTCTCGCCGCAGGCACGGTTCGGGCACGTGATCAGGGTCGGCGCGGTGGCCTTCCACTGACTGCGCCGCGACCTGGTGTTGGAACGGGACATCCGGCGCTTGGGAACGGCCACGACTACTTCTCCTCTTGTCTTATTGCTTGCCAGTTCACAGATCGGTCTTGCTGATCCGGGTCTTAATGATCGGGGTCGGCGGCACCCGAATCGGGGCTGCCACTGCCGGGCGACTCGGTGGCGAACTTCGCCAACCCGGCCCAGCGAGGGTCAAGTATCTCATGCCCATGGCCGGAACCCGCAATCGCCATCCGTACACCGCATTCCGGGCACAGTCCCGCGCAGTCCGGAGAGCACAACGGCTGCAACGGAAGCTCGAGACCGATGGCGTCGATGATCACCGGTTCCAGGTCGATAGTGTCGTCGATCAGACGGTGGATCTCGTCGTCCTCGGTGGTCTGCTCGGTCGCGCTGTCCGGGTAGGCGAACAGCTCGGTCAGGTTGAGCTCCACCTCACCGGTGAACGGTTCCAGGCAGCGCGTGCACTCCCCCGCCGTCGACGCCGCCACCGTTCCGGTGACCAGCACACCCTCGGACACCGCTTGCAGTTGCAGGTCGAGTTCGACATCGGAACCCGCGGGTATGGCGATCAGGTCCAGCCCGATTCGATCCTTCGTGGTGACGATGCGATGGAACTCCTGCATCGTTCCCGGGCGACGGCCCAGGCTGCGAGTGTCCAGCACAAAGAACGCGTCCGGATTGCGGCGCGCAGCCGCATGGGGACGCGAGGCAGAACCGGAACCGGCGGACATCACGAAACTCACTCACGTTCGAAGGAAATGGGCAACCACACCACAATACGCGAGGGGTCACCCGAAGCCCAAAACGCCACCGCCGTCCCAGCCGGTAGGCGGCTAGCGGCGATATTCCCCCGCATAGTCCGGCGCACCCGCGCCGGAGCGCAGCTGGTGGCGACCACGACCGACGATACGCAGGGTGCTGTCGAGGGCCTCCTCGAATTCGGCGAGCTTGCTGTCGACGTAGTGGTCACACTCGTCGCGCATGCGGTCGGCCTCGGCGTGCGCCGCGTCGATCACGCGCGCCGACTCGGCGTGCGCGGCCCGCACCACCTCGGTCTGTGCGACAAGGCGATCCCGCTCGGCCTGCCCCTCCGCGACCGAGCGGTCATAGGAGGCCTGGCCCGCCTCGGCCATGCGCTCGGATTCCGTGCGGGCCCGGCCGGTGACGGCCTCGAATTCGGCATTGCCGTCGGCGACGACGCGGTCGGCCTCGGCCTGCGCGGTGTTCACCAGATGATCGGCGTGCGCGCTCGCCTCGGCCACCATGCGATCGGCATGCGCCTTGGCGTCGGCGAGGATCCGATCGGCCTCCTCGCGCGCGGATTCGACGGTCGCACGGGCCTGCTCATCGGCGCTTGTCACCGTCGTCTCGGCGGCCGAGCGGGCATCCGAGACGATCTTGTCGCGATGGTCGAGCACGTCCTGGGCGTCGTCGAGTTCGCCGGGCAACGCGTCACGCACGTCGTCGAGCAGCTCGAGCACATCACCACGCGGCACAATGCAGCTGCGAGTCGGCGGGATGCCGCGCGCCTCCTCGACGATGGCGACCAGCTCGTCGAGTGCTTCGAATACGCGATACATGCTCACTACCCCACTCTCCTGCGGACTACGGCGAACTTTCTCACCGAGGCCCAGTGTGCCCCTCGTCACCGTAAGTGCCGAGTCACCCTCCGGTGTGTCGTGCCAGTGTCTCGCACGCCACAAAATCAAGTGGAGGATCTACCTCCACTTGGTGTTACATTTATCCAGAAGGTCGGCACAAGATCTTCATAAGCGAATCCCAGGCCCCCACCGGGACAGTGGGACAGGAGGACGCCGAAGGGTGGACACCCAGAAGCCGACGATTGATAAGTTCCAACTGTTCAGTACATACTGAACACGCAGTAACCAAGGAACTTGCTCGAGACCTCGGCGGGAAGGAAAGCGATGACCATCGCTGTTGTCCCCACCAAAGGCTCTGTTCGATCGGAAAGACAATGACTGTTCTGGAAATCCCGCGACCGACGGTCGCCAGCATCTACACCCCCTGGGCTGGCCCGTACCCGGTGCTGCGGTCGGCAGCGTCGGTTGCCCCCCGGTTCGAACAGCTCATGCAGTACCTGCGCGGCGACCGCCCCTTCGCCCAGCTGATCCGTTTCGCACTGGTCGGCGGATCGAGCAATATCGCCTACGTCCTGCTGTTCTTCGCGATGCACGGCATCGGTCCCCTGATCGCCAACGTGGTCGGGTCGATCGTCAGCACCATCATCGCCAACGAGCTGCACCGCCAGCTCACCTTCCACGCGTCCGGCCGGGTCGGCTGGTTCACCGCACAGTGGGAAGGTGGCGGCCTGGCGCTGATCGGCCTCGGCATCACCACGGCGGGGCTGGCCGCCCTCGATGTCTGGACACCCGGCATCGGCGGAGCCGCAGAAGCCGCCGCAATCCTCGGAATCACGGCGGTCGTCGGCGGAATGCGCTTCCTGGCCCTGCGTGGCCTGGTCTTCTGAGACCTTCGATATCAGCCCGAACACATCCGCCCCGGCGCCAAGATTTCTGGCGCCGGGGCGGATTTGCGTTTCGGGGTAACTGTCTAGCTGCGCTGCTCGGCGAGGCGATCCAGGAGACGCTTGTGGACCGAAGGCGGAAGCATGTCGGTGACATCACCACCGAAGGCCGCCACCTCCTTGACCAAGGAGCTGGACAGGAAGCTGAACAACGGGTTGGTGGCGATGAAGAAGGTGTCGACTCCGGAGAGCTTCTTGTTCATCTGTGCCATCTGCAGCTCGTAGCCGAAGTCACCCGCGTCGCGCAGGCCCTTGACGATCGCGGTGATGCCCTGCCCCCGCGCGAAATCGACAAGCAGGCCGTACCACGACTCCACCCGAATGTTGGGCAGGTGGGCAGTGGCCTCGCGCAGCATCTCCATGCGTTCCTCGACGCTGAACATGCCCTTCTTGCTCTTGTTGATCATGACGGTCACCACGACCTCGTCGAACTGGGCCGAGGCCCGGTTGAAGACGTCGATGTGTCCATTGGTCACCGGGTCGAACGAGCCCGGGCACAACGCTCCTGCCATAGCTCAAACGCTAGCAGGCGGGCGGCCGACGAATTCCGCGAGCTCGATCCTGGTCTCGCCGTACTTGCGCGCCTTCGCCGGGAAATACCCTGCGGGCCAATCGATCTCGGGCGAGCGGATGGAGCGTTCCACCACGACGAGCGCGCCGGGCGCGAGCCAGCCGCGCTCGGCGAGGGCACGGACATCATCGGTCACCGCGGCGGTGTCCACGTCATACGGCGGATCGGACAGCGCGAGGTCGTAGTCACCGGCGCCGGCGTGCGCCAAGACGGCCGTGACCGCGCCGACGCGCAGTTCCGCGCCGGGCAAGCCGAGATCGGCAATATTGCCGCGCACGATCGCAGCAGCCTTGCGGTCGGACTCGATCAGCAGCGCGTGCCGGGCGCCACGCGACAGCGCCTCGAGGCCGAGCGCGCCCGAACCCGCGTAGAGATCGAGCACGCGCACGCCGTCGAAGTCCATCCGCGCCTCCAGCGCGCTGAACAGCGCCTCACGCACCCGGTCCGAGGTAGGCCTTGTGCCTGCGGGCGGCACCCGTAGCCGCCGCCCGCCCGCTGTTCCCGCAACGATCCGTGTCATTCGCCCGCTGACTCGCGCACGCCCAACTCGACCAGCAGATCGCCGCCCTCGACCTGCTGCACCCGGCCGATCGCGACCCGCCCGACCGTGCCTGCACGCGGCGCGGTGATCGCGGCCTCCATCTTCATCGCCTCGATGGTGCCGATGGTGTCACCCGCGCCGATCGAATCACCTTCCGACACAGCCAGAGTCACCACACCCGCGAACGGAGCGGCGATATGGCCCGAATTGGTCTTGTCCGCCTTCTCCGCGGCCGGGATCTCGCTGGCGATGGACCTGTCACGGACCGCGACAGGACGCAATTGACCGTTGAGGATGCACATCACTGTGCGCATACCGCGCTCGTCGGGCTCGGAGATGGCCTCCAGACCGATGAGCAGGGTCACGCCCTTCTCCAACTGCACCCGATGCTCGTCGCCGCGGCGCAGGCCGTAGAAGAACTGGTTGGCCGACAAGCCGGAGGTGTCGCCGTACTGCTCGCGGTGCGCGAGGAATTCGGCCGTGGGGCCGGGGAACAACAGCCGGTTCAGCGTGTCCCTGCGCTCCTCCGACGAACCGGCGAGCCCGGCCTCGTCCTGGGCCGTCAGCGGGGTCTCCGGTTTCGCGGGTCCCCGACCTGCCAGCGCCCTGCTGCGGAAAGGCTCCGGCCAGCCGCCTGCCGGGGTGCCCAGTTCCCCACGCAGGAAGCCGATGACCGAATCGGGAATGTCGTAGCGGCCCGGGTCGGTCGCGAAGTCGTCGATGTCGACGTCGGTGCCGACGAGGGCGAGGGCAAGGTCGCCGACCACCTTCGACGAAGGAGTCACCTTCACCAGACGACCGAGCAGCCGATCTGCCGCCGCATACTTCGCTTCGACCTCTTCGAACCGGTCACCGAGCCCGAGCGCGATGGCCTGCTGACGCAGGTTCGACAACTGACCGCCGGGGATCTCGTGGGTGTAGACGCGACCGGTCGGGGCGGGGAGCCCGGACTCGAAGGGCGCGTACACCTTTCGCAGTGCCTCCCAGAACGGCTCCAGATCGCAGACATTCTGCAGGTTCAGACCGGTGTCGTACTCACTGTGCGCGGCGGCGGCGACGATCGCCGACAGCGCGGGCTGGCTGGTGGTGCCCGCCATGGCGGCGCTGGCGCCGTCGACCGCGTCGGCGCCCGCCTGCCAGGCGGCGAGATAGGTGGCCAACTGCCCGCCGGGGGTGTCATGGGTGTGCACGTGCACCGGCAGATCGAAGTTACGGCGCAGCGCGGTCACCAGGGTGGCGGCAGCGGGGGCGCGCAGTAGACCTGCCATGTCCTTGATGGCGAGGACATGTGCGCCCGCGTCCACGATCTGCTCGGCGAGTTTGAGGTAATAGTCGAGGGTGTAGATGGTCTCGTCCGGGTTGGACAGGTCACCGGTGTAGCTCATCGCGACTTCCGCGATGGCGGTACCGGTTTCGCGCACCGCATCGATGGCGGGGCGCATCTGGTCGACATTGTTTAGCGCGTCGAAGATGCGGAAGATATCGATGCCGGTCGCGGTGGCCTCGGACACGAATGCGCGAGTCACTCGCTCGGGGTAGGGCGTGTAGCCGACGGTGTTGCGGCCACGCAGCAGCATTTGCAGGCAGATATTGGGCACGGCCTCGCGTAGTGCGGCCAGCCGCTCCCATGGATCCTCGTACAGGAAGCGGAGCGCCACATCATAAGTAGCGCCGCCCCAGGCCTCGATGGAGAGCAACTCGGGTGTCATCCGCGCGACATGTCCCGCGACGGCAAGCAGGCCATTGGTCCGAACCCGGGTGGCCAGCAACGACTGGTGCGCGTCGCGGAAGGTGGTGTCGGTGACACCGACGGCCTTCTGTTCGCGCAGCGCCCGCGCGAAACCCTCGGGACCGAGGCTCAGCAGCCGCTGCCGGGAACCCGGAGGCGGCGCCGCCGTCATATCGAGCGCGGGCAGCTTGTCATGCGGATACACCGTCGTCGGTCGCTCGCCGTGCGGCTTGTTCACGGTGACATCGGCCAGATAGGTGAGGATCTTGGTGCCGCGGTCGGCCGACCCGCGCAGCGTGAGCAGCTGCGGGCGTTCCTCGATGAACGAGGTGGTGACCCGGCCCGCACGGAAATCGGGATCGTCGAGCACCGCCTGCAGGAACGGAATGTTGGTTGCCACGCCACGGATTCGGAACTCCGCCACCGCACGGCGAGCCCGCGCGATCGCGGTCTCGAAATCGCGGCCTCGACAGGTGAGCTTCACCAGCATGGAGTCGAAGTAGGCGCCGACCTCTGCGCCCAGGTTCGCGCCGCCGTCCAGGCGAATTCCTGCGCCACCGGGGGTGCGGTAGGCGGTGATGCGGCCGGTGTCCGGACGGAAACCGTTGGCCGGGTCCTCGGTGGTGATACGGCACTGCAGTGCCGCGCCGCGGATCTGCACGGTCTCCTGACTCAGACCGAGCTGCTCGAGGGTCTCCCCCGCCGCGATACGCAGCTGCGACTGCACCAGGTCCACATCGGTGATCTCCTCGGTCACCGTGTGTTCGACCTGAATACGCGGGTTCATTTCGATGAAGACGTGATGGCCGCGCTCGTCGAGCAAGAACTCGACAGTGCCCGCGCAGCTGTAGCCGATCTGCCGAGCGAAGGCGACCGCGTCGGCGCAGATCTTTTCGCGCAGTACGGGATCCAGGTTCGGCGCGGGCGCGAGCTCGATCACCTTCTGGTGCCGCCGCTGCAGCGAACAGTCCCGCTCGAACAAGTGCATCACGTTGCCGTGCTGGTCGGCGAGGATCTGCACCTCGATGTGACGCGGATTCACCACGGCCTGCTCGAGGAACACCGTCGGATCACCGAAGGCCGACTCGGCCTCCCGCGATGCCGCCTCGATCGACTCACGCAGGTACTCGGGGGCGGCGACGCGGCGCATGCCGCGACCACCGCCACCGGCGACGGCCTTCACGAAGATCGGGTAGTCCAGCTGCTCGGAAGCCTCGACCAGCGCCTCGACGTCCGCCGACGGCTCACTGGAGCGCAGCACCGGCAGCCCGGCCGCCTTCGCCGCCGCGATGGCGCGCGCCTTGTTGCCCGCCAGCTCGAGCACCTCCGCCGAAGGACCGATGAAGGTGATGCCCTCGCGCGCACAGGCAGCGGCCAGGTCGGGGTTCTCGGACAGGAAGCCGTAGCCGGGATAGATCGCGTCGGCGCCCGCCGACTTGGCGGCCTCGATAATGGCGTCGATGGAGAGATACGCCCGGACCGGGTGGCCCTCTTCACCGATCTGGTAAGACTCGGCCGCCTTCAACCGGTGGACCGAATTGCGGTCCTCGTACGGGAAAACCGCGACGGTTCCGATGCCGAGCTCATAGGCCGCGCGGAAGGCCCGGATCGCGATTTCGCCACGGTTGGCGACCAAGACTTTCGAGAACATTGACCTAAGGTACCCGGCCCCGAAGATGCTTTTGACACGGAAGGCCACTTCGCAGGAATCTTCACAACGCCACCTAGCGACCCTGCGAAGTTGCGGTAATGCTGCGTTCATTTTGGCAGCCCGGCCGCAAAGCCCGACAACCATCCACCGCCAGTCCGCACACCGAAAGCCACCACCAGTCCTCTTCTGCAGCTCAGGCAGGCAGCGCACGGCTTCCGGTGTGAAGTCTGGCGGAGGGGACGTTCTCGAACCCATCAACCCCCGCCCTCCCACCTGCCGCCGCCCGATCTCGATGGCAGCCGCACCCCTGTCGGGAGCCGCACCCTTTGTCGCAACCGGGCTCCAGGATGGTGGGTGTCCGGCTGTCACACGGGGCGGGGCGGGTGAGAGTAGAGAAATGATGGCTACCGTGGGCCTTGGCGCCGCCTTCGCTGTGCGCTCGCTGACGGGTCGCAGTCAAGTGAGGTGCGGTTCATCGGGGACCGCTGCCCTATGCTGGTTGGTGCAGCTGGTTCGCTGGTACGCAGACGAGATGGAGCCCCGACGTCGCGTGCCGGAGTCGAAGCTCGTGCACCCGAATGTCGGGTGCGCGGGTGAAGAGGGAACCCGGTGAGAATCCGGGACTGTCCCGCAGCGGTATGCAGGAACGACCGCCGTCACAGGCACTGAGTTCAACGGGCGATCTGCCCCTCGACTTGGGAAGCGACGGCCAGTAGGTGAGCCCCGGCGCAGGCCGGGGTCGGCCAGAAGGCCCGTGTCTGCAAGTCCGAAGACCTGCCAGCCGTGCCGGATACGCCGTATCCGGCGGCCACCGCCTCGTGGATTGGGCGCGCGGACCACCAGTGCGACGTGTCGGGCTCTCCTGTCGGTTTCTCCGGCATGTCACTTGGTTTCCGTGTGCTCGTAGGGCGTCTGGCTCTCAACTCAGCACTGGAGAAACATCGTGACTGTTTCACATCACACACCGTTCACCGCAACGGTTCTCGGCCTGCCGCGGGTGGGGCCGCACCGTGAGCTCAAGCGCGCCACCGAGTCCTATTGGGCCGGGCGCATCGACGCCGAGCAGCTGCACACCGTCGCCCGCGACCTGCGGCGTACCCAACTCACCGAACTACAGGCCGCCGGGCTCGACTCGATTCCCGTCGGGACGTTCTCTTACTACGACCAGGTGCTCGACACCGCCGCGCTGCTCGGCGCCCTGCCGCCGCGGGTGGCAGGCATCGCCGATCCGCTGGATCGCTATTTCGCCGCCGCACGCGGCACCGACACGGTCGAGCCGCTGGAGATGACCAAGTGGTTCGACACCAACTACCACTACCTGGTGCCGGAAATCGGTGCGGACACCGCATTCGCGCTGCATCCCGAGCAGCTGCTCGAGCAACTGCACGAGGCCCTCGCCCTGGGGACGCGCGCACGGCCGGTCGTCGTCGGCCCGATCACCTTCCTGAAGCTGGCCAAGACAGCCGGCGGCGCGGCGCTGGATCGCCTCGGCGAGCTCGTTCCGCTCTACCGTGAGCTGCTGCGGCTGCTGGCCGCGGCGGGAGCCGAGTGGGTGCAGCTCGACGAGCCCATCACGGTCACCGATCTGACCGTTGACGAAATCGAACTGGTACGCACCACTTACGCGGAGCTATCGGCGGCACAGGACCGTCCGGCGATCCTGGTGGCCACCTACTTCGGTAAGCCGGGCGTCGCGCTCGCCGCACTGGCAGGCACCGAGATCGAGGGCATCGCACTCGATTTCACGGTACCGACCGATCTCTCAGAGGTGGTCGCGGTACCGGCACTGGCGGACAAGCTGCTGGTCGCCGGTGTGGTCGACGGCCGCAATGTCTGGCGAACCGACCTTGATCGGGCGCTGGCCACCCTCGGCACCCTGCTGGGATCCACGGCGACGGTAGCAGTGTCGAGCTCCTGCTCGCTGCTGCATGTGCCCTACACCCTCGACACCGAAACCGGCTTGGACGAGCAGCTGCGGTCGTGGCTGGCCTTCGGTGCGGAAAAGGTCGCCGAGGTGCGGGTGCTCGCCACCGCGCTGAACGAGGGCCCGCAGGCCATCGCCGCCGAGTTGGACACGGTCCGCGCGGCACTGGAGACACGTCGAGCCGATCCCCGGCTCGCCAATCCGCAGGTGCGTGCCAGGCTGACCGCGCTCGGCCCGGACGCCGTCCGGCGCGCGGCCGCCGAGCAACGTCGAGTATTGCAAGCCGAACGGTTGCAGTTGCCGTCGCTGCCGACCACCACGATCGGCTCCTATCCGCAGACCTCCGCGATCCGGCTGGCCCGGGCGGCGCTGCGCACCGGCGAGATCGATCAGGCGGAGTATGTCCGCAGGATGCAGGCGGAGATCGCGGATGTCATTGCGCTGCAAGAGAAGCTGGGGTTGGACGTGCTCGTGCATGGCGAGCCCGAGCGCAACGACATGGTGCAGTACTTCGCCGAACAGTTGGACGGATTCGCCGCCACCGAGGCGGGATGGGTGCAGTCCTACGGCACCCGCTGCGTGCGGCCGCCGATCCTCTACGGCGATGTGGCACGCCGCGCTCCGATGACCGTCGACTGGATCACCTACGCCCAATCACTCACCGACAAGCCGGTCAAGGGCATGCTCACCGGCCCGGTGACGATCCTGGCCTGGTCTTTCGTGCGTGACGACCAATCGCTTGCCGACTCGGCACGTCAAGTGGCGCTGGCGATCCGGGACGAGACGGTGGACCTGCAGTCCGCAGGTATCCGCATCGTCCAGGTCGACGAACCCGCGCTGCGGGAGCTGCTGCCGCTGCGGGCCGCCGATCAGCCGGCCTACCTCGACTGGTCGGTGCAGGCTTTCCGGCTGGCGACCTCGGGCGTCTCGGATTCGACCCAGATCCACACCCATCTCTGCTATTCGGAGTTCGGTGAAGTCATCGATGCGATCGCCGGCCTCGACGCCGACGTGACGTCGATCGAGGCGGCCCGTTCCCACATGGAGGTGCTCGACGATCTCAACGCCGCGGGCTTCGACCTCGGTGTCGGCCCCGGCGTCTACGACATCCACTCGCCGCGGGTACCGAGCGTCGACGAGATCACCACCGCCCTGCGTGCGGCATTGAAAGCTGTTCCAGCCGAACGACTCTGGGTTAATCCGGACTGCGGATTGAAGACCAGGGGACCGGTCGAGGTCGAAGCGTCGCTGCGCAATATGGTCGCCGCCGCGGCCGCCGTCCGCTGATCTATACGGCGTATCTGATGCGTTCGCAATAATGCGTTCGCACTGAATTCCTTACTCCCTCCGGAACTCCGGAGGGAGTAAGGACCAGAAGAAGAAATAGCCGTACCGAATTACCCATGGCCTCAGCCCGATTCGGGCCCCGGCCATTGCCGCCGCCGACGCGCCGCGTAGCGCTCACACAGTTCTCCGGCTCGCAGTACCGGCCGCAACCGCGACTTTGCGCCGATCCCACGCCGCCACGCGGTATGGCATCCCGGGCAACGCTCCATGTGCAACCCCTCCTCGCACGATCGAAACACCTCGAATCGCCTTTGCTGTCTTCGACGCGCGCGCACCCGATCAGGTTCCCCCTCTTCGCGACAGGTTTCGGATTGCCGCGACCGGACGGCCACCGCCCCCTCCTCGACACGTCTGGGAAACCTGTTCGTAACTGCGATTTCCCGGCAGAAACCTCTAGACATCTATCGGACCGTCGATTAATGTGACGTTATATAGCGGCACGATAGACAGTGAGTCGCTAGCCGGGGAATCCCGGGCGATCCAGAGATCGTGAAGGACGCAAACGATGACCAGGACCAACCCACAGCGACGGGCCACAAAAACCCTGCTCCGCCTGCTGATCGTGAGCGCGACGGTGGTGACCCCTGCGGTGCTGATGCCCGCGCAGGTTCTAGCCCAGCCCGGCCCGGCCGTTTCGACGGTGCGGACCGAATCCCCCAGCCACCACGGACGTGACAAATCGGGACGCGATTCGCACCGTCACCGCAGGCGCGACGAGGAGAACAAACGTCGCCAGAACTGCGGAACGCAATTCATTCCCGGCCCGCTCTCCTGCGGCATTTTCACTAACTGACCAGCGAAACGCCAGTTAGCACCCAGACCTCACCAGCTTGATTACAGCTCGAAATCGAATGGAGAAATCCAATGACCACCAATATCAACACTCGCCGCCTGCTGACCTGCGCCGCCATCGTCGGCGCGATCACCACCGCAGGTGCAGGTATGGCATCCGCAGTGCCCGGTGACCATTCCGGTGGCGGGTCGGGCCGTGCCGGTTCCTACAGCTCCGGCGATTCGACCGGCGCGCATCACATCGACCCCATGGGTTACCACCACGTCGAAAACAATCCGCTGCGGGAGATCGAGCAAGAGGACGCCCGCACCGAATACCACCAGCGCCAGAATCAGAACCAAACCGCCAACAACGCCCGCACCTACCAGGTTCAGGGTTCGGAAAACGGTGGCTGGCAGGTCTGCAAGCCCCAGGCGCGGTACTGCAAATAAGCCGATGCCATTGACCGCCGTCACGGAGTCGAACTCCGGCGGCGGTCAATGCTGCGGCCTCGACTATCGATATCTCCACCCACCAGCGAACGTGCCGCTACTCAGCGGCACATTGCATGACGCATGAACTACCCGGATAGCCCGAGCGACGTCGGCTGATGGGACAGACGACGAAAGAGAGAAGCCGATGTTCACAAAGAGCGGACATGAGAAGGCCACGCCGATGTGTACCGATCGGGGCCCTTCGAAGGCGAAGACACTAGCCGTGCTCGCCATCACCGCAGTGACGGCTGGCGGCATCGGTGTCGGCGCGGGAACCGCCGCGGCCGAGCCCGCCGTGCCGTGCCGGTGGGCGGGCGACACCTACCCCCAGGGCATGTCCGTGAATGCAGGAGGCTGGAGCTTCACCTGCCGATCGGATAACTTCGGCAGCCCCAATTGGGTTCGCGGGCATGCGGTCAACGGGCACAGCACCGTCCACAACCCCGGCGCGTACACGAACCCTGCCGGTCTGTTCAGCCCGGGCGCACGTCAGCCGGGCACCTCGTACAACGACTATTGCGTCGGCAGTCAGCTGATCGAAGGCGCCGAGGACGTGTACCAGGTCGTGGCAGACCGAAACGGCTTCGTGTACTGGAAGGCCGCTGAGTCGATCAACATGTGGACCTTCGATGGCGGCACCGGCCCACAGCGGTCGACTCGGTCCGCGAGCCTCTGCTATGACGGCAACCTGACCTAGACCCCAGAGCCGCGTTCAGGGACGTGCCGGGGACCTCGCGGGCCGCTGCTCGGATTCGAGCCGGATCCGCTCGCTGAGGTCACCCGGCACGTGCCACATGATGTCCGCGCGGGTGGCCGCCATCAGTTTGCGACGGATGGCCACGACCTGGGCATCGACTGTTCGAATGGAACTACCGCGACGTGCGGCGATCGCGCTGTTGGCCCAGCC
This sequence comes from Nocardia sp. NBC_00403, assembly GCF_036046055.1. Lineage (NCBI taxonomy): Bacteria > Bacillati > Actinomycetota > Actinomycetes > Mycobacteriales > Nocardiaceae > Nocardia > Nocardia sp. NBC_00403. The sequence continues at coordinate 7,288,279 of NZ_CP107939.1, forward strand.
CGCAGCCGCGAGAACCGCGACGTCGCGTTCCGCGGGCGAGAGCTCCTGCCAGCGTGAGGCAGGCGCACGCGCCGCGGGGACATCGGTGGGCAGTTCTTCGATGGTGAACCTGCCGAGCATGAACCGTTGCAACTCATCGTGTTCCGGCCGCATACGCGCGCCACGGCGGGCGGCCGCCGTGTAATCCGCCGTACCGAGAATCGAGGTCGCCACCGCGACCGCGTGTTCGGTCCCACGAGCCACCAGCGTCACCCGCTCGGAGGCAATGCCCATCGATCGATGCAAGGTGGCGATACCGCCTTGGAGATAGGCGATTTCGGTCGCCGCCGCTCGCAGCTCGGCGCGACTGCCGTCCCGCGCGCCGATCCTGGCGGACAAAATGTAGGTCAGCGCCATCATGCTGAAGTGGATGATCCAGCCGGCAGTCCATCGATCACCCGAGATCAGCAGACGTTCCAGTGCCCCGCGGCCGATTTCCAGCGCAGCGCGCGGATCACCGTGCCGCGAAACCGCGGTCAACCACGCCACCTCCCCCCAGGAGATGGCCCATTGGGAATCGCTGGCGATAGCCCGATCGAGATGCTCCCGCGCGGCGCTGAGCGCTAGCTCGGCGTCACCCAGGTTTGCACAGGACAGCGCGGCGAACAGTTCGCTGCGCTGCACCCCGCCCGCATCGTCGACCTCGGCGAACTTCCTACTCGCCCGGGTCAGTACATCGATGGCCCGCGGGTCGAGGTGCATGAGCAGCAGCTCTATGCCCCAGGTGAACTCCACCGGGGCAGGCAAGCCGATATCGTCGAGCGCGGTCTCGCGCCAGTTCTGTTGCAGCGCAGGATCGGATAGGCATTCGACGGCGCACTCGTCCAGCAGTTGCGCGGTATAGGCATGTCGCCCCTGCCAGATTGCCACCCATCCGACCAGCGCGGTCGCGGTGATCCGCAACTGGGTCGGCGGCGGATCGACCTGTCTGATGGCTTCGAGGGCTTGTTCGGTGATGCCCCCGATGGCGCGGTTGGCACCGGTGATGAACGGAATGCGCAGCGACATGAGAATGGCGGCGGTCTCCAGTCCGATGACGGCCTCTGTGGGTTCGACGAGACTGGTTTCGATGCCGAGCAGGATGTTGCACCACGCGGTACGCGCCCAGTCGAGCCAGTCCTTTTCGTGCGGGCCGTACCACGTGGCCTGGCCCGCGGCGACTTTGTCCCGGTAGTAGCGCCGATGGCGGGCAAGCAGCCGTGCTTCGTCCATGCCGTCACCGCGTTGGGACAGTCGGTCCCGCACGAATACCCCGACGCTTTCCAGGAGGTAGTACCGGACCATGGTCGGCTCGATGCGGACCGAGACCAACGACCGCTCCGCCAGGCGTTCGAGCAACGACTCGATCTCTTCCGTCGGTAGTGACTTGTCGGCGCAGACCGCGATGATGGCCTCGGATTCCGCTCCGCTGCCGAGCAGTTCGGCACCGTCACTGTCGCACCCCGTCACGAACACCGACATTCGGTCGAGCAAGAGTTGTTCACCCGCGGTGCACAGGCCGTAGGACCAGGCGATCACATCCCGCACACTGCGGTGCCGTTCCTCGGCCCCGAGCCGGGCGGCGTTGGACCAATGCATGCGCCGGTCGTCGGTATCGCCGGTGAGTTCACGCAGCACAATGATGGGCGGCCGATGCAGCAGGCGAGCCGCCGCCAGCCGGATGAACAGCGGATTGTTGTCCACGTGCCAGCAGATCTGCCTGGCGACGGCAAGTTCTTCCGGATTGTCGGAGATCGGCCGGCCGGTCAGCTCCGCACGCCGCCGGAACAGCTCGAGTGCATGACCGGACGACATCGGGGGGACTGTCACGATGTGCTCGTCGATCCACCCCACCGGTTCCCGGCTGGTCGCGATGATGGTCAGGCTCGGCACCGCTTCCAGCAGACCGACGATCAACGGGCCGACCCCCGCGAGCACATGCTCGCAGTTGTCCAGCACCAATATCGTCCGATGGCTGCCCGCGATGTGACCACCGGTGAATGTCTCCACCAGACCGTCCCAGGCCGACCTTGCGGCAATGTCCGCCGTCACGACCGACTGCACCACTTCTTCGGCCACGACGCCCGCATCGGCGCCTGCCGCCAGCCGGGACAGCCGCGTCCAATAGACCGTGTGGTTGGGCGTCGGCCGAAATCGCCGCAGCGCTTCGGTCGCCAACGTGGTCTTACCGATTCCACCTGGTCCGGCCAGGGTGATGAGTCGCGCGGTCGCGGAAGCCAGCAGAGTGCCGATCCGCTGCAACTCGGTGTGCCTGCCGACGAACTCATGCGCCGCGGCGGGAACTTCATCGCCGGGTCTCACTGCAGACATCCTTGCTCACCTATCGATTTCGAGGCCACATGTAGCAGTAGCCTATCGATAACGAGCAACTCTACTGGTGCGACGTGGCCTGCGTTCGGATTCGTGCCGAACGCGCTCTGCGAGTTCCTCGGGAATATAGCGAGCGATCTCGTTGCGCGAGGCGATCATCAGCTTCTGCCTGATGGTGGCAACCTGGGCATCGACGGTCCGGACCGAGCTGTGGCGACGGACGGCGATCGCGCTGTTGGGCCAGCCGGCCGCGGCGAACACCGCCACATCGCGTTCTGCCTGGGATAACTCGCTCCACAACGAGGGTGTTCGCGCCGGCAGCGGCACCGGCAGCGGCCGCGAAACCTCAATGGCACTTCGGATCTCCTGACCGACCGAGTCGATCCACGATTTATCCGCTGGACTGTGCCACCCGACATGCCCGGCGGCGACCTTGTCACAGAAATAACGGCGGTGCCGCGCGGACAGCAGTTCCGCTGCCGCGCGATCGCGGTGATGTAGCCGGTCACGCGCGAAGACTTGCACGCTTTCCACCAGATACCAGCTCATCGCGGCGGGGGTGAGGTGCACCGATAGCAGTGAACGTTCCGTCAGACGTTCGAGCAGATGCTCGATCTGGCCCGCGGGGAGGATATCGTCCGCGCACACCGCGATCACGGCATCGAGTTCGATACCCCGGTGCGGCGATTCGCCGTCATCGGTCTCATGGCCCGCCGCGAAGACCGATAGCCGCTCGAGCAGCAATTGTTCCCGCACGCCACACAGCGCGAAGGACCAGGCGAGGACGTCGTACACCCCGCGGTGGCGTGCTTCTGTGCCCGCCCGCGCGCCGTGCGTCCACCGTAGTCGCTTGTCGTCGGCACCGCCGCTGAGTTCGCGCAGCACCATCGCGGGCGGCTGATGGCGCAGCCGCGCCGCGGCCAACCGGATGAACAGCGGATTGTGATCGACGCGGCGGCAGATCCGCGCGGCGACGGCGAGCTGTGGGGAATCATCCGGAGTCACCCACCCGACGAGTTCGGCCCGTTGTCTGAACAATTCGAGTGACTGCACCGGCGACAGCGGCGGCACGGTGACGATGTACTCGTCGACCCAGCCGATCGGTTCCCTGCTGGTGGCCAGGATCGTCAGCCCCGGCGCCGCGGCGAGCAGGTCCGCGATCAGCGGACCCACCGCGCCGAGCAGATGTTCACAGTTGTCCAGCACCAAGACCGCTCGGTCCGCGGAGTAGTTGCTGCCACCGCCGAAGGTGCATACCGCCGACTGCACGACATCCTGCGCCGTGGCTCGGCAATCGCCTTCCAATTCGGCGAGGCCGGCCCAGTACACCAGGTGGCTCTTGGCGCGGTGCACGCGGCGCACGAACTCGCCCACCAACCGCGTCTTACCGATGCCACCAGGTCCTACCAGCGTGATCAGCCGTGCCCCCCCGGCCAGCAAGCCACCTAGTCGGTCCAATTCCACTTGGCGGCCGACGAATTCGCTGGTGGGTGCCTGTACCAGGGACATAGGACGAAAGTTAGCCGAATCAACGCGAACGCGCTGGAAATTTCAGGTTACCGGGGTGCTACGCCGACCGACATATCGCTGGATGAGCAGGCTGCTGGTAGTGCATCTGCACGACGGCACTGTCGAAGGTCATCACATCGACCAGCTGCAGATCCGCCATCGCAGTAGGCGCCGGGAACAGTGGCACACCGCCACCCAGGACGAGCGGGTGGACGAACAGCCGGTACTCATCGATCAGTTCGTGCCGCATGAAGGCCGAAGCCGTCTCGGCACCGCCGAACAGAACCATGTTGCAGTCCTGCTGGTCTCGCAGTGCGCAGATCTCGTCGACCATGCCGTCGCGCACGACTCGCGTGTTCCAGCCCGCGCTGCGCAGGCTGCGCGAGATGACGAGCTTCGGCGTCTGTTTCCAGCAGCGCGCGAAGTCGACATAGAACTCGGATATCGCCGGATCTCCGTCGGCCGTCGGCCAGAACGATGCCATGATCTCGTACGTCTTGCGTCCGTAGATGAACAGATCGGCCGCGCGAAGCTCATCGAGAAACGATTCGCACAACTCCTCGTCCACCATCGGCCAGTGGATCTCCTGATCCGGCCCCTCCGCAAAGCCGTCGAGCGACATCTGCATCCACAGTGTCACGCTTCCCATACCCAACCCATCTGCTGCCCTCGTGCCGAAGTCAGATTGTGGTGGGGAATGAGGGCAGCGCGCATCGGTAGATTAACTCACGACATACCTAAGTAGGTCGTGAGTGATCACACGACCTGGCGCGCTGGATGGCCGCCGACCTGCTCGGTCGGCCCATCAGGGCGTGGCACAGAACCTCGAGGGCAATGAGGGTTCGGGGGGTTTCGCGTAGCCGAATAGCATTCCGGCCCAGCGATTCTCGCTCCGCGGACGGCTCCGATGCCGTCGCTGCCTGCCAGCAAACATACCGCTGTTTAACGGCACGTTACGTGTCAGTATCTTCAGCCGTGGGAATAGTGGACATCGAAGGGGCATTTTCGACCGGTCAGGCCCGCGACAGCGCGTCAGAGATTTCGGCGTCCTGGTCGAGATGCCGTGCTACGAACAGAGTCACGAGCTCCGCCGTCGCCTCGCCGGACATGCTCTTGGTCGCGGCAAGGCGTTCAGCGAGCTCGGCCACGTCGGCCGAATCCTTTTCGGACTGCTGGAACTTCGCAAAGGTCGTGCGACGGAACAGGTCGACGAAACGTCGGGCGATACGGTCGGTATCGGCCCGCAGCTTCTCGAGTTCGTCCAGCACCTCGGCGGCGGGAACACCCGCCGCGCTGAGCTTCTCGACGATCCGAACCAGTCTGCGGTCGGCCAACCGGTAGTTTTCGGCGTCCACAGGCTCATAGAGGCCCACTGTGACCACGCGGGCGAGTCCGTTGGGCACCTCGTGGTAGCGCGCGGCGAGCTCCGTCGCGGCGATGGTTTCACCCGACTCCGGAAGCTCCTCGGCAACCTCCGCCTTCGCCGTGTCGGGTTCGATGACGCCGAGGATGTCACCCAGGTCGTCACCACGGTCCCAGGCGTCGAGCAATTCCCTGATGCCGTTGAGTTTGATCCCGCGATCCAGCAGCCGGCTGATCGTCCGGACACGATTGAGATGCTCTGGTCCATAGAACCCGGTTCGCCCTTTGACCTGGGGCGGGGGCAGGACACCACGCTCGTGGTAGACCCGCAGACTCCGCACGGTCGTGCCGGCCTCGCGCGCCAGCTCGTCGATCGTGTATTCAACAGCGGCAGCCATGGTTCAAGGAAACCACACCGAGTCCGCATCGACGGCCGCCACACGGGCCGTTGTGGCCGCTTACATAGCCGCCAGCGACGAATCAGCAAACGCTAATTCGGTCACAGTCTTCCCGTCCATGGAAAACGACGCCTGTGCAACATTTCCACCTGCGCATATCCTTCCGGAATGGACGACTCTGCGGGCTCTAGGGTCAGTGTCGAGGACCGTGAACGCGCGCTCTTGGAACTGTCACACCATCTCGGCTCGGGCAGGCTGGACCTTGCCGAGTTCGACGAACGCAGCGCAGCGGTGACTGCGGCCACCACCAAAACTCAGCTCGCCGAACTGTTCGCCGACCTCCCCGGTAACCTGCCGTCCGCCGCGCCGCTCCCGGAGCCGAACCCGATGCGCACGCTCGTCGTGACCGTCGCGGCGATCGCCGTCCTCGCCCTGGCCGCCGCCCTCGTCACCGGCACCTGGTGGCCGCTGCTCGTGACGTTCGGTGCGCCCGCGGCGCTAGCGCTCGCCGTCCGAACAGGCGCGTTGCGGCCTTAGAAGCGGGTCTGCGGCCGGACGTGGTTGGCCAGGTCGACGAGCCGGTACCGATGCAGGCGGTGTGGTGCGATACGCGCCAATGCTCGCAGGCTCGTTTCCAGTCCGCCCTGCAGTCCCAGCTCGGTAACCGGGAAGCCGAGAATTATCGAATGAGGCCCGGCCGGTTGCCCGCCTGCACGTAGCCACTCCAGTGCCGCCCCCACGACGATCACCTGTAACTGCAGGGCCCGAGGCTCATCCGGCGCCGCGTCCAGGCGGGTTGCCGCCTCGGTGAGGTCGGCCTCGGTGATGTCGGCGACCGGCCGCGACACCAGCAGCAGACAACCGGTCATGCGCGCGACACTGTGATAGCGCGAGGCCTCCGGTACCTGATCGAGGACCGCAACGGCTTCGAGCAGCGCGCCGTCGGCCGCAAGCCTGCGAGCCAGGCCGAATGCCGCACTGACCATTCCGTGGTTGGTCTTCCAGACCGTCGCGTAATAGTCCGACGCGAGCCGGTGCCAGCGCTTGGCCTCGGCGGGTGTATCCAGGTGTTGCAGTGCGAGTTCCGCGGTGGCGGCAAGGGCGAGGGCGGGTGCGAGCTCACCGGGCAGCATGCTGTGCACAAGGTCGAAGTACTCGAAGGCGCGCGCATGCTGGCCATCCAGCAGCGCGGCGGCCGCGGTGTACCAGTCGAGGCGCCAGTCGGCGGCGTAGCGCGGGCGCAGGTCGGCGAGCCGATCGCCGGCCAGCCGCACATCGCCGAGGTCGAGGTGGGCGCGGATCGCGGTCAGTGTGCCCTCGAGCTCGAACGACTCCGGTTCCGGGATCGTCCCGGACACGATGCGGTCGGCCGCACGGCGCAGCGCGTCCAGCGCCTGTCTCGGATCGCCGTGCAACAGCGTGGACAGTAGCTCGGCGCTCGGGTCCTCGTTGTCCATCAGCGGAACAGGCAGCGCGGCAACGACACTCGGCGCATCGAGGGCAGGCAGTCGGTGCCTGCCGTCGGTCATGCCGTCGGTCTGGCCGATGAGCGTTTCGATGCCGAAATCGCCACGCATGGAGCCGAATTCGATCGAGGCCTGCGGATGTTCGAGGCCGGTCTCCGCCGCGAGCACCATCCGCAGCACGCCGGCGAGCTGACTGTACATCGAATAGGCAGAAGGAAAACGACGCTGCGGATCCAGGTCGGTGGCGCGTTGCAACACCCGGTACAGAGCCGGGTTTCGGCGCAGCAGCGGCTGATCCTCCGGGGCCGGCAGGCCGGGCAGGTAATGACCTTCTTTGTCCTTGGGCAGTTCGAGGATCAGCGCGGCCAGCGTTCGCCCGACGGTGTAGATGTCGGAGGCGACGGTGGGGCCGGTGTCGGTGATCTCGGGCGCTTGGTATCCGGGAGTTCCGTAGATGCTCCCGTAGGACTCCATCGCGGCGACCGCGCCGAGGTCGATCAGTTTGACCTCGTCCTCGCTGACCATGATGTTGTCGGGTTTGAGGTCGTTGTAGGCCAGCCCGAACGAGTGCAGATAGTCGAGCGCGGGCAGGATCTCCATCATGAAGGCGATGGCATCCGGCACCGAAATGCGTTCCGGGGCACGCAGATCGAGCATTTTCTTCAGTGATCGGCCACCGACGTATTCCATGACGATGTAGCCGTCGGCGACGTCACGCGTCGACCGGTGCTTGACGAAGTTGTGGATCTTGACGATGCCGGGATAGGCCACCTCGGACAGGAATTGACGTTCGGCAAGGGCGACGACATGCGCCTCGAAGTCGAGCGGGTTCTGCAGGCCCTTCAGCACCACCCATCGATCGCTAACATTGCGGTCGATGGCGAGGTAGATCCAGCCGAGTCCACCGTGTGCGAGGCTGCCCTGCACTTCGTACTGGCCCGCCACCATCTCCCCCGGCTGCAGCGCCGGTCGGAAGTTGAAGGGCGATCCGCAGCGGTCGCATTCGCCCACCACGGCGCCCGGTCCGGCCTCGGTGGATCGGCCGACCGGCTGTTGACACTTCCAGCAGAACCTTTTGTGCTCGGGCACTTCCGGACGCTCGAGCACCGAGGTCCGTGGATCGAGCGGGCTCACCTGCGGCATCGCGACCAGCCCGTCGCCGAGCCGTCGGACGCTCGGCCGTGATCGGGCGCTGCGGCCCGAAGCGGGCTCGTCGAGCGCGGCCAGCAAGGCGCGCTCGGAATCGGTTGTGCGCTCGGCACCGGTCGTGCGGAGCGAAGTCGACCCTGCCGAAACGGTGGCGGGGGCAGTGGCATTCGAGGTCGCGCCGGGCACCGGGCGGTTCGAAGGCTTCGACCAGGGGTGCGGCAAACGTGCAGGCACCTCGGTTTTGGAGGGTCGCCGAGATGCCCATGGGTGCGGCATCCGCCGTGGCACTTCAGTGCCACGCATACGCCGATTCGCCCATGGGTGCGGTATCGGACGGTCGGAGGCGTTAGGGTGCTCCGGCATGCGAACCTCTCAAACCCACCGTGTAAACGGGGTTTCATTCTGGTCCGCCACCTGTCGACGCGTGCAAGCATTGCTCTCAGCATTGGGAATAAGTCCGCCCCGGGCGTGTCGCCCGGGGCGGATACTGACTCACTCTTCGTCGTCTGGCTTTTCGAGAACTACCACTGCGTCGTTGGCCGAACGGGTGGCAGGCCGCTCCGCGAGCACCGGGAACTGACCGGTGTAACCCTCCCGGATCGCTGCGATGCGCAATACCTGCTTCCGGGCGAGGAACCAGCCGCCGACCATCGCGGGCACCACGATGACGGCCATGGCGATCACCGCGCCACGCTGCAACTCGTCGTCACTGAAGGCCATCAGCACGACCACCGTCACGAGGAACACCAGCGTCGCGTAGCTGGTGTAGGGCGCACCCATCAGTCGGAACTTGGGCCGCTCCAGCTTGCCCTCGTTCGCCCAGCGGTACAGCTTGAGCTGGCAGACGATGATCGCCGTCCATGCCACGATCGTTCCGAGCGCCGACATGTTCAACACGATCTCGAACGCCTTCTCGGGCACCACCGCGTTGAGACCGACACCGAACAGTGCGATCGCACCGGTCGCCAGGATGCCGACATAGGGCACACCGCCACTGGACATCCGCGAGGCGATGGCAGGCGCACTACCGTTCATCGACATCGACCGCAGGATCCGGCCGGTCGAATACAAACCGGCGTTCAAGCTCGAGAACGCCGCGGTCAGCACGACCATATTCATGACCGAACCCGCGCCGTCGACACCGATCCGCGAGAAGAAGGTGACAAACGGGCTCTCACCGGACTTGAAAGCGGTGTAGGGCAGCAGCAGCCCGAGCAGCACCAGCGAACCGACGTAGAACAGCGCGATGCGTGCGATGACGGAGTTGATCGCCCGCGGCATGATCTTCTCCGGGTTCTCCGCCTCACCGGCCGCCGTGCCGACCAATTCGACCGCGGCGTAGGCGAATACGACACCCGTGGTGACGAGAACCAGCGGCAGGATGCCACTCGGGAACAGTCCACCGTTCTCGGAGATCACGCTGAAGCCGGTGGGCTGATCCTGAATCTTGAACCGGCCGCCGAGGAAGATGGTGCCGACGATCAGGAAGGTCACCAGTGCGACGACCTTGATCATCGCCGCCCAGAACTCCAGCTCACCGAACCACTTGACCGACACCATATTGATGCTGACCACCAACGCCAGCGCGACCAGTGCGATCAGCCACTGCGGAATCGCCTCGAAAGCTCCCCAGAAGTGGACATACGTGGCGATGGCCGTGATGTCTACGATCCCGGTCATACACCAGTGGAAGAAGTACATCCACCCGACGGCGAAAGCCAGCTTCTCACCATAGAACTCACGGGCGTAGGAGACGAACGACCCCGAGGAGGGGCGATGCAGCACCAACTCACCGAGCGCGCGCAGGATGAAGAACACGAACACGCCACAGACGGCGTACACCAGAAACAGCCCGGGCCCTGCGTGGGCCAGCCTGCCTCCCGCGCCGAGGAACAGACCGGTGCCGATGGCGCCACCGATCGCAATCATCTGCAGCTGACGTGGGCGAAGAGACTTGTGATACCCCGCGTCCTCGTCGTGGAGCGAGTCGGCCGGTGCGGCCTGCTCCGAGGGAGGTCGAACTGTGGTCATGGTGACGGCCTTTCAAGTGACGGCGATCATATCTGCGATCAATGTACCGTTAAGTAGCGGCACGTTCAATAGCGGGCACCCGATGTAACACGATGGCAATCAGGAACATTCAGGGGTCATGGCCGTTAAGCAGGGAAAATCGCCATCGGCATGATTGAGCGAGCCGCTATATATCGGTACGCTCTGTAGGAAAATCGGCTAGGAGCGGACATGGCGTGGTTCGAAAGGGAGTTCATTGCGGTCCCCGAGGACCGCAAGAACCAATTGGTCTACAAGTGGCCGGATCTCAACATCCGCCGCTACAGCCGGGTGATCGTCAACGCGGATGAGATGGCTCTGTTCGTCAAGTCCGGACAGGTCGTCACCGCCATGGGGCCCGGCCGCCACCGCGTCGACGCGGATGAGCTGCCGGTACTCGGCTCTCTCATCGATAGGGCCACCGGCGGAAACTTCTATCGCGCCGAGCTGTATTTCGTGTCCACCCGGGAGGCCTCCGGCATCAAGTTCGGTGGACGGCTGGCCGACATCTTCGACCCGGTCAGCGAGCAGGTGGTGACCCTGCGCGCCTTCGGCGAGTTCGCGCTTTCGGTGCGTGATCCCCGCGAAATGCTCACCGCGCTGACCGGCACCGCCGATCTCACGGATCCGACCAGAGTGCAGAGCTGGAGTGGCGACCTGCTGCTCAAGTCCATGAAGGTTGCTGTCACCCAGGGCATTTCAGCAGGCAACTGGCAGGTGCTCGGGTTGTCGGCGCAGCTGCAGCCGATCGAGTCCGCCGTGATGAAGCAGACCAATATCGCGCTCTACGAGTACGGTCTGCGGATTCCGAGGATGGGCAATTTCGACATCTCTCTCGATCCGGAAGACGCCGAACGCATCAAGCGACTCGCCAAAGACGTCAAGTACATTCAGCTGGCCGGCGACTTCCAGCGTTATGCCGCAGGTGAACTCGCACTCGGTGCGAGCCAAGGATTCGCGCACGGTGGACACGGCGGTCACGGCATGGACGGCGGATTCCTCGGCGCCGCACTGGGTTTAGGCGCCATCCAGCAGCAGACGGGCGGTCACTCGAGTCCATGGCAGCGGCCGCCATCCCCCGCCGAGTTGCCTGCCGCCGACGCGCAGCCGGTGTGCGCCCACTGCCACACCACCAATCCGGTGGGTGCTCACTTCTGCACGAACTGCGGCAAACCTTTGGCGCCGCCCGCACCGCGGCATTGCGCCAACTGCGGCGCGGAAACCGCGCCCGCGGCAAAGTTCTGCGGCAGCTGCGGAACGCAAGTGTCCGGAGGCTGACGCTTTCGCGTCGAACCTCCGGACACCCGCGGTCGAATCAGCCGATGACGGTCGGCGCGACCGCGGTGGTCTCGCCACCGCTCACCATGCTGCGCACTTGCCGCGCCGCCACCGACAGCGTCGCAAGGTCGTAGCTGCCGACGTCGAAGATCTGCCCGAGCGACGCACTGGCCCTTGCCAGGCGAGACCGGTTGGTGGATTCCCAGTAGGCGATCTTCTCCGCGGCACTCTCATCCGGTTCGGTGGCGCTCAAGACATCCAGCGTCAGTGACCGCAGCGAATCGTACAGATCGTCGCGGACTGCGAGCCGAGCCAGTGTGCGCCACCGGTCGCCGCGTTCGAGGTTGCCGACGGCGGTCAGCAGCCGTTCGATCTCGAAGTGCTCGTTGAGCGCGGCGTGCAGCACCCCAACCTCCACCGGGTCACGCTCGGTGATGTCGGCGATGTCGATCACATCGAGCAGCGGGAACAGGTGGATGAGCCCGAACGCCTCCTCCGCCAGGTCCTGCGGTGCGCCGCGTTCGACCGTGCCGTGCGAGCGCGCGATCAGATCGTCGGCGAGGTAACCGGTCAGCCAGGCAGGCGCCTTACTGGTGAGGGCGCGGACACCGTCACAGTAGCGGGCGATATCGGCGCCGATCGCGATCGGCTGCGGCCGGTTGGCCAGCAGCCACCGGGAGGCCCGGTCCAGGGTGCGCTTGGTCTCGAGCTCGAGCTCGTTGCGCACTGCGGTGGCCATCGGAGTGGTCCGGATCCGCTGCCACAGCGCGTGCAGATCGAAGATCTCGACCGCAGCGGTGAAGGCGCGCACCGCATCATCGGTTGTCGCACCCGCCTCCTCGGCGAGGCGGAAGGCGTAGGTGATGCCGCCGTAGTCGACCACATCGTTGATCACCACGGTCGCCACGATCTCCCGACGCAGCGGATGGCGGCGGATGGCGGCGGCGAACCGCTCGCGCAGCGGTGACGGGAAATAGTTCGGCAGCACCGAGGCGAACGCCGGACTGTCGGGCAGGTCGCCTGCGAGCAGATCGGCCTTCAGCGAAAGCTTCACGTGCGCCATGAGATTCGCCAATTCGGGCGAGGTCAGCCCGCGACCCTCCGCAGCGCGTTGCTCCAATTCCACATCGGTCGGCAGCGCTTCGAGCCTGCGATCCAGACCGCGGCGCGCTTCGAGATCGGCGAGCAACCGCCGGTGCACACCCGACATGGCCACCGCGTCGGCGCGCGACATGCCCATGCGGAAGTTCTGCGAGATATTGTCGCGCAGAACCAGTTCGGAGACCTCGTCGGTCATGGAGGCGAGCAGCGGATTGCGCTCGGCGACGGCGAGCTCACCGCTGGAGACGACCGCGTCCAGCAGCACCTTGATGTTGACCTCGTGGTCGGAGCAGTCCACACCCGCCGAGTTGTCCATCGCGTCGGTGTTCATCCTGCCGCCGCCGCGGCTGTACTCGATGCGGCCGAGTGCGGTCGCGCCGAGGTTACCGCCCTCTCCGATCACCTTGACCCGCAGCGCATTCGCGTTGACGCGGACCGCGTCGTTGGACTTGTCACCCACCTCGGCATCGGCCTCGGAGGACGCCTTGATGTAGGTGCCGATACCGCCGTTCCACAGCAGATCGACCGGTGCGAGCAGAATGGCCTTGATGATCTCCGGCGGCGACAGCTTGGTCACTTCGGGCCCGAGGCCGAGCGCCGCGCGCACCTCCGGGGACACCGGCACCGCCTTTGCCGACCGGTCGTAGACGCCGCCGCCCTTACTGATCAGCGACCCGTCGTAGTCGGCCCACGAGGAACGTGGCAGCGCGAACATGCGTTGCCGCTCCAGGAACGACCGGGCCGCATCGGGATTCGGGTCCAGGAAGATGTGCCGGTGGTCGAACGCCGCGACCAGGCGGATGTGCTTGGAGAGCAGCATGCCGTTGCCGAACACGTCGCCGCTCATATCGCCGACGCCGACGACGGTGAACTCCTGGGTCTGGGTATCGACGTTCAGCTCGGCGAAGTGGCGCTTCACGCTCTCCCACGCGCCCTTGGCGGTGATGCCCATCGCCTTGTGGTCGTAACCCGCCGAGCCACCGGAGGCGAAGGCGTCGCCCAGCCAGAAACCGTATTGCTGGGCAACACCATTGGCGATGTCGGAGAACGTCGCGGTGCCCTTGTCCGCGGCGACCACCAGATAGGTGTCGTCGCCGTCGCGACGCACCACCCGGGCGGGCGGCAGCACAGCGCCGGTGGTGTGCTCGACATTGTCGGTGACGTCGAGCAGGCCGGAGATGAAGGTGCGATAGCAGGACACGCCCTCGGTGAGCATTGCCTGCCGATCCACGCCGGGATCCCCGGTGGCAGTAGGCGGCTGCTTGACCACGAAACCGCCCTTGGCGCCGACCGGGACAATGACGGCGTTCTTCACCGCCTGCGCCTTCACCAGACCGAGGATCTCGGTGCGGAAATCTTCCAGACGGTCCGACCAGCGCAACCCACCGCGCGCCACCGCGCCGAAGCGCAAGTGCACGCCCTCGACCCGTGGCGAGTACACGAAGATCTCGAATTGTGGCCTCGGCTTGGGCAATTCGGCGATGACGTGGGGATTCAGCTTGAAGGACAGATACTCCAGCGGATTGCCCGCGCCATCACGCCGGTAGTAGTTGGTGCGCAGCGTCGCCTTGATCAGCCCCAGCACAGCGCGCAGAATCCGGTCGGTGTCCAGGCTGACGACCGCGTCGATCTCGGCCTGCACCCGTTCCGCAATACCCTCGGCGAGGACCTCGGCCTCTGGCCCGGTGCCCTCGGGATCGAAGTAGGCGCCGAACAATTCGGTGCAGGAGCGCGCGGTGGCCGGATGGGTCAGCAGCACCCGCGTGATGTTGCCGAGGGTGTAGGCGAAACCGGCCTGCTGCAGGTACTTCGCGTAGGCCCGCAGCATCGCGATCTGACGCCAGTGCAGCCCGGCGCGCAGCACCAGCTCGTTGAGTCCGTCGACTTCGGCCTTGCCGAACCACATGGCGGCGACGGCTTCCGGAAAGCGCTTGCGCACACTGGTTTCCGGCAGTGACTCGATATCGGCGGTGGCGGCGAGATCAGCCTCGATGTCGGCGTCGAGCGAACCGCGCAGCAGCGCGGCGGGCACCCGCAGCCCGAAGTCGTAGATCCAGCGCTGCGCGCCGTCCCACAGGGTGATGCGGTAGGGCTGCTCGTCGACGACTTCCACGCCGAGACTGTGCACGACCGGAAGCACCCGGCTCAGGGACACGCCCTCGCCCGCGACGTAGAGCGTGAAACGCCACTCCCCCGACGGCGATTCGGGATTCCGGTAGAGATTGGTGTCGATGTCGCCGTCGCTCAGCCGCTCGAGCCGCCGCACATCCGCGAGCGCGCGGGCAGGCTGGTATTCCTGCTGGTAGCTCGCCGGGAACGCGGACGCGTAATCCTGTGCGACAGTGGGTGATATGTCTGCCACCCCGGCAGCCTCCGCCACCAAGCGATCGGCCCAAGTCCGGGTCGTCGCGAACAACAGCTCCTGCACGCGCTCGCGATTGGTATCGGAGATGTCGGCCGGTTCCGCGTCGGGCTTGCGATGCACCGTGAAGTACACGACGGCCAGTTCCGATTCGGTGGCGCGGGCCGAGTAGGCCAGCTGCTCGGCGTCGAACTCCGCCCGCAGCAGCTCACCCATTTGCACCCGAACCTCGGTCGAGTAGCGATCGCGCGGCATGTAGACCAGGCAGTAGACCGTGCCGCTGCGGTTGTCGCGGCGCAGGAACAGCCGGACCTGCCGCCGCACGCCGAGATTCATGACGCCGGAGACCGTTTCGAACAGCCTGCGCGCGTCGGTGGAGAACAGCTCGACCCGGGGGAAGGATTGCATCATCTCGAGCATTGCCTGGCCGGAGAAGGAGTTCAGCGCGAAGCCGGACCACTCGATGACCTGGAGCACGCGCCGCGAGATGACGGGGATGTCGAGGATGTTCTCGTGCAGGCCCGTCACGGTGAACGTGCCGACGAAGACGTGCTCGCCCTTCACCATGGCGACGGTGGCTCCAGCGGGTCCGGCGCTGGTCGCGTCACCGGTGCCGTAGTCGGCGACGCTGATGTAGTAGAGGTCGCGCGAACCGGGCAGCAGGGAATCCACCGAGCCGTTGGCAAGGCGCAGCACCGGCCGCTTCGCACCCAGCACAGGGGCGCTGACGTCGGCGACCGATCCGTTGTGCAGCACGCCGAGGCCGGTTCCGGGAATCTGCCACGGCTCCATGGGCGCGTCGGGGCGCGGGGCGGAACGGCGGAATCGGTAGTAGCCGTAGCCGAGCGCGGTGAAGTGGCCGTCGGCCATCCAACGCAAAAGATCTGCGGCCTCCGGGATTTCGGGATCGCCCGCCCATTGCGCGGCATTCTCGAGCCCGTCGGCCACCGTGTTCATCGCCCCAACGATGGTCGGCGTATCGTCCGCGACGCGACGCAGATCGTTCAGCAGCGGCTCGAGCGCCTGCTCGATCCGGTTGACCTGTTCGTCGGTGAGGCCGTGACCGAACTGCACATGGATCCACGATTCCGCGACGGCCGCGGGCCCCGGGTCCGCCTCGCCGTCGCGAGCCACGATGGTCAGCAGCTTGCCCTCGGCATCGCGGGTCACATCGAAGACCGGATGGATGACTTCGGTGACCGTGGCACCGAGCCGACGCAATGCGGCGGTGACCGAATCGACCAGCAGCGGCATATCGTCATTGACGATTTGGACCGCGGCACCGAGCTCACTGCTGTCGTCGGGGCGGTACACCTTGGTCGTCGCCGATCCGGGAGTTCGGACCGCCGCCAGCTCCAGATGCTGCCGGAAGATCCGCTCGGCCCGATCGGTGATCGCCGACGCCGATGCCCCCGGTTGGATCCAGCGGAAGTAGGCTGCCTCCAGATCGGTCGGATCGTTGCGGAACCGCCCCGAAGTTATCGTCTGCTGCGTGGTTGCCACCATCGAACCGCTGCCTTCCCGAGAACTGACCTCGTAACGTACGGTTTCCATACGTTACCTGAATAACGTACCGTTGTATAGCGGTACATTCAACGATGCGACAAGGATGTTCGTCGCGTGTACTGCAGATTTATCCGGATCAGGACCGGAATGCCGAGCCGGGGTAGTGCACCGTCAACGGGTTAGGCCGGCCCGCGTCAGGAAGGTCTGAGCGGCCGCCTTACCGGTGAACGTCCCGGTTTCGATGCTCAGGCCTGATCGAGTGTCGGCGTACCACACGGTTGCCGAGGGGCCGATCGCGGCGAATACCTGACCGTCCGCCACGACGGTCCCTCCCGCTGTCCGCCATCGGCGAATGATGTCGTTCAACTGTTGCGGCGAGGACGACTGTGCGTAAAAGGCCAGCTCTTTGCTACCGGCAATTCCGCCCGCCAGCAAGGGACTACCGGCCACGATCACGCACTTGTCGACCTGCTGTGCGACATCGAAATGCTCACACGACGAGCCGGAACGCATCGACTCCGGCAACGCGCCGGCGCCGGCCTGCGGTGGTGGCGCCAACGGCATCGAAGGCAACGAGAACGAACACGAGCGGGCCACCACGACGCCGACTCCGACAAAGACCGCGATGAGTATCCCGAGAGCTCGCCACTGCCAGCGTGGATACCCCGCGACGACCTTGGCCGCTGTCTCCGCTGTCTCCACCGCCTTATCAGCGGTCTTCTCCACCACGTGAGCAGTGGATTCGACGGCAGCGGCCACCTTGTGCGCAGCCGCGCGCAACGGGGCTCCACAGTGGGTACAGCGGGCGAGCGCACCGCCGATATTGCGGTGCGAACAGTACTGGCAGATCAGCTCGGACATGGCGGTCAATGTCCGGTGACCACGACCGAGGAGATCGCGGTGGTATTGATGGCGGGTTCACCCTTCGATTCCAGCACCGTCAACACGATCTTGGAGGCGCTCACCGGTGGGTCGATCTTCGTGACCACCAAGGTGCGCTGATCCAGTGTCGGTTGGGTGTATGTGGTTGCCTTGCCATCGTCGAACAGGTACGAAACCCGGCTGGCAGTACGATATTTGGCCCACTGATCCGTACCGTCCGGACCGACGTAATCCCAGCCGGGGACGATGCCGATCGAGTCGATCTGATAAGTCTTGCCGAGCTCGATGGTCAGGACCTGACCGTCGACCTTGAACGCACGCACGCACGACCACGCTTTGCCCGCTTGTCCGGCGAAGGCATCCATCGCCGATGTGCTGCCGGGTGGGCACTTCGACTGCGCGGACTTCACCTGAATGGTCGCGCCCGCCGCAGGAGTCGGGGGTCCCGTCGTGGACGGCGCGGCGGACGTCGGGGGCGGGGTGATGACAAGGACGCGGTCCTCGGGTGAATCATTCCCACCGGTGGTGACCAGCAGCAGCACGAGCAGCACGGCGACGACAGCGCCGACTGCCAAGGCCACCTTCGGCTTACGCAGCTCGGCAAGAGCCCCGCGGGCGTACCCCTCAACCGGTCCGAACCGGCCAGAGGGGGACGAACTCGAGCGCTCGCCGGACGATGATTTCGGCGGGTCGGCGGACTCCACTGGACCGCTCGATGTCGCCGCGCTCGGCTCGGAGTAGTCGGGCGCGTAGTCCATCGACGACATGGCATCCGCGGACTGACCGTTCAGCAACGCCAGGATTCGTTCGCTGGCCTTCGGGCCGTCGGCGGAGCGCGGCCGTTGGACCGGCGCCGACAATTCCGATGCGAACTCGGGCGCACCGAAATCCGGTCCGTTCGACTCGGATCGGCTCGAATCCGGCCCGTCGAAGCCGGGCATAGCGCCGAGATCGATCTCGGAGTACCCCAACTCCGGATGTGCGAGCAAGGTAGCCAGAACCGCACCTCGATGACGGAGAAAAATATCTCCCGGATCCTGGTCGGGCATGGACCGGATCGTATCCGGCCCCATGCCCGCTCAGCTCGACGCCATTCCCACTAGGGAGAACAGTTGGTCGAACAGAATTAGCGCTTCTTGTCCTCGGTCACGAAATACTCGGGAGGCACGTCGAAAACCCGGGCCAACGCGATAACCAGGTCCAGCCGCGGAATCGCGTCACCATGGATGAGCCGGTAAAGACCCGATTGCGAGACCGGCACATCCGGGTAGGCCAATTCGAGGTGCTGCGCGAGCGAATACAGCGTCAGCGAGCGCGTCGATCCATCCTCGGTCGATACCACGGATTCCGCGATCAGACCGGACAATCGACTCGAAAAGATTGATGCTGCGGCCTGTCTTGGAGAGAGTGCATCGCCACCGTCCTGATGAGACAGGTCGCCGCCATCGGAAGGAGAATCCACTACCACGGTGATAGACATTACCGACCCCTGTCAGCTAACGCGACGGCCGCCGGGTTGCTGCGGCGAAACCGCAGCGCCAGAACCTGTGGCCGTTTGGCCGTCGTCGGAATCGAAATAGCGTGTTTCGCCTCTCGGCTCGATCAAATCCACCCGCACAGTGCGCATCGGGATACTGACGTCTACGGCGGTCGCGCTGACCTGACTGATCGTCAGGTCCACCACTCGCCGACGCGGGCCGCCCGGGTCGGAGATGGTGACCGTCGTCGGCGCGTTCGACGCCCGTGTGGGCAGGTGATCGAAGACGGCGATCGTCGCCGACGAGTCGGCATCGTGATCCGCGGCCGGTCCCCCTGGACCCTGCTGCGCGACCAGGCGCAACGAGCCGGAATCCCCGGCCGCGGACACCAATTGTTGCCAGCTCTGCGGTCGCGACGAGTGGATTTCCACATCCGCGCCAACCACCATGGCACGCAAGACGATCTGCTGCGCGACCGGCAGCAAGGCGTGTACGTCGATGGTGCGGCGACGCGGGTTGTAGCGAGCCGGGTCGAACAGTGGAAGCGCGAGAGTGTTGCGCGGTTGCCCGCTGAGGGATCCGAGAATCTGGCCGTTGGGACCGATGGCGACGACCAGGTCGTCGGCGAGTTCCGCTGGCGCAATATCGGACCCCGACTCGTCGCCGCGGATCGTGCGTATCGATGTCGCCGTCGGCAGCGAGGCCATCAGCGCAACCGACTGGCTACCGGCAAGCAACCGCAGGTAATCGGGTGGCTCGGTGGTGACCGCAGGACCGATGAACCGAACCAGCGCACGCGGACCCGACCCGGCATCGGTCAAACTGATGACCAGCGTCGTGCGGCCGCGGTTCCACGTCCAGCAATCGTCCAGCCCGACACCGTCGAGGCGGGTCCAGTCGATCAGGAAGCTCGTCACGCAGCGGCCCGGCGCCGACGATTCCAGGTTGCTCCAGGTCTCACGAAGGTCCGAGAGCTCGACCCCTCCGTGCAATAGTCGCGTCGCGTCGCGAACCGCCGCCGCGGGCAGCACTTGGGCTTCGACGCCGCGTTCGCGCAGCCGACCCGCGATCCGGTGTGCCGCGGTTGCCAGCGCTTTCGGACCTGTCACCGCACACGGACCGCGGCGCGCGAGCGCGCCGAGATTGCGTTCCTGGTCCAGCCGGATCACCAACCAGGTCAACCTGTCGCCGACCACCGGATGGGTGCCGATCAGCTGGTCGTACAGCATGCTGTAACTACCACTGGAGCGGACGCGCTGTCCGGTCGTCACGATGTCGATGTCGACGGCGATGCCGTACTGATCGAGCATCGGCAGCAGCGCGCCTACCGCCATCGTGTCCTCGGTATAGAGGCTGCGTTCCGAAATGACCGTCGGCAGATCGAGATTCGGGGCGATCTGAATCATCGCGACCAGCGTCGTACCCGACTCGTGGATCCCGCACAGTCCGGCCGCGACCTGGACGTCCCGAATGTTCGCTTGCTGCGCGCGTTCGCGCGCCCTTGTGGTGCGTTTGGTCCGATACTGCGCCCAGTCGAGCAGCCACCGCACCGCGGTGCGGCCGTTGATACGTACCGTCACCGTCACCAGCAGGACGCTGATGACCACAGCGCCGACCCACAACGGTGTGCGGGCATAGAGCGTGACAAGAAAGGGACTGCCGACGATCACGATCGCCGCGAATGGACCTCGTTCTACACCGGCGGCCCGAATACTCGGAAAGCTCACCGCCGCCTCCGGATCACCGAACTCGCGTAGATCCCGCCGGCACCGAGCAGCACCGCCACGAAGATGACGACCGTGGCCGCGATGGCGGGCTTGGTGTCCTTGGCTCGCGGCGGGGCCGGTATCGCCAGTGTTTGTGACACGAACAGTCCGGCGGGGATCTTCGGCGCGGTGCGGTAACTCAGTGCGACCATGGGGTCGATGACACCGGCGCCGATCAAGTTGTCGATGCCGCGGGCCGGTCCGTGGGCGCTCGCTTGCAGGCGGGCACTGATCTCACCGGGGGTCTCGTTGGGGTACCGCGATCGCAGCATGGCTGCGACGCCGCTGACATATGCCGCAGCATAGGAAGACCCGCCGACCGGCACTATCTTGTTGGGCTCACCGATGCCGTTGATCAACCCGCTGGAGCCTGGACCGAGCGACTCGATGCCGGTACCGGGTGCGCCGACCGAAACCCACGGCCCTCGCAGCGAATCAGTCATTGGCGCGCCTGTCGCGGTGGTGTAGCCGACGGTGAGTACGTCGGGCGCGTACCAGCCCGGTGTGGAGATCGTCTGCACGTACTTCCAGTTGCGCAGATCCTGGGGGCGAGTCCAGTCCATATCCGGATTTTCGCCACATCCGGTTGTCGTGCCCCCCGCACCCGCGACGATCAATGATCCGCGGATGTGGACGGCATATCCGATGGCGGTCGCCAGCGCCGTTTGGTCGGGTTGCTTCCCCACCGGGATGCAGATCGGAATCGATACCGTGATCACACCCGCGCCCTGATTCGCCGCATGCACGATGGCCCGCGCGAGCGTACGGATCTTGCCTGCCATGGCATCGTAGGGCTCTTGACTCACCTTGTCGGTGGTGAACGCCTCGGACGAGTAGCGGATGGAGAGAATACGCGCGTCGGGTGCGACACCTGTGAATCCGTCGGCGACATCGGGTTGGGCACCGATGATTCCGGCGACCAAGGTCCCATGAGCGTCGCAGTCCGATAGGCCGTTGGCCGGCGGATCGAGGTAGTCGCCGCCACCGACCAGATACGGCAGACGCGCGTGCGGGGTGACGCCGGTGTCGATGACCGCAACGGTGACGCCCGCACCCCGGCTCAGTGCCCTGGCCTTCGGCAGCTCCAACGCCAGTTCCGCGGGCGGCGTGCGCGTCAGATCGCTATCGCGTAGCACTCCGGTCGTTTGGCATCCTTCGTTCTGCTTCATTGGGATCTCGGGGGCAGGCGGATCATCGGTCGGTATCGCCCCGACTATCACCTGGGGCGGTGCGAGTGCCGCTACCGGCGCTGCGGTAACGCCGAGCACAGCTGCGGCCAGTACGACGGCAGCGGCCTTGCCGAATTTCATCAGATCGCTCGCATCGCGGTGTACACACCCATGATCCAGAACGCGATGACAGGGATAACGAGGATGAGCAGGTACTCGATCAGGTCGATGACCCTGCGGGTCACCGGCGACAGCCGCTTGCCGGGCAACTTGAGCGCCGCGATACAGCCGGCACACGCGGCCAGTGTGACCACCGAACCAACGACCAGCCGGGAGCCCGGTGTCTCATAAGCGCCGATCAATACGAAACCGACACCGGCGACGGTGACAGCAGCCGCGGAGATCAACGCGATCGCCTGGATGCGGTCGGGGTACCACCGCGCCCGCATAGCGAGCACACCGGCTACGGCGGTGCCCATAACAATCTCCCGAATACCTCCCGGGCTTGCTGCGGCGGCGATGACGGTGCCGATCGCCAAGAGGGCCGAAACCGCCGAGATCAAACCGCGCAAGCTCGTCACTGCCAGGCGTGCACGACCCTCGATGCCGACCTCGGCGTCGCGGCGCTGCTGTTCGCTGCTCTCGGCATACTCGTCGCCGTCGCGAGCGGTTTCGGCGTCAAAGAGATCGGTGAGTGTCGCAGGCGCGACTTCATTTCCGGGGTCGGGCAGGTCAGGCGGCCGAATTCTCGCTATTACCACGGCGATTCGCGGAGCCGCGGTGAGAAGTATGAGCGTGACGAAAACCGTACCGGCCGCAATTTGGCGGATCGCGAGATCGAGGTACGTCAGTGGCAGGGTCGCGGCGGTCACGCAGATGCCGATGACCGTGACCGCCATCAGAGTCGCGATACCCATTCCGGTGAGCCGCATCATCGTGGCGGCCGCGACCGCGACCATCACCGCTCCGGCGGCGACATTGGCCGCCGCGAACGGACCAGGCTGGCCATAGGCCGCGGGCACCAGCATGGCGGTGCCCGCGAACAGCAGCGGCATCGCCGACAACGAAAGTCCAAGCGTAATCGCCGGCGCGGCGTTGCGCCTGCGCGCAGCCATCGCCCCGACCCAGCCGATTACACCGAGCATGAGGGCAGGCAGTGCGCACCACCACACCGAACCCGTTCGGGTCCATGACAACGACAACATTGTCGCGACAGCGGAGGATCCGACGGCCAGTACTGCCAGGCCGACGATAGCGGCCGTCTCGGCATCGAACTCGGCGAACTCGCGCTGGTTGATCAGCGCCAGAGCATCGGTGATGTCTTCGACGACCGGAGTGAACTGCTCGGCCGATTCGACCGCCGACAACATCAAGACAGCACCATCGCTGATCTCATGATCACCGAGGCTGCGCCACCGCGGAATCGGCGGCTCCCCCGGCCTTGCCAGACTCCATAAACCTTGTGGCGGAGTGAAATCGAGATTCTCGTCATCGATGGCCGCGGCGAGCACGCCGAGCAGATCATCGATGAACGTTTCGATCGTGAACTTAGTCGGCACGACCACGTCGACCTGATAGGTGGAGACCATGACCGCGATCCTGGCGCGCGCGACCTCAGCGGTCGGCTGCGCCCCTGCTGCGGGCGCTGGTGCGACAGCAGTGCTCATCGACGCCCTCCACGCTCACCGGAATCACCGGTGATGTAGCCGGGGAAGCTATCCGAGAGCCAGGCAGCAAGTTCCTCGAAAGCCAGGGCCGTGTCCCGCTCCAGCAGTCGCAGGTCGATTTCCCCGCCCTCGGCCAGATGCTCGTCGTAGGGCATGACGCAGGTCGGCCGCTGCGCGGTAGCGAACAGTTTCTCGATCGCGGCGACGTCGACAGTCGGTTTCGCAGGCTGATGGTGCACGATCGAAACGATAGATCGCGCGATCAAGTGTTGCAGCCCGTGCGAACCCAACCAGTTGAGTGTGGCCACCGCACCGGTGACCCCGCCGACGGTCGCCGGGGTCACCACAACGACGGCGTCACTGGTCTGTAGAACGGTCGCGGTCGCGGAATCGAGCACACCTGTTCCGCAGTCGACGAGCAGCAAGTTGTAGTGCTTGCGCAAAACCTCTACCGCGGTCGCGTATTCGCGCCCCGACAGGGCTTCGGTGGCCTCGGTGGTCCACGGCGATGCGATGACCGCGAGATCGTCGTTATTGATCGAGGTGAACGACTGCACCGCTGAAAACGCATCGAGATTCGCCGCCTGCGCGAGGTCACGCAAGGTCAATCCGTAGGGATGGCGGCTCGTTCTGGTGGCGAGATCGCCGAAATCGGGGTTCGCGTCGATGGCGACCACACGGTCGGGCCGCACGCTCGCGAAGGTCGAGCCGAGCGCCGCGGAAATCGTCGTCCTGCCGACTCCGCCCTTCACGCTCACGACGGCAATCTGATAAGTGGTGGTCAGCTGACGTCTGATACGCGAACGACGATCCTCCGCGCGCTGCTCGGCGGGAGAAAGACCGAGATTGAATCCGACTTTGTTCAGCGCACCACGCACGCCGCTGCTGGCCCGCAATTGTGCGCGCCGCGCGGCAGCGATATCGCCCAGCAGGTCGATCGAGCTCAGCGCGGCGGGCAACACCTCGATCCGAGCCGACGGCTCGTACACCGAGTGGTCGATGCGATCGGGGACCCACGATGCCGCGGGGGCCGCCTGCTGCCACACCTCGCTCTCGCTCGGGGTGGGAAAAGTATTGGTCGGCAACGCTTCCGAGCGCACGATCGCTTGCGACGGCGGTGGGGCGGCCGAGTACTCCGGCGGCGAGGCGATCGCCTCGGCCTGCTGATTCCGAGCTTGCGGCACCTCGGCACGAGCGACCTGAGGCTGGCTGGCCTGGGCTTGCGGTATGGGTTGCGGTATGGGTTGCGGTCGAGGCGCGGCCTGAGTCTGCGCAGGTGCATGTTGCGGCGGCGCTTGTGCAGCGCTCGTCCCGGACGGCTGGGCGCTCGAACCCTGCACCACGGCACGATCATTGGCTGCCGCGGGCTCTCTGGGAGCTCCAGCCGCAGGGCCACCTGTACCGTGATACATCCCCGCATCGGGGTTTGCACTCGTTGCGGGCGCGGGCGCTACGGACGTGTTCGAAGGTTCACCGGTCGGCGCGAAGAAGGCATCGTAGCCACCCCGAGCCCGGGCGGACTCGGTCGAGTGACCGTTGGTACTCGGTGCTCGGTTCATTTCCGTCGTCCTCTCGACAACCCACAGTGCGACGTTCAATCAATTCGACTGGTATCGAACCAACTTCGGCTGGGCAACAGTTCTATCAGGGCGCCGACACCCGCGTGCACCGCCGCATCGTCGCCCGGA
This sequence comes from Nocardia sp. NBC_00403, assembly GCF_036046055.1. Classification (NCBI taxonomy): domain Bacteria; kingdom Bacillati; phylum Actinomycetota; class Actinomycetes; order Mycobacteriales; family Nocardiaceae; genus Nocardia; species Nocardia sp. NBC_00403. The sequence continues at coordinate 7,313,458 of NZ_CP107939.1, forward strand.
GCGTACGTCGACCACAGCTGGCCGTCCATCGCCTTACTCGGCGTGACGATAAGTCGCCCCGAGAGTGTGTCGAGCACACTCACACACACCTCCGTGTGCACAGAACCACCATCCCGGTGTTCGTACATCACGATCTCGGCACGCCGCTGCACCTCTTCGAGAGCTCGGACGATCACCGTCGCGGTGTGCGGATTGGCACCGAGGTCCAGCAGCGCTCTACGGCGCTCATCCTCATCGGTGGGCACTTCCTCGAAATCGGCGTTTGTCGCGGTAAGCGGCTGAAAGCTCAGCGTCTGGTTGTCGCCGAGTGCCGCCTGAAGTGCGGCGCTCACGCCCTCGAGATCCCGACCTTCCTGGAACACCGACTGGATGACGATGTTGTCGTCGCTACGCACAGCGAGCACATGAGTTTCCCCGCAACGCACCAACGAGAAACGAAGCATGCCCCTCGTCGTCTCGTCACCCAAACCGGTGTCCAGAATCCGTGCGACCAATTCCATATCCGGTCGGTACAGGCACTGCAACCAATGCTCGACCGTCGGGTGCACGCGATCGCCGTCGATGATGCCCACTTCCGTGAGCTCCTTCGCGACGACGGCGCGCACCCGATCCCGATCCGCGACCTGGTAGATGTTCGGCTTGATCACCAACACCTGTGGATAGGAATCGATGCCAACCATGTCTTGCAACAATAATGCGGCATCGACGTTGAGGTCGATCGCGACCGGATCCGTATCCACACCTTCACCAAGTATCGAATGGTACAGGAGAAACCCACCGCTCCAGGATTTGGAGGCGGCGACCAATGGGCGCCACGTCGCCGTCAGGCACTCATGTTCCGGAACCTGTTTCCCTGCTTGACATCCAGATTCTGCATGGTGCCACCAGAGGCGGCATTTGCTTGTACCTTGGCGTTCAAGTCGATGACGTTCTGCTGGTACGTTGCGATCTTTTGGTTGAAATCACTTGTGAGCGCTTCGAATCCTGTCGCACCCGAACCTCTGTACTCCTCCAAGAGCTGGTCTCCGAATTTCTTCAGATTCGCGGTGTTTTCTTCCATCTCCTTGGTGAGTTTTGTCATTTTATCGGTCTCACCACTGATCCGCGCCCAGTGAAATTCAATTGCCATTGTCGTATAGCCTTTCTCGCAATATCGAACGCTGAGTTCTAGTTGCCCCAGTTGTCGAGGTGGAGCTTATGCGCCGCCGTCGCAGCGGTTCCGCTGGAGACCAAGTCCGAGGGACCACCAGAAATCCCCAACCTTGCATACTCTGCCGCCGTGTCCTGATCTGCAGCGTCAATTTCGACACCCTGCCCACGGAGTTCCTGCATGATGCCCTGGAGTGACTGGTGGAGAGCGGTACCTGATTCGTAGGCAGTGGTGAATGCTTTGTAAATAGCATTGCCGGTTTGGCCCTTGACCGCAACGTAGAGCTCATCCTGCGATTCGTTCATCCTGTTCAGCTGAGCCTTGAGGTTAGTATTGCAGTCCTCTCCCTGATCCGACATCGTCTTCATTTTCAACGGATCGAAGTTCGAATAGTCGATACCGGAGGCTGATTCCGTCATTTGTGGTTCCTTTCCATCTATGGAATTCGCCGCGGTGCACTATCACCGGGGACGATCGACGAGCACTTGTGCCGAATCGTCTTCGGCCTGCTCGATAACACCGACCAGAACCGCCTCTGCGGCGATAGGGTCGTCTTGGTGATCGGCGTCGTCGTATTCGATGACGCCGATGACGGGGGCTTGCTCGAGAACCGGAACGTCCTGAGGCTCACCGGGTACGAAAACCTTCGACTTTCGACGGTCCTCGTCCTTACGGCGGCGGCGCATATTCGCCTTGGGCGCGACCACACGCCGAGGCGCTGTACCCCGCGACGCGGGACCAGTGCCACCGCTGATCGGGGTGGCACCGTATGCTGTACCAGGTCCTAGCGACCAGTTGGCCGGCATTCGGAATCCGGTCGACGCGCCCGGCATGGAACCTATTCCGCCACGCATCATTCCGAGCGCGACCATACTGCCCGAACCACCGTTCAAGCCCGCCAGGGTGGACGAGTACGGCGAAGCGCCATAGAAACCGAGATCCTCCGGCGACAAGCCCTCACCCGACGAACCGCCCAATCTATCGGCCATATTCGACATTCCGTTGTTCAGGTCGGAGGCCGCTTGTTCGGGTTCCGGCAATTGCTGCGCCGGCTGTTCCGGCGTCGGTTTTCCGGGGTCGGTGCCCGGATCACCGTCACCATTCCCGTCTCCACCGCCGCCGTTGTCGCCATTGCCGTTGCCGTTGCCGTTGTTTCCATTTCCGTGATCGCCGTTGCCGTTCCCACTACCGTCTCCGGTATTGCCCGGACCCCTATCGAGGGGCACGTACTTGTGCCCCGGAGTATGATCCCGGAGAAGAGGTGGCAGTTGGAAGTTCTCGCCCACAGGAACAATGGTCGGTGGGACTGTCGGTGATGGAATCTCCGCAGCCAGCTCGATCGCTGTACCCGCATAGGTAGCCATCGTCACGATGGCTTGGGCCCACAAAAGATCGTACGCCAACTCCGCAGCGAGCATCAGGCCCGAGGTCTGGCCCACGGTATTGGCGGCAGCCAACCCAACCCTGAGTCCATCAAGAGCCCTAACCATATCCAACGGCGGCATGGCCGCGAACGCGGTCGCGTACGCTCCGGCAGCCCTGGTCGCCAAGACCGCCATCGTATCGGCGACCTTGGCCTGGTCACGAAGCCATACCGCATGGTGACGGTAAGCCGCCTGAGCTCGGTCCGACGACGGACCCTCCCAGGCAACCGACAACGCCTTCGTCGATCCTTCCGAACTGTCCGCCGCCGCGGTCAACCCCGCCGACAGTGCTTTATAACCGTTGGCGGTGTTGAGCATCGGCGCGGTGCCAAGTCCGCAAGTGAGTCTGAACGAGAGGATCTCGAGCGGCTGTGCGGCGAAGATGGCGGTGGCCGGCAACATGGCAAGCGCACGCAGAGCGTGGTCCATTGCGGCCAGTGCTGCCCTAAGACCAGCCTCTATCAGCGCATCGCCTGGTGAAGTCATGATCAGCTCCCCGCCGAGACCTGTCTACGGAGTGAAACTCGTAGTGTGGCAGGTGATCTCGCCGCCAGCATCGATATCCGATGTGGTGTAGTCGATACTCACCGGGACATGCACTTCGCCTCCATCGAGCATGGCGAGAGCCGCGACTGCCGTGGTGCCGAAAATCCCCGGCATGACACTCCCGAAGACACCGGACAAGCAGGGACTCACATCGTCGATTGCAGCCGGAGCGGGCACACACATCGGCCCTGCGACGCCGACAATAGTGTGCAGTCCGGTTCCACCCGCGATGTACGAAGCGCCGATACCGGGAAGACTTTCGGTGGTGCAACGGAGAATGGGACTAGTCATTGATTTCTCCTAACGACTGGCTCCGACTCTTATCGAGCGGTACAGAAAGAACGCTAAGCCATTCCCAATCTTGGGAACGCCGTTGGAGGCGTGACACTGACCACCGGTCAATCCTCGGGCGGAGACCACGCGGATTGCACGAGTTCCTTCCTCGATATCAGCGGTTCGACGAGGATGCCACGGCCGACGGGCTGCTTGGTCGCCTTCGCGTCACCGATCAGCATGCCGTCCAGTTTCGAACCGTCCATGATGAAGCCGGACGAGTTCAGGTTCTTCATCTGGCCGAGCACACTGTCGTACATGGCGGTATCCGCTTGAGCAATGTTGCGCGCCGCGATGATGTGTAGCCCGGTGTCTCTACTGTCGACGATGATGTCCTTGATGGAGTCGAGCGGGTTCGCCGAACCGCGCTGAGCAACCATGTGATAGTCGTCGATGACCACGAAGATCTCCGGGCCTGTCCACCAGGAACGCTCCTTGAGCTGCTGAGGAGTGACATCATCCGGAGCACGGCGTCCGCGCATCCGAGCAGCAAAGGCAGGCAAGCCGTCGATCAGGTCACGCTCGCTGGTCAGATACCCGACCAACTGACCGTCTGGAATCGCCTCCATATGCTGGCGGCGATAGTCGATGAGCAACACGCGGGCTTGGCTGGGATCGAACCGCCGACGGATCGACTCCAGCAGCGCCGCAAGCGCTGACGACTTACCCGACCCGGACGAGCCCAAGATGATCAGATGGTTCGAAATACCGAAATCGACTCTCGCAGGTTGCAAATCGGTTTCCCGGATCCCGAACGGCAGCACAAGGCGCTGGGCCAGTGTCATCGGATCGGGAACCTGTTCGAACACCTCGTCCATAGTGATCTGAGCCGGCAACAACTTGACGATGGGGGCGATACGACCCGGGTAGGTCTGTTTCAGCTGCTCAATCGCAGCAACGAGACCCACACCCGCGGTCTCGGCGTCGCCGACTCCATCGATACGGGGCAATGCGGTCAGCATGTGCAGTGCCTCAACAGAGATCGAGCGGCCCGGACGGTCCGGCGGAATAGCGTTGACGATATTGCGATGGGTGCCGAACACGGTGTCGGTGAGATCGCCGAGCCGCATCTCCAGCCGCGTTTGCAGCAGATCCTTGATAGCGGGCCGAATCGCGGCCCAGCGCGAACTGCTGACCACCAGGTGGATGCCGAAGTTGAGGCCCTGGAGCGCAATCGACTCCATCAACGGCAGATATTCGTCGAAGTACGGACCGCTGACCGCGAATCCGATGTCCCAGCCGTCCACCACGAGGAAGACATCACCGTGTTCATCTCCGTGGGCGGTGAGCTCGGCGGATTCTCGCGGCACGGACCTGCGACGCCGAAACTCTCGCATGCTGTCGATCCCGAGGTCACCGAACAACGCCTGCCGAGTGGCGATGAGATTGGTGACCAACGCGAAAGTGCGCCGGATCCGGTCGACGTCACGGGAGTTGGCGATCGAGCCGATGTGCGGCACACCGCGAAGACCGGACAGACCACTCGAGAAGTCGAGACAATAGAACTGGACCTGCTCCGGCGTGTGGGTGAGCGCGGCCGACATGATGAGCGACTGTAGGGCCGTCGATTTGCCGGACTGCGGACCGCCGATGACGGCCATATGACCACCCGAACCGGACAGATCGATCGTCCAAACGTCCTGCCGCTGCTGGCGTGGCTTGTCCACGATGGCAATCGAGAGCTGGAGCGAACCCGGAGTCACTGTGCGCAGGAGCTGATCCAGCGTCGGCGGCACGGTCAGCGGTGGCAGCCACATCTTGTGTGCCGGTCGGCCGTGGCCTGCGAACTGTTGCAGGACCGTCTCCATCACGGTGACCACTTCACCGTCGTGCTCCTGCTCAGGTGCGGCCACTTCCGGCTCGGGGGCGACCGCGGGCCGTACTTCGACGATATGTGCTGCGGTGAATCGCTGCGGCGGCCGATACCCGCCGCCCGCCCGCCGCACCCGCTGCGCAGTGACCGTGGTGGCCTGCACCGGTGCCACATAGGGCGAACCCACGTAGGCGGCCTGGAAACGTTGCAGATCACCCGAACCGACACGCAGGTAGCCCGCACCCGGCTTCTTCGGAAGGTGATAGGCGTCCGCGGTACCGATCGCGTCGCGCGAATCGCTGGTCTGGTTGGTACGCAAGGCGATTCGATAGGAGAGGTGGGCTTCGAGCTCGCCCATCCTATTGGCCGGCACCTTCTGCGAGGCCAGCAACAAGTGAATGCGCAGCGACCGCCCGAGGCGGCCGATCGCGACGAACAACTTGGAGAAGCTCGGGTGATGCTCGAGCAGTTCGGCGAACTCGTCCAGGATGATCAACAGGGTCGGCATCGGTGCCAGGTCGGCACCTTGCTCGCGGGCACGCTCATAGTCCGCGACACTGGCGAAGTTGCCACCGTCACGCAGAATCCGTTGCCGCCTGGACATTTCGCCGTTGATCACGTCTTCCATACGGGTGACGAGATCGGCCTCTTCCTCCATGTTGGTGACGACGGCCGTCACATGGTGCAGCCGGTCGAACCCGAGGAAGGTGGCGCCGCCCTTGAAGTCGACGAGCAGCAGGTTCAACGTGTCCGGCGAGTGCGTCGCGATCGCCGAAAGCACCAGTGTACGAAGGAATTCCGACTTGCCAGAACCGGTGGCGCCGATGCACATACCGTGCGGGCCCATACCGTCCTCGGCGGATTCCTTGATATCGAGATAGACCAGACCGCCCGCGGGGTCGTAGCCGAACGGAATGTTGAGACGTGATCGGTCGTTGTCGCGGCGCACCGGCCACTGTCGTTCGATCCGGACACTGCCCGGATCGACGAGCCCGACCATGTCCTCCCACGACGTGCTGGTCGCCTGCTCGGCGGCCACCGCCTCCACCACCGTCGAAAGCCGGTGCGGCGAGACGCTACGCGCCAGCGCCGTCATCGCGGACGCCGACAGCGCGTCGGCATGCCCGACGCGACGCAACCCGCGCACACCCACCTCATGCAGTGAGCGGTCCTCGCCGAGGGTGAATTTCAGCGCCCGCGGCAGGCTTTGTTCAGCGGGTCCGAGGCGCAGCCAGGTGCAGCCATCGATACCCGAGATATCGCGGTCGCTCGCGGGACCTGGCACGTCGACGATCAGCAGATAATGTTTACGATCGAGCGTCGGTTGCGAATTAGCGGAAAAGGGGCCCCGATTGAGTCCCGCCAAGACCTTTGTTCGCAGCTCCGCCACATTCTGGTAGACCATGCGACTCGACCCGATAGCATCGGTCTCCTCCGGATGCTGGGTGTGCGGTAGCCATTTGAGCCACGACCATTCCGGCGCGTCGGGCTCCGACAGCGCCGCGGCGATCGCCACCTGATCCGGACCGTGTAGCACAACGACTTCGGCGATCATCGCACGCACGAGATCGGCGACCATGACCTCGTCGCCATCGATGCCGATCTGCGGCGCCGAAAGCAGATTGATCGCCACGGGCATACCGCCGACAGTGGAATACGCCTTCGCGAATCGAGTCACTTCGACCACACCGACCGGATCGAGATCGGAGGTCGGCGCGGCCTCGGGCACGATTACGCGCACCTGATTGGCAATCCGGCCACGGCCGACGCGCACACGCAGGAATTGTGGACTTGCGACCTGCACCTCCCACATCCGCTTCCCGCCGACCAGCCGGGAGATCTCCCGCGGACCGGGGTGTGTGTAGCGCAGGAATTCGTACAGTTCCGCTTCCGCGGCGTGCACCGTCTTGCGGTTGTCGGTGATGCTGCGCAAATAGTCCTTGCGCTCCTCATTGAGGCTGGCGGCGCCACCGCCACCACCGGCCATGCCACCACCCATCATGCCGCCCATCGAGACCAGCATCATGATCGGGAAAAGCATCGACATCGGATTCATGGCCGCGCCGCTGCCGCCGCCGCGGAACATCATCACCATCATGCCGCCCATGGCGGCAACCATGACGACCGGCATGATCATCTTCAGCCGGGACGTGGGCACCGGTTTGGGCAGCTCGGTCGGTGGTTGCAGCCGCAATTCGGTGACGGCGGGCGCTTTCGGGCCGCGCACCATCCGGGCAGGCCGCACAAATCGGCGGGTAGTTGTCACGACGGGCCGCCTAGTCCTGCGACGATCTGATTCGGTGTGATGCTGTCGTGGGCGAGCCTGGCGTTCTCCGGCGACAAGGTGGGCCCGACGGCGAACAGCGAGATGATGGGCCACGGGGCGGGTACGGGCGCGCGCAACGCGAGCGCGGCCATGGTTTTGTCCGTCCCGCTTCCCGGTTCTTTGACGTCGACGCCATAGCGAACACCACTGTCGGAGATCCAATAGAGCGATTCACGCAGCGGCGATGCCACGTCCACACCGGTAACCTGCACAAAACGACCGGTATCGCGCGGCATGTACGCCGCATCGGCGGTTCGTCCGCCCGACGGGACCGCGGTAACGAGATCTACCGCCCTGACCTGCTCTTCCTTGGTCAGCGGCAGCTGCCTGCCGACCAAGAGTTCGGTGGCGGCATTCGGGTCGGTGCCGGTGCGCGACCAATGGAAACAGGTCACCTCCGATTTCAGGGGATCCACCACTCGAATCGGGCGCACCGGATACGTCGCAGTTCCCGGCCACGAGCCGGGGCGCAGGTTCGCGGCGATCAAGTCCGGTCCGACCGTCTTGGTGGCGGGTGCGCCCTGGGAGTCCGCGTTGCGGATCATCGCCGCTAGCACCGAACTCACCCGCACCACACCTGCTTCCGACACCAAATAGTAGGACGCCTCTTGACCGGGAGCGGTCACCGTCAGCACCGAGCCGACCGGTGTAGTGAAACCGGAACTGAGCATCCGTGGTTCACCCGAGCCAGGCACCTCGGGCACCCGCAGCGGTGGCACCTCCGGAATGGCATTGATCAATCCCTTGGATGCGGCCATCACCGGGGCGCTCGCATCGATACCCAGAGCCAGCATGACGGCGGTACTTCGCAAGTCTATGGAAGCGCGTACGACGCCTTTCTCATTGTCGGTGTATACCAGCCAGACGGTGGCGTCGTCGCGCATCAACCGAGCCTCGTTCTCGGCCAGCAGCCGGTTGGCGTCCCCGTCAACGGTCAGGGGTCCGCCGATCACCGTGGTGCGCACCGAGGATTCGCGGGTTGTCGGCAGTCCGGTCGCTCTGTCGATCGGTGCGGACGCCCCGGTCTTGGCGGTGTTGCACACCGTCCACGAGGAGTCTCGTTCTGCGCTGTCAGCGATGATTCCCGGTGCACCGGGAATGCCGACCAATGGTCCACGTGGATACTTCGCAAGCTCGTCTCGTGAGACGGGGACCGGCTTGTCCGGGCTACCCGTGATGAGCCGTGCCGAGGTCAAGTTCAACGCCGGATACAGCTTGGGGCCGAGATGCACGAACAGCGCACCCGACTCCTTGTCGGAGATGATCTTCGCCTCCGACACTTTCTTGGCGGGTTTGAAGAACGACATGACAGCCGCGCCCGCGATGACCACACACACGATGGCGATGCCGATCGACAACGCGGTCGAGCGCCCGCGTTGTGGATCATCGATCATCGAAGCATCTCGACGCACCAGCGCGTGCTCGATCCGCCGTAACAGAAACCGCCAACCAGATATCTGATGTTTCGTCACTACCCGAAAGCGCGCCACCGGTTTTGGTTCCTTCCGCCGACCTGCAGACAAACGTTAGTCGTGGGTGCCGCCACAACCGTCACGTGACTTCCCAAGATTGGGAACACCGAGCCCGGAGGGAGGCGTGGGGTCGGTCATATGTCCGAAAGTTGCCCGATACCGCAGGCGCTTTCAGGTAAGCACCGCTAGCGCAAGCGACGGGTGCTCATCACACCCGAGCGGACGGTGCCAAACCCTCCAGTGCGGTGCTGATGTCGAACGCATCGATCGTCATCAGTTCCTCGTCGGTCATCGAAACGACATCGACGTTGTCCCTTGTAAAACGGTAGTCGCGCTCCGCCTCGGCGGATTCGACCACGTTACGCACGAAACGTCCGTTGCCTGCCAGGTCGATCAGTCGCCTGCCGTTCTTGGTCTGTTCCGCCAACTCGGCGCAGCGCAAGCGCAGCACCTCACGGGCCTGTTCGGAGAGGATCGAATCCTTCTTGTGCGCAATGTGTTCGGCGATCTGCACGAGTTCGGCCGCGTCGTAGCTCGCGAATCGGACCCGTTTGGTGAACCGGGAGGCCAGACCGTCGTTGGATGCCAGGAACCGGTCGATCTGATCCTCGTATCCGGCGATGATCACGACCAGCTTGTCTCGGTCGTTCTCCATTCGCGCCAGCAGCGTATCGACGGCCTCTTTACCGAACGCGTCACCACCGGAAAGCCCCTCTTGGATCAGCGTGTATGCCTCGTCGATGAATAGCACGCCGCCGAGCGCCGAGTCGATCAGCGCGTTGGTCTTCGGCGCGGTGTGACCGAGATGAGTACCGACCATGTCGTTGCGGGACACCTCGACCACATCGGCATTCTCCACGACACCGAGTCCGGCGAAGATCTTCGCGATCACTCGGGCGATGGTGGTCTTGCCGGTACCGGGAGGACCGGAGAAGATCAGGTGCTGCGACTTCGAATCCACTGCCAGTCCGCGCTTGGCGCGCACCTGGTCCATCAGCACACCGGACTTGAGCCGGTCGACCTGCTCCTTGACCGAGTCCATGCCGATTTGGGCCTGCAGCAGGTCGGAGGCCTCGGCGAGGAGCACATCGCGCTCCGCCTTGGCCGCCGAAGCCGCCACCTCAGCAGGATCGTCGCCGGAAGTCGGGTCCCAGCGATCGGTCCTCGACGCGATGACGTCTGCGGAGGCGATTTCGAGCCGATAGTTCTTGTCCTTGACCGCGCGCTGCCACTCCTCGCGCTGCTGCCACAGCCCGGAACCCTGCAAGCCCCTGAGGATCCTGTCGGCGTTGTCATGATCACCGGTGTGCCGCAACAGCATTCCGAGCAGGAAGTGCGCGTCCGCCCAGATGTAGGACAGACTTCCGGATTGACTGTCCTCAACGATCCGCTGCGCGCGGGGCAGCGCCTCACCGATGCGACCCGATTGCGCGAGCGCCTGGGTGGACATCAATTCGGCCGCGATATCGAGCAGCCCGTCTTCGAGCGTCGGGCGTGCCTCGCGAGCGGCGAGCACATCCGTCCACCGCTTGGTCCGGAAAAATAGTGACATGCGGACGAAGTCGGACACGTCGTCGGTGGGCACCTCGTCGAGAATGACCGAGGCTTCCTGCCATTCACCACCCTGCGCGTAGGAGCACGCCTGCGCGATGGCGATCTGATCGCGATCGGCCATGGCGACGCGCAGTCCATACATGCCGATCTCGACCTGACACCACAGCGCACGATCGACAAGACCGGCCCGCTGCTGGTCACGATAGAGATTGTGCACCGACCGATAGGCGCCGTAGATCACTTCCTCGGTGACCTCGCCTGCCATTGCGCGCCCCAACCAGGCATCGCACATATCGGGATCGAGGTCGGTAGCAGCCCGGAACGCCGCGGAGGCATGCTGCTCATTGCGCACACCGCCTGCGACCAAGGCCAAACTCTGTACACCTGTGTAGAACGCGTCCTCGGCCGCTGACAATTCGGGCATCCTTCCGCAGATCTCGCCTGAAAGAACGATAGTTACTGCGGATCAGGCTCAGCCCGCACCGACTCCCCAATACTGGGAAGCCGATATCCGCCCAATCGAGTTACGCCCGCCGGGAGAATATGGCCGATCCGCACCGACCACTCCGCGGCCATTGACCCAATTTTGAACGTACCGTCACATGACGGTACGGTTGGCCATGGAGTCGCAGTCATCCCACTTCTGACGACGCCCTTTCGATGGCGGCTGGTGGTCGCAACCCGGCGACCAGCCGCCGCACGGCACATTTGCACCGAGCGGCAGTCAGAAATTTCTTGCCGCTGATTGGGTGCACACTATTGAACGTTCCGACAGAACCGGGTACAGTCAAAGACGGATCGCGGTCCCTCATCCCGACGATCTGACCTTAAGAGCAGTGGCCGGTAGCGCCGGCACGCCACCGGCCACTGCACGGTCCACCTCGGCGCTCGAGCCGATTCTCCCGCCACACGGCAGGGCTTTCCCCGTACCGTTGTCGCGATTTCATTCCCGCGCAAATTCCCATTGTCGGGAATACCGCACCGCTCACTCCGGCAGGCTATTTGCCGACCTTCGGATCGACGCCCTCCGGCGCGGTGACGATCGGTGCTGTCACACGCGGTGGGCCGGAAGCCACATTGGTCGCAGCCGTGACGCGATCCGGCGCGACCGCATCACGATCCCGCTCGGCGACCTTCTCGTCGCGTGGCTGCGAGGACGGCCGGTCGACCTTCGGTGCGAAGACCGTGACCGCGACATCCGGCGTGCGGGTGGCCTTGGACCACGGCGTTTCGCCCGGCTTCCGGTCTGTGGATACCGAGGTCGCCGAGGGGCGGACGGGCTTGCGCCGCCGCGGCCTGCCGGCTTTCGAGCTCTTCGACTTGGCACGCCCCCACGGCGTTGCCGAACCTGCACCACCACGTCCGGAACCTGCCCCACCCTGGGACCCGGGCGGAGCAGACGCTGCCTGCGCCTGCGTCGGGTCGGACATCGCGAGCGGCTGATCGGCAGCGGGTCCGACATGTTGCGCATGTCCACCGAGACCCGCGGAGTCGGTGGCGGCGACTACCTGCCCACCTGCGTATCGACCTGACGCTCGGTCCCATTCGCCCGCGTCGGCTCCCTGCCGACTGTCGGCCGCTGCGGGATCGACACTCGCGGCCGGGCTCAGCACAGTGCTACGACCGCCATCACCGCGATCCACCGTGTCGCCTGTCCGAGCCGCTCCGTCGGGAGTAGCGCCGGACCAGCCCGGCGAGCCGGATGACTGTCCGGGGGCCTTCCCCGCTTGCCCGGCATCACCGGTCTGCTGTCCAGGCTCGGCTGTCGGCCGCCCCGAATCGGCGGTGGACCGGTCGGGCGCACCAGCGGATTGCCGATCCTCGCCCGCACCGTGGGCGGTCGCCGGCGGTCGGTCGGTCAGCTGTGGCGCATTGGCTGCGGACGGCGGTTCGTACACACGCGGCGCCACAGCGGGCCCCACATCGGCCGGCCCGATCGGCGTGGCCGGTCCGATCGGCGTGGCCGGTCCGATCGGCGTGGCCGGTCCGATCGCCGCAATCCGCGATTCCGGCACCATAGTGTTCGGGGTCTGGTCGAATCGGGCGGGTGTCGTAAAGTCGAGCGGCGCTACGCTGGCGGCGAAGGTAGCGGCATGCTTCATGATGTCGTCGGCGTGCTCGTCGAGCACCCTGGCATAGCGCTGCACCTCGTCGGGATCGATCTTCAACGACGGTATCGATGCAGTGCCGGTATCAGGCACCCCCAGCATGTCGCTTGCCGCGCCGTAGACCACCCTCTTGATCATGTCTTCGATGGTCTGCTCGAGCGGCTCGATCGCCTTTCCGATCACCTCGGCGAGGATGTAACCCACCAGCATCTGCTGCATCTGGGAGCAGATATTGCGCGCGGAGAGCCCGAGTGGGACCGCCATCGGCTGCATTCCGGGTACCAACAGCACACCGATGTAGGATGCCGCCAACGCGGCAAGCTCGGCGAGGACCACCACCTTGACCACGGTGATGACTTCGGCCGCGATTTCCAACGCCTTTGCGACGAAGCGGCAGGCGCGGTCGAGGTCGGCCATGTGGGTCGCACTCATGGTGGCCCAGCTGGTCACCAGTTGCTCGTAGGAATATCCCGAATAGACCGCGCCCATATCCTTGATCACGCCACTGGCGGACTCGTGCGTGTTCTGGACATTGGTGGCAAAGGTGCGCACATGCTCGGCGAGGGCCTTGACGTCGTCCTCGTTGATGTCCGGGTACGGAACACCCACCATATTGAGGAAGAACACGACCTCGCTCGGTATTTCTATGGCCACGCGGTTATCCCCTCCGCAACCGCTGGCTCAAAGCACCCGAACGACGATGGCGTCGCTCGACATCCGCGACCAACTAACTGTCGCGCCCGTATACGGCGCTTCGATGACCATGCCGTTGCCCGCGGCGAGCTGGACATGTTCGGGCCCTCGCGTGCTGAACGAGCTGCCGGGAAAGACCAGATCACCGGGCCGAACATCCCTCGGGTCGACTCGGACCCCGCTGTAGATCTGCTCGTAGGTGGTACGCGGCAGAACCACCTCGCCATGGGAAGCCTGCGCGATCGCGTACTGGGTCAAGCCGGAGCAGTCGAAGCCGCCGCCGCTCGGGCCGAGATTGTTGCCGCCACCCCAGACGTACGGAGTTCCCAGCCATGCGCTGGCAGCACTCACCGCATTGCTGCCCTTCGTACCGTCGGACCGTATTGCGCTTCGGCGCTGCATTCGGGATGCCGAAGCCGAACGAGTTCGATTCCGGCGACGACGGCGCGTCGAGGCCGAATGCCGTCCGATCCTCTGCTGAGGCACCGCGGGCGGCATAATCCGCGCCGCCTTCTGCTTAGCATCCGCGACGTCGGCGTCGACTCGTTTGGTGGCATTGTCGATGGTGACATGCGCGGCATCGAGCAAGGCCGGGCCGCTGAAGCGGGTACCGCCTACCGAGGCGATCGCCCGCACTCGCGCCTCGAAGTCCGCGATCTGATCCTTCATGTGGGCGCGACCTGTGACCGTTCCGTCGGCGGACTCGGCGGCTGTCTTGAACACGAGAGCGTCCTTGCCCGAATGTGATTGGGCAATCGAGGTGTGCGCGCCTCGCGCCTCGCTATAGCCGAGCGCAATTGCTCCCGCATGAGCGCGCATTTCGGTCTCCAGCGCCTTGACCGCCGCCGCTTGACCCGCTCCGGGCTGACCCTCGCCATAGAGCCCGAGCAGCGATTGCAGTACTCCATGCAGGTCTTCAGTCAGTGTCTGTGCCATTCGACCGACTCGCCATCGCGCATCACCCGACCGCCTTTCACATCCCGCCCGAACCAATGGGGCCCGCCTCGCAGCGGCGTCTTGTCGGCCCTGGAGGTACGTAAGTAGTTCAACTATGCAGCACTCCCCAAGTATGGGAAGCAACGACAATGGAGGGACTTCCAGAGAGGCGGTGCCGGCGCATGGCGGTGAAGGCGGCGAAAACCGAAGCCGAAAAAGCGGCAGAGCTCGCGGCCAAGTCCAAGCAGCAGCCTTTGCCGAATTCCGTCGGCAAGAATTACTGGCCGGTCAAGCTGACGGTCCCAGCGGGCGCGTCGGTGGGCCTCAAAGCCTTCATCACGATGGGCGAAGCCGCGATTCAATCCGCGGTCGACCTCCTCGGTCGCGGCACGACCAAGCCGCCACCGCAGGTGGAAGATCTCTTGCGACCGGTCGTGTACGAACACCTCGGCGAAAGCAAGGTGACCGACGGCTACAAAGAAGCCCTCAACATGGTCGAGTCGCGGAAGTCGTCCTTGCTCGCGTTCGACAAGGAGGTGCTCAAAACCTCCAACGTGGTGGCCGCCGACCAGGACAAGACGCTGCGCGATATCAAAGACATCGTCACCAACCTCGACGGCACGCTGAAGCGTCACGGCAGCGCAAAACTGAAGGCCCCGGAGGAATCGCCGCTACTGGAGGCGGTCGCCACCGCTGTGGATAAGGTGTACGACCTGGTGACCGACGTCGCCAAGAGCAACGAAGAAAAAGCCAACCCCGGGAAGGGCAACGGCGGCGGCAACGGGAATGGCAACGGCGGCGGCGGGAACGGCAACGGCGGCGGAGGCAGCGGCGGCGGCGAAGGTGGCGCAGGCGGCGGTTTGGGGGGCGCACTGCAAGCGCTTGCTCCGATGGCGATGATGATCCCGATGGCGATGATGCCGCTGGTCCAGATGGTGCCGGAGCTGATGAAGCAAGATCAGGAAAACAAAGAGAAAGAACGCGAAGCGGCCGAGGACAAGCAAGCAGAGGCCAATAAGGCGCAGCCCGCGGTTGCCGCACCGGCCCCTGGCGACCCCAATGCGGCACCGCATCCGGGTCTCCCCGCTATCACACTGCCCGGCCTGCGCACGAATGCTCGTTCCCGAGCACAGCAGGGCTCGACAGTGTCGGCGAACGCCGGTTCCGAAACGGGCGACGAAGAGCAAGAGCTGGAACAAGAACCTATGGCCGAAGCGTAGGCAAGCGCGAAAATGCCGGTCGCCGTATGGCGACCGGCATTTTTCTGTTTCCGGTGTTCTGTGCGCGCAAGGTAGCTATGCACGGGGCTGGGTGCCGGCTGTGCGCGCACCGACACCGTCGGCCCCAGATGGAAGGGGCGAAGCAGATAGCCGTTCGGCCAGGAACGGTCCGGCTGGTACAGCAGCCGGACCGCCCTCGGTGCCGCTTACGACCCTTCCGGCGCCCCTTCTGGTGAGACGACCGGAGGCACCGTCGGCGGAGCGACCACCGCGCCTGCGGGTGGTCCCGCGATATCCGGCGCGGAAACACTCGGGGCGGTAACCCCGGTGGCGGCAGGACGGACAACACGCTCCGGCTCTGCGGTCGTAACCGCGGCGGGAACCGGGACGAACAGCGGATGCTCCACGATCTGGTCGTGCGCGTACACGACATCACGCAAGCTCTGCGCCGTCGGTTCTTCCGCGAGCAACAGCACCAGCTCGTTGCACCGACGCTCGAACACCATGTCGCGCAGGGCCGAGACCTCGGCGTCGATCCGCAGCTGTCCCAGTTCCACTCGGCCGACATCGACTCGGCGCGACAGCATCGACGCCGCCAGCAGATCGTCGGCGTCGCGCAATTCGTCCCAGACCTGTCGAGGCACCGACCGACCCGCCTCTATGTAGCTCAGGATCTGTTCGCGCAACTGTCGCGATCCGACCGCATCGGCGGTCGCCCGTACCGAACGCCCGACTTGCGCATGCGCATCCTGTGCCAGCTCGACGCTGCGCGTGCGAACCTGTGCGTCGGGTACTGCGGCAAGCTGGTCCGAGACCACCGCCGGGCTGGTCAGGCCAAGTCGATCGGTGGTATCCGGCGTTGGTTCGCGCAGGTCGACGTCGTAGGCCGGACCAACAAGCCCTGCCATCGCGACATCGGTGAGGCGCGAACTCAAACCTGGGTCGATCGGACCGGAAGACACGATGGCCGACAGCGTGGCGTTGGCCTTGGCGCCCCAGGCCAAACCGAACTCCGCGAGAACCCGCGCCGGATCGGAGACGCCCTCCCAAGGGGACGCGCTGCCTTCTTCGGTGCCGAGCAGTTCGTCCCACTGCCACGGTGTGGAAACCTCACGCGGCAGGAACAGCCGCGCGGGCAGCCACCCGCGTCCTTCGTTCGAGGTGATGAACACGCCGGGTCCGGCAGGCCCGCGCAGCACCGCCACCGCCCAGACCATCCCCACCGGGGAGTCGACGGCGGCCAGCACACCGGCGAGCAGGGTCCGTGCGAGTACCAGGTCGTTGTTCACCTGGTCGCCGACGACGTATGCCGGCTCGGCCGCCTGGTTCTTGGCCGCGGCGACCGCAGCACCGAACGGCGTCATCGGCACTGCCGGTATCACCGACGGTGTGCCGTCCGCAGGATTCGCGGACGCCGCCGCAGCACGATCGTCCATCGGTGTGTAAAGCGGCGGCCTGCCGACAGGCTCTGCCGACGCACCGGAGGGCGGATCGGAGGGCGGAGCCGTCGCACCGGCGGCAAGTGGTGGAGCTGAGGGCGCGGGACCCCCCGTGCCGACCGAGGCCTCGGCGGGGCCTGCCGACGCGGCAGGCGGGTCGATGACTCCCCCGCGGGGCGCACCGACCCCTGGTTGTTGGCTCGAGCCCGGTTCCCCGGCATTCGCGGCGGCAGGCAGGGGAGCCTCCGGCCCCGGTGTGACAGAACCCGGCACAACAGGGCCCGATTCCACAGGAACCGGCGGTCCGTCACGATGACTCAGAATTCCGCCGAACGCGCTGCCATGCGGCTTGACGGGCCCTGCCCCGCCGCCCATGTCCGAATCGCCGCCTGGTTGCTGCCCCAGCGGCGTCGATCCGGAACCGCCGCCACCCGACTCCCAGCCCTGCTTGACGTTCGCTGCGATCTCGTCGTCGTATTCTTGATACGCATTCGCCGAGGCCACCAAGGATTCCGCGGTCTGATCGTGTTCAAGGGCGAGCGCTTCGCCTGCCCGCTGTCGGGCATCGTAATAGCGGATCAGCGCATCGTAGACCGGAGAGGCGATCTTGCCGTAGGTGGCCAGGAAGGAGGCGAGCCAATCTGCGGGCGGCTTGGCCCACTCCCTGGTGTCACGAGCGACCTGGCGGTGTTGCTCGGCCAGCTGACGTAGCACCGTGGGGTCGATTTCCATACTGTCCGGCACGCGCGATCAGTCCTTTCCCACCAATGACCCCATCATTGTCATTCCTTCCCACGGCTGGGAATCAATGATGATTCGCCGCTGCTTCACCGCCCGGGCCCCGCCGTGATGGTCGGGCGTCGCGCCGCCGCGGCCTGAGGTGCCGGCCCTGGGGATGCCGGCGCAACGAAGGACGGGTGCCCGATAATCTGCGCGTGGGCGTACATCGCATCACGCAGGCTTTGCCGCGATGGAGCATCCTCGAGCAGCAGCACGATCTCGTCGCACCGCCGTTCGAATACCATGCCACGCAAGGTGGTCAGGTCGGATGCCGATCTGCCTGCGGTTTGCTCCGATCGCAGCTCGCCGAGCGCCACCGCGGACACATCGGCCCGGTGCGACAACATCGTGGCCGCGAGCAGATCATCGGCGTCACGCAATTCCTCCCACCAGTCCTGCGACACTTCGCGCCCTTGGCGCAGCGCGACCAGGACGCGCTCGCGCAGTCCGGACGTTCCGAACGACTGGGCCGAACCCAGCCCAGCCTGACCGACCCGCACATGTGCATCCGTTGCCAGTTCTATGCTGCGTCGGCCGATTTCGGCAGCAGGGGTCGCATTGGCTCGGTCCAAGAGCGCAGGCGCGCCCACCAACGCAAGACGATCCACGCGCCCCGCGCCCGATGTAGTCAGATCCATCGCAGATGATGCCCCGACTTCCCCGGCCGAAGGCACATCCCCGAGCTGGCGACGCATGTTCACGTCGATCGGCTCCGATGAGGCGAGCGCCGTCAGGTTGGCTCCCGACTTGCGCCCCCAGGCCAGTGCGAATTCGGCGAGCACCCGCGCCGGATCGGCCACGCCCTCCCAGCCGGACCCCGCGGCGACCTCCCACACCCAGGGCGTGGACACCTCCCGCGGCAGATACAAGCCGGGGGGCAGCCAACCGCGTCCCTCGTTCGATGTCACGAATGCGCTGATGCCGCTGGGGTGTCGCATCACAGATACTGCCCACCCGATGCCGACCACAGACGGACCGACCGCAGCGAGCACGCCGCCCAAAATCGTGCGCGCCAGCACCAAGTCGCCATCCACTCGATCGCCGAGCACGAACGACGGTGCTGCCGCGGAGGTCATCGCGGCGCCGACCACATTGCGGATCAGTTCGTTGCTGCCGCTCTCCTCCGCAGGCTCGCCATCGCCACCACGATCGCTACTGGTCGCGGCCTGCGATTTGGCAACCGGTGCGGCAGTACTCGAGGCCGGGCCCGCCGAAACCTTCGGCACGACCGGCGGGGCCTTCGATTCGGCCGCTTGGGCCACCGGCTTGACTTGTCCCTGAGATCCCACCCCGGGCTGAGCGGCCTGCGCCGTCGATCCGGACGGCGCTGCCGTGGCGGCCACCGAGGACCCGAGTGACGCGCCTTGCGCACCCGACATCGGCATCGCCATCGGCAGCGCCGGGTCTGGTTCGGTCACCGACAGGCCGGCCGCGGCCAGCGCGGCCGTGGGGACTCCGCTCGGATATGTGCTGGAGGCAGCCTTCTCAGGTGTCCTGGCGTTGCCTGCGGCAAGCGGCTCGCCCGAGTCGGCGTCTACGTCTGCCTTCGTGGGCCCGTGCTCGGGGGCGGGAGTCTCGGAACTCGGATCCATCGGGCCGGAACGTAACGGCGCACTCGCCGCGGCGCTCGAGTCGTCCTCGTGACCGCCACTAGGCGCGAACGGCGTGGCGGCGGCGGTACCAGCCGGCGATGCGAGGTGCGGTGTAGCCGCATTCGAGGGCGAAGCCACCTGCGAGTCCGCTGTCGGACGATCAGCCGGACGGTCCGCGGCGTCGAGGTCGGATATCGGACGATCGCGGGGCTGGTGCTCGGGCATGCCGAGGATGTCGTCCAGCGGAGTCCTCGGCCCCAGCGGGCCATACGGACCGTATGGGCCAGGCAGGCCGGACGGACCGGACGGACCGTGTGGCCCCGGCCGCGCTTCGCCGGGTCGATGTGGTGCGGATGGCCCGTGGTCGTCGGGCTTGCCAGGATGTTCGGTGGCCGGGCGATGTTTCCCAGGCCCGCCGGAACCGCCGGCTTGCCCTGGCTCCCATGGACCGGGCATGCCCAATGTCTCGGCGATGATGGCAAGGGTCGGCAACCCTGTCGGGCTGATCGAGCTCATCGCGGCTCGCGTCACGTCCTCGACCTCTGCTCGGGCCGCGGCAATGATGCCGGGGATCCGCGCTTTGGCCGCTTCGGCCTCCTCTTTGTCCTCGGTACTGTCGGCCGTGCGTGATTCGGCGTCGGCTCGCCTCGTCGCCCGTTCCACGATGTCCAGGATCTGATTCCGCGTCCGGTACACCAGATCCGAGAAGTCTCGGAAGGTATCGGCTGCCGCCTCCAACGCGTCCGCGAAAGCCTGCGGATGGGCGCGTTGGCTGAGCATGTCGTCCTTGATCGCCTGCAATCCAGCGCTGGAGCGCACTCGGTCGTCGAAGGCGCGACGGTGCTGGTCTATCTCGAAAAGATCGAGTGCGGCCGCACCGTCACGCGCCGTCCGTTCGAGCGCGCTCCAATCGGAGGGCGGGATCTCCGGCCAGTCGTTGCGGACAATGGCATTCCAGTACGGGCTGTTGCGTTCCGGCTCCATCGGCAATTCAGATCAATGTGCGAAGGACTTGATGGCCGCCCGCGGCGTCCTCCGCATCGAACACACCGGTGGTCTCCTCGGTGTGTTCGGAAGTCGCCTCCGCGCGTTTGTCGGCTCGCGGTATGGCGTCGAGGATCGTCCTCCTGACCCAGTGACCCACCTTGTGGAGACCGTTGTCGAGCTCCGATTGGGGGCAATGGACAGGCTCACACTTCTCGGCGACTGCCTTGACATGCCCGGTATAGGTTTTCACTGCCCCGGTGAAGCCACGGGCGGCCGCGTTCACTCGGTGCGACTCGTCCATATTCAGATCGGTCATGTCGGTGTCCTGTCTCGGAGTTCCGGAAGTCTCGTCAGGAGGTGGTTCTGCCGAATTCGGCGTCCTCCATGGCCCGGTAGGAAGCCTCGGTCGGAAGGTCGAACGAATCGATGGTGTAGGGCAGTGAGCCCTTGCGCTCCATCTCGTTGCGCAGTCCTACTCGGGACTTCGCGTGCGCCAGGCGCGCGAGCTTGAGGATCTCGGCGGCCAGCCAGTCGTCACCGTTTTCGAGCGCGTCGTCGGCGACATGCATGCCGATGATCTCGCCGTCTCTGTCACACGCGACGCCCGCGGTGTGATCGGGATTGAACACCTCGAAGGTCCTGGCCTCGTACGCCGAAGGGTCGAAGTCGTCCTCGTCCAAATCGAGGTCGTCCACATCAAGGGGGAAATTCTCATTCATCGGTTGGCCTCCGAACGTCGTTGTGAGGAATGGGATCTGATCGAGTAGTCGGTGACCGAGCCGACGGGCGGCCCTGCGGATTCGGCGGCATCGGCGTCCAGTCGCTCCGCGAGCGCGGCCCAAGCCTCGTCCCCGATCCGCATCACATGACTCAGCGCCCAGAAGCGGGAGCCCAGATACATCTCCCCTGTTCCGTCGACCTCGAGCTCGAGATGGTCGGGGCCTTCAGTGGCCGCGTTGAGGGTGATCGCGGTGACCGGTGGGCGGGAGTCGTCGACATTGACGATCAATGCGCCGCCACCGGGAATGAAGCTCTGTCGCAATCGGGGGCTGGAACCGATTGCGACATCTGAGCAGTTGGTGGTGATAGTGACTTCCGGATTGAGCATCAGTTGCAGCGCCCAGGATCGAGCCGCCTGCTCGGGGAAGTCGGCGTTGATCGACATGGCAAGGGTGGCCGCGAGATCCACGACAAGCAAGGCATCCGCCGTGGTGACACCGACGATCACCAATCGCCTCGCGGTGCCGACCGGATGGGGCAGATCATCGGCGGCCACTGTTATCACGTCCGAGCCACCACCGGATCCGGCCACGGGATGCGCGACGACAGTTCCGGTGGCCACCTCGACGGTATAGGCGGCAATTATCCCTGACGCTTGCTCGGCGACACCGGCCAAGCGCACGAGCCCTTCGTCATGCAGCCACCGCACCGTATCGGCGATGGTGACCTCGGGGACGGCGGCGGTCATCACGCCTGGCTCGGCGCGGCGGCGGCCGACACCGATTCCTCGTCGTCGCCCAGCGCGGGCGGGACTTGCATGATCGTCTGATACTGCCGTGCCGCGTCGGCGGTGCTCTCGCGGATGGCGGCCATGATCTCGGCGGACAACTCGGCGCCGGTGAGGTGGGCCGCGGTACCCGGCGCCAGATACAGGTCGGTCAGCCTGCCCATCGCGTCGACCTCGGGGATGACCGCGCCGCTCGGCGAGGGCCGCCTGGCCCGGATATTGTCGATCCGCTCGCGCATGTCGGCGATCTTGTGCCGCAGCTCGCGCGCGGCGTCCAGCGCGGCCTGCACGTCGGGATGGATAGTCATGCGGTTCCTCCGGATTGGCTTGAATTCTGGTTGCTCGGGCCCGGCGTCGGCGGCGTCACCGTCGGGGCGATGGTCGGTCGCTCACCGATCACCAGATCCGTGTGCGGCGTGTCGTCGACGTACATCAGGCGATCGGGGTGCCATGCCACCACACGGTTGCGGTCGCCGCCACCGCCACCGGCGCCGCCCGCGCCGCCCGGCGACATCGGCATGTACGGCATTCCCGCACCGCCCGCTCCCACCCCACGCGCTCCCGCCGCCCCTGCTCCGCCGCCGAGCGGCTCGATCACCTGAGCGCGTGGAAGTCCGTCCCTTCCGCCGCCTGAGAGGGCTCCCGTGGGCGCGACGGTAGGCAGCGCCGTGCCCGACATGTTCTTGATCCCGGGGGCCGACGGTATACCGCCGACCGACGCCGCGCTCGGGATGCCACCGCCACCGCCGCTCGGCACCATGCTGGCCGGGCTCGGAACTCCGAGATCCTCGTAGTCGTCGAGACCGTAATCATCGAGCGGCTGCGAGGTGTCCTGCCCCTGCTGTAATCCGGTCATCCCGCTCATCAGAGCAGGCAGCATCGACATGAGTGCATTGGGGTCGCTGCCCTGACCCGAACCGGTCCCGTTGCCGTTGCCTTTACCTTTACCGTCGCCGGAATCGTCGCCGGAATCGTCACCCTCGGGAACTTTCGAGCCGACCGCCGTGCTGTAACCCGTGATCGTCTCGGCCGAAAGAGCGTTCTGCGCTTGGAACTTGGCCAACGCCTCCTCGATCGCAAGCTGATTCTTAGACCGCATCGCGGTGAGCAGCTTCTTACGCGCTGCCATGATCTCCTGCGGCGTCGGGTGCTTGTCCTTCGCCGTCCGGAACGCGTTCCCGTAGGTGTCGGCGGCGTCGGCCAGCGTGTGCATTTCGCTGCCGAACCGATCAAGCCAACCACGATGCTCGGCTATGTCGGCGGCCGCGGCGGATCCCACCGGCCGCCAGTGCTGCATGGCCTGCGCGGCTTGGTCGGCGCCTTCGACAGCGTTCGCATGAAAGCTACCCGCGAACTGGCGAAGCGATTCGGCGAAGCTCGTCGCCCCACCGGGACCAGGGCCCGCGTGCAATTGCTTCGCGAATGTCAGCGGATCGACCGTGCCCCCGCTCGCCGGGAAGGTATGCACCGGTGGCCGCCGTAAGCCGAGCGACTCCACCACGGGTACGGGATTGGCGACCTCCTCGGCCCCGGAGCCTCCGATCACCTGGGCCCCGTGCGCATCGCCCTTGCTGTACTCGGTCGCCGCGGCCCCGATGTGGTGCGCGGTGTGCTGGAGGTTGTTGAGAACCTGAGCAATTCCGTTGAAGACCTTGGCCGCGTCGTTGTTGAGCCGCGGCACGTACGAGGCGGAGATCGGGTCGGCGCCCGCGGGCACGACCCACCCCTTGGGCAGCGCCGTCCCGGTCTGCCGCGCCAACTCGGCAAGCCTCGCCGCGTTACGGACCAGTTCGTCCAGATCGACGTGCATCGCCATCGTTGTCTCCTCTCACCACTTGTTCCGCGATCAGCCCGCGGGCATCGCGACGACCGGCATCGCCGCGCCCGCGGACTGATCACCCGACATCGGCATGCCGTCGGACATGCTGTCCTCCGCCGATGCGGCCGCACCGATCCCCTGCGGATGGGCGAATCCGCTGAACGGACCGAATTCTCCTGTGGTGTCGGCCATCAACGGGGCGAGCTCCGTCAGTTTGCCGTTCACCACGACATCGAGGGAGTCCTCCGGGCCTCCCAGACCGTCCCCGAACTTGACGACAATCGCTGAGCGACCGTCTTCCCACATGGCAATGTCGCCGGTCTTCAATTCCGGGCCCGGGGTGACCCGCGGGCCCACGTGCTTGTCGTCGGTCCACTTGGCCTTCGTGTTCTTGTAGGCGTCCTTGGCACTGGTCGCATCCTTGCTTGCGAACGCGACGTCCAGGGCCTGGGCAACCGCAAGCGGCACCTTCTGGGTGCGAGTGCGACCGTTTTCCCAGGTGAACGGGTAGAGGATGTTTCCGTCCTGATCCGGTGTGCGACCGGGAAGGGGACCGCCCGGCGGTACCGGCGTGCCGGTGTTGGGCGGCGGCGTGATGTGCTGCACCGGGGTCGCGGTCGTCGGCGGGGCCGTCGCGGCAGGCTGCGCGGTGACGGGAGGGGCGGCCGCGGGCGGGTAGGCCATGGCCGGATCGTCTCGGTACCGACCTGGATCGAGGCCATCTTGCAAGCGCTGGTTCCGAGTAGGATCCATGTTCTCCATCATCCGCTGCTGGAGGACCATGTCCATCATCTGCCTGCCGGCGTCGCTGGCCATGCCGCCCGCACCGGCTCCTGCAAACTGCGGCGTTTGCGGCATCTGCGGCACATTGGCCTGATTCCTGATGCTGTCGGCCGCGCTGCGGAGCGAGTCGGCGATGTTGTTGGGGTTGCTCGGGCTGTCGGGGTTGCTCGGGCTGTTGGGGTTGAGCGGACTGTTGGGGTTTTCGGGGTTGAGCGGACTGTTGGGGTTGAGCGGACTGTCGGGGTTGAGCGGACTGTTGGGGTTGAGCGGATTGTTGGGGTTGAGCGGATTGCCGAGGTTGCCGTAGTTGGGCGGATTCGGTATCAAGCCGGGGTTCTGCTGGCTGCCCTTCAAGGCGGCGATCGACTCTTTCATGTCTTTATTCATCGCCGCCCTTTCCTCCGCCTGTTTCGCCTCGAACCCTTTCACCCACTCGTCGAACGTGTTGGCGGTCTTTTCATTCTTGCCACTGCCTTCTTCGGTAATATCCTGTATCTCGCGGAACGACTGCTCGAGCATTGACAGGAATCCCAGATCGGTGCCTTTGCTACTTTTGTAGACATTTGCGTTCATACCCGCTATGAGGGCTGCGATATTTTGCTTTCCATCCGCAGACACTTTGGCGACTTCATCAACCGCATCCTTCAACCCTTTCTGAAGGTCAGTGTAATACTTAGCCGACTTCGCCAGAGCGTCGGCCGCATTCTGATATTCCTTCCCCGCCGCACTGACCAGCCCTGCGACCTGAGCCTTGGACAGCACCGGCGCGGGCGGCAAATTCAGATCCTGCTTGTTCTTGAGGTCACCGAACATGTCGTAAGTGCTGTTGAGGTAGACCGCCACCGAATCTTTCGGGCCAGCATGGTACTGCTTGAGCACATCGACCAAATTGGGTGGCTCCAACAGAAATCCCGTGGTCGACGGGTCCGTCTTCGGGAAGTTTTTAGTATCGGGGGCAAAAGGTTTCTCTGGATAATTTGTTACAAAATCACCGACCCAGATAAAGATGATTTCGGTATTCTCGGGCGGGGGGTCATAAGCATCGCCGCCCAACGGATGCCAACCCGCTGCGTCGAAAATCCCGTTTAAGGACGCCGCCCCCAGTGCGCGAAGACCGGAGGTACCCCAACCCTCCTTTTGGTTAGTGGCCTTCCCACGGAACTGATTCTTCCTGAACTCGAGCTTCTTCTTCAATTTTTCGAGCTCGTCCACCGATTTGGCGGGCATTTTCACCCCAGCCGCCGCTTTCTCCGCAGCTTCGTCGGCAGCCTTGGCAGCATCGCGTTCGACTTCTTTTGCGGCATATTTCCTACCCGCGTCCGTGAGTCTCCCCCCGCGGGACAACACGGGGTTCGCAGCTTTTATGGCATCCAATTCAAACTGCCTTAAAGCATGGTCTCCTGCTGCTTCCCTTGCAGTTTTATGCAAGGTCGCGTCCGCCAGGTTACTGGTGTTTGTCGCCAGACCCTTGGTGACTTTCATCCTATATAGCTTCGCCAAGCCATCGCCCCCAAGACTGCCCGCGGCTCCGAGAATAGCGCCCTCCCCAATTTCCTTCCAACCGTGCCCTTGGATGAATTCGCCCAAGGCACCACCCGCCATACCACCGGCTGCACCGCCGAACTTGTTGGGAAACTTCCTCCCGACAGCAAGGCTCACCCCCAAATCTGCCGCGAAAGCCACCCATGGCGATGCATTCATCCCAAACATGAATACCCCTTATGCCGGAACTATCATGGAGGCACCAGCCGACGTGTCGACGGGCGCAATGGGGGTCGGAACCGCCGCATCGGGGGCGGCGACGGGAATCTCGATACCGACCGGGTGGCGGAACCCGGCAAATGGACCGAACCCGCCTTGTTTGCCGCTTGCCTCGGAAGCGAAGGGCTTCAGTTCACCATCGATGATCATCTCGAACGTGGAGCTGACGTCGGTCCCGAACACAACAAGGAGCGCCAAGGTTTCACGCCACGCCTCGACCTCTCCCGGTATCGGGTCGCGCCACGACGCGACGTCGCCGGTCATCAATTGATACGGATCGACCGGCGAGCCGACGGCCTGATCCGCGGGCACCGCCGCCGGGGTTTTGGCGTAGGCGTGCCGAGCATCGGTGCCCGCGGCATTGCCGAACGCGGCGTCGAGTGCATGGGCCACCACTGCCGAGACCCGCTGAGTTCGCCCATCCGGGAAGGTGTAGATCAGGCTGTCGTCCTCGCGGGGAGCCCGTACCGACGCCGCCATCGCGGAAATCGGTGTGGCCGCCACCCGACCGGGTGAGGCTGCCTGCTGCGGCGTCGAGGCCGCGGCGGGCTGCGACGAGGCCGCCGGCTGGGCAGCTGCCGGAGCGCCCGGCGCTCCCGGAGCGCCCGGAGCTCCGACAACCTTCTCGCGGTTGTCGCCCTTTCGATCCTCATCACTGTCGTCGGCATCGGAGCGGGGCCCCGCCTTACCGAGGTTGCTCATCGCGAGCAGCGCAGGCACGATGTTCGCCATTCCGGAGGTCGGGCTTGCGGACGCGGCAGCGATCGGTGCGGCATCCGGCTGCGCGGCCTGCGACGTGTCGGGCGAGGCGACCCCGGTCTTGCTCGGAGTGGATTCGCCGCCGTTCGAGGTGCTGGATCCGGCGGTGTCCGCGGCCGCGACGGCGGGTTTGTCGCTCTGCTCGGTATCCCACTCCCAAGGTTGCGGTGTCGAGCCGTCACCACCGGCACTCACCTGGTTTGGCGATGCCGGGCTACCCAAGACGCCTTGGTTGGTGAGATACGGGGTTTGGATCACGCCATTGCCGGGCTTCTCCCCGTCACCGGGCTTCTCCCCATCGCCCGGCTTCTCCCCATCGCCGAGCTTCTCCCCATCGCCCGGCTTCTCCCCGTCACCGGGCTTCTCCCCATCGCCAGGCTTCTCGTTGCCCACCTCAGCACCGAGCGCTCCGAATACATTCGCCCATCCGGGATTTTCCTCCGTCCCGTCCCCATTCATCGCGGAGTCCAAACTCATCATCGACGACTCGATTATGGAAATAATGTAATTGTCCTCTGTGAAATCGGCCTCTTTGACGAGGTGGGAGGTATCCAAAATTCCATCTTGGGCATATTTGGTGATGGCCTCGATATCAAGAGGATGCGTTCCCGCCATTCCATTCGTCGTCGTGAGGAGGGTATCCACATTCTTCTTCCCCTCCTCGCACGCCTCGGCTGTCTTGTTGACCACCTTGGCTACGCGAATATCCGCTTCACGCAAAGAAATGTAGTGAGAAGTCATCACGTCGACCCGTGTCACATAACTAGCCATATTCGCTGCTGCCGCGCCTTTTACTTGCGTCACCGCAGGCTTCTCTGGAGGTGGCGTATAAGCACCGTTACCGAAACTCTGCCAACTTGCGAGATAAGTTTGAGGGAGACCTCGATAATGCCCCTCGGGCATCAGCGATAATATGAGTCCGTCCGGCAGCGCCTTCGGATCGGGCATCATCACATGCGACAGGTTCGACGGAGTGTCGCTTGGACTGATATCAATGAGCGGGATCCTGGACAACTTGGGACTGTGGTCGCCGAAATATAGATCATATTTCTCGCGCACCATTTGCGGGATATGAGGTATCGAGGATACGGTGTAATGCCCGAATGCGGAGCCGAGGAGGCCGCGCCAGGACCGACGGCCCAGGGCTGTCAGCGGCTGTTGGGATGCCCGCCAGGCCGACGGTAGCGCGGTTTTGAATGTGCTATGGGTCAGCGCGTGACTCCCACCGCGCGCGCTGGCGCGAATCGCGGTTCGACCGGCGGATTTGACCATCGTCTTCACGCCGATGCCACCCATGCCACCGCCCATGAGTCCGCCGATTGCTCCATATGCGGCGCCCTCCAGCATTTTTTTCGGATCCCAGCCACTCTCGAAGCCGGCGACCACACCACCGACCACACCACCGAGCAGTGCCGCGCCGGCCGGGCCGCCGAGCGCGTATCCGGCCACGCTGGCCACCGAGGTGATGACATCTCCCCAGAAACCCATAGCAGCGACTACCTAACCGACAACGAGCAGCAGCGACCGACACCGCCTACCACCACGGTCGGGTCCACATTCGGCTCGATAGCGCCACTACTCGCATCGAGCATCGACCGAACCGGGGCAGGGAATCCAACATCGGCAGTGGTCATGGGCTCATTTCCCTTCGACGCACTCATTGTCGAGGATTCCCACCGATGGGAACCACGGTCCTGGTCACGCGGTTCAAGATGGTTCTGGTACCGCGTGCGCTGAGGTGCGCGAATCACCATGGCCGCCACACCGTTCCAGCCACCGGTGATCGACGTAGGAGGAAATACCGGATGCGCCTCCGTCGCCTGCTGACTCTGGCACAGCCGAGTGCTATTGCCTGCCTACCGCGGGTGCTGAGGGGGGTGTCATGACAAGTACGGAGTTGCCGCAGGGGGCCGATTTCGAGGTCGACGACGCGGGCGACGGCGATGGTGAGTCGACCGGTCCCGTCACACCGTGGTCGGATCGACCAGGGCACAAGCAGGGACGACCCCGATTAGGAGCCCCGATACCGCCCGGAGCGCCGACATCGCCGGTCCAGCCCGGGGTGGGCAACCCATCGGGTCGCAACGAGACACCGCTGAGTGCGCCGGGCCAGCAGAAGGCCGGTCCGACACCTGGAGCGAGTGCGCCGGGTTCGTCCGCTGCGGTACCGCCTGCTCAGCCTGTGCCTGCTCAGCCGGTACCGTCTGCGCCTGCGGCGGTGGCGCCGAGTCCGCCGGTCCAGCAGGCTCCGGTCGCGCCACCGGTCGGACGTGCAACCCGTCATGAGGAGCCGGAACCTCCTGCGCCGCTGATAGACCCGGACATGCTCGCGGCGGTCCTGCCCGCGGCGGCGACGGCGGGGACGATGGCGATGGCCACCCTGCCGATGATCGCCTCCGCCCTGGCGGGCCTGGGCGGCGGCGGCCAAGGCGCCAACGGTGGTGGGGATGGTGGCGGTGAAACCACCGACAGTGGACTGTCCCCCGAATCCGAACGTGCACTGAAGGTCCTCGAGCTACTCGCCGAGGTCTACGGCAAGGGCGAGGCGACCAGCCCCGAAGTCAAAGCCATCCGCAAAGAACTCGGCGTAAACCCCGGCAAGGGCGAAACCGCCAACGCTGTCAGAGCCCGCCAAATGTTCCAGCGCAACGCCGCCACCGCGTTCGAGAACGTCGACAACCAATTCTTCCGCTACATCACCGGCCTCGCGGGCAACAACAAAGTCGACAAGAAGGCAGTCCTCGCGTTGCTCCGCGAAGTCAATGTCGCACTCGCCCAGCTGGGTCCGCAGGCCTACACCAAGCAAGGCCAGCAAAAGGTCCGCCAAATCCTCACCGCCGCATTACAAAAAGCCCACACGGTCGTCTCCGCTGGGCAATCCAACTCGAACGACGCTGCCAACGCCATCAACCAGCTGACCAACCTATATCTCTACAACATCTCGGGCCAGAACTACACACCTGCGGTCGGCGGCATAGGCAGCGCCGGCGCCGCAGGAACGACGGCAGCGGCGCAGCGAGCGATCCAAGTCGCGTTGGCACAGACCGGAAAACCCTATGTCTACGGTGACGAGGGTCCGAATTCGTTCGACTGCTCGGGCCTGATGCAATACGCGGCTGCCGCCGCCGGTGTCGGGATTCCCCGTGTGTCAGAGGATCAGTATCGCCAACTGCCACAGGTCAACCCGGCGAATATCCAGCCAGGCGACCTCATCTTCCCAGCGGATTCGTTCAAGTCGTCGGGACTGCCGGGGCACGTCATCATGTACATCGGGAACGGGCTGTGCATCGCGGCATCCAAGCCCGGAGTTCCTATTGGAACAGTCCCTTTGCCGAATAACTACAGAGCCACCCGTTGGACGTCATAGCTGCCGACCGTCAGTATCCGACGTAGGAACCGCCGCCGCGCATCTGCACGATTCCCGGCACGTTGCTGACCGAACCGTAGCGATCGATCGAATACCGCACGCCCGCAATGATGTTGTCGACCGGATTCCAGATGTCACGATGGCCGGGCAGGGCGTACGAGTTGAACGTCGGATCGATCGTCTGCATCAAACCCTTCGACGGAATGCCTGCCGCGGCATTGCTGTCCCACAGGTTGATGGCGTTCGGATTGCCACCCGATTCGTGCTGGATGATCGCCGCGATGTCGGCGGGATCGATCTGCCGGGTGTCGTAGCCCTGTTGGCGCAGAACGGCGAGGGCCTCGTCGATCCATTGGCCCTGCTGGCCCGCGGGCCGCGTGCGCGGTGGACCGCCGCCGGAAGCTCGCCCATCCGGGTGTGACACTCGCTGCCGTCGCCTCCTCAGCGGCCGGGCAGGCCGCGCATCCTGCAGGTATCGGTCGGTGAGTTTGCGTACGCGATCCGCGGTGGTCGCCGACGCTGCTTGGCCCTGCTCCAGCACCGATCCGGCGCGCTGCACCGCGTTGCTCAGTGTGGCGAGAAGAAAGTTTCGCGCAGCCGTCACATCCGAGATGCCGGCGAGCGCGATCAGTGCGGTGTTCACATCGGCGATGATCGAATCGATGGCGGCTCGGCCCTGCGCGGTGCTGTCCGCGGCCCCCTCCAGAATGTTCCCGAGTTCGGCATTCAACGACCGCACGGTATTGACCCGCTGAGAAGTGTTGTGATTGCTGGCCTCATATTGCGATCCCAACTCGCCGCGTCCCGCCATCGTTCTGGTCGGCCCTGCCGCAATGTCCGGAGGCGAGTACGACTGCCCGGTATCGGCATTCGGGTTCTCGTCACCATATTGGGCGGCGATCGTCGCGAGGGTCCCCAACGCGGCCGCCGCCATCGGCGTTGCCGCTCCGGACCAGGCGAGCGCGTCGGGTCGTGCGGCCGATGCCGGTCCCATTCCCGCAGTGGGTGATTCGGCGATCAGCGGAGCAACAGGGCCGCGCGCTGCCGCTGCTGACGGCATCGGCGCCGGGAGGGCTGCAACTGGTGGCGGCATCGCAGGTAGCCGCGCAGGACTGCCCCGAGCGGCGGATTTAGCGGGGCGGCGCGGCTCGGTCGTGGCGACGCTCGGCCGAGCGTCGCCGCCGGGGTCGGGGTCGGGGTCGGCGTCGGTAGCGGTGGGCTCGGGCGGATCCTGTTTCGTCGACGCCATCAGTACCCGACATAGTCTTGACCGCTGCGCAGAGCCCTGAGGCCCTTCACATTGCTGACCGAGCCGTACTCGTTGATCGCGTATCGCACACCCGCGATGATGTTGTCGACGGGGTTGTAGATGTTGTTGTGACCCGGGAGAGCAAACTGATTGAACGTGGGGTCGATGGTCTGCATCAGGCCTTTCGACGGCGTCCCCCGTCTGAAGTTGCTGTCCCACGTGTTCGTCGCGAGCGGATTGCCGTTCGATTCGTACTGGATGATGGTCGCGATGGACGCCGCATCGACCCTGCTCATGTCGCAACCGCTCTGTTGCAGGATGTCCATCGCCTGCTTGATCCAGTCGCCCAGCGTGCCGCCTGGCATCTGGCCGCCGACGGTTGCTGTTGCCGGCGTGTAGTTCTGGCCCGAGATGTTGAAGAGATACTGGTTGGTGAGTCGGCTGATGGCGTTGGCGGTTTCGGTGGAATTGGAGTTGCTGCCGGAGACGACTGCGTGAGCTTTTTGTAATGCGGCGGTGAGGATTTGGCGGACCTTCTGCTGGCCTTGCTTGGTGTAGGCCTGCGGACCCAGCTGGGCGAGTGCGACATTGACTTCGCGGAGCAACGCGAGGACTGCCTTCTTGTCGACTTTGTTGTTGCCCGCGAGGCCGGTGATGTAGCGGAAGAGCTGGTTGTCGACGTTGCCGAATGCGGTGGCGGCGTTGCGTTGGAACATTTGGCGGGCTCTGACAGCGTTGGCGGTTTTGCCCTTGCCGGTACTGCCTGCACCGGTGCTGCCGCCGGTGCCGCCGGTGCCGCTCGAGCCAGGGGTAATGCCCAGCTCTTTGCGGAGGGCTTCGACGTCGGGGTCGGTGGTTTCGTCATCGCCGTAAACCTTGGCGAGTAGCTCGAGGACCTTCAGTGCACGTTCGGATTCGGGGGACAGTCCACTGTCGGTGGTTTCACCGCCACCATCCCCACCACCGTTGGCGCCTTGGCCGCCGCCGCCCAGGCCCGCCAGGGCGGAGGCGATCATCGGCAGGGTGGCCATCGCCATCGTCCCCGCCGTCGCCGCCGCGGGCAGGACCGCCGCGAGCATGTCCGGGTCTATCAGCGGCGCAGGAGGTTCCGGCTCCTCATGACGGGTTGCACGTCCGACCGGTGGCGCGACCGGAGCCTGCTGGACCGGCGGACTCGGCGCCACCACCGCAGGCGCAGGCTGCACGGGCGCAGCCTGAGCAGGCACGGGATGGGCAGGCGCTGTGCCGGGCGACACCGGACCGCTAGTACCGGACGGACCAGCTTTCTGCTGCCCTGGCGCACTCAGCGGTGTCTCGCTGCGACCCGGTGGACTTGTCCCCCCGGGCGGAACCGGGGACACCGGCGATGTCGGCGCACCGGGCGACACCGGAGCCCCCAGCCGCGGGCTTCCCTGCCTACGTCCCGGCCGATCCGACCATGGCGTCACCGGGCCGCTAGAACTATCACCCTCGTCCCCGGCGCCATCGACCTCACCGTCAGGCCCCTGGGGCCACAGCTCGGTACTCGTCAACGCGCACTCTCCAGCACCCGCTTCACCCGTACCTCGCCCGTGGTCGGGATCAATCGCTGTACCAACGTTCCCGACACCGGATCGGCGGTGACCATCTGGGTGGCTTCGACCGCGATACCGACTT
This sequence comes from Nocardia sp. NBC_00403, assembly GCF_036046055.1. NCBI lineage: Bacteria > Bacillati > Actinomycetota > Actinomycetes > Mycobacteriales > Nocardiaceae > Nocardia > Nocardia sp. NBC_00403. The sequence continues at coordinate 7,346,732 of NZ_CP107939.1, forward strand.
GGGTGGGTCCTTTATCACCGAATTCCCAGAAGACCAGGTCACCTGCCGAAATTGCGACCGGATCGACGCGCTTGCCGCAGACGAGCTGCGCCGCAGCGGTATTCGGGAGAACGATGACGGCAGTGCCGACTGTCTCCGGCCCGCACGACCTCGAGTGCACACTGGACTGCTGACCCGCGGTGCCGCCGGCTGCCGATCCTCCGGCACCACCCGCGTCGACCGCGTACGAGACGATCGACTCACATCGGCCGGTGAGAGCCGCCACCGATGCGTGGTAGATCACCGCTCGCGTCAACGTGGCGGCGCCGACTCGACCGCCCGAACCGCCGCCGTTCTCACCCACCGACGACGCCAGCTGCGCGAGAGCCTGGTTACGGGCGCATGCACCGGCGAACCCATCGTCGAGGTACTGCAATGGATCACCCTGTACCGGTGCTGTCTGCATCGCGTCGAGGCACGCAACCAACCAATCGGAGGCTGCGGGATCTCCTGGTGCGATGGTCAACTCCGCGTACGGGTTGGTGCTCGGCGTGGAAGCTGGGGAACTCGGCCTTGCCGCCGGTTGCCGCGCGACCGTGGCAGACGTCGGAGCCACGGTGTGTGACGGATCCGACCCCACAGCGCTGTCACACTGATCTGCCAGTCCTCCTGTACTAGTGGCTACGGTGTGCCCGATGACGACCGCGAAGAACAACAAGAACCCGAGCGGTACACCGCCCGCGAGCAGACCGATCACCCAATAGATCATCATCCCACGAATCATCGGATCCCTAGCCGTTCAACAGATCGTTCACCGCCGACATAGCGGAGCTGTAAGAACCGACCCGCGCGCCTGATTGGGGTGGCGCAATCGAATGCCATGGTGTCGGAGCCTTGTCGGACACCCACATATCGGTGTTCAAAGCAGCGCCGATGTCACGTCTGGCATTTCGGAAGTTCTGTCTGTCGGTTGGATTCTCAAGAAGATCATCGACGGATCTTTGAACGTTTCTGGCGTGTTGATTACCAATCGCGTTTCTCATCCGCTGTGCGTCCGCGGGTTGTATGCCTGCCAGCAAGCCGGTGCCCGTGGGACTGGCCGACGCCGCGAGCGCCGTAAGTGAGTCGAGCTTCGCCTTGCTGGGGGCGTTCATATAGTCCCTGACAAAGGTCCGTTGCGGCCCCGTGGCCGCACCGCCGTCGAGGGTGACGAAATTATCGTTCGCCCGCTGGAACCGCCATGCGGACTCGTGCAGTGTCGCCAAGTCCGCTGCCGCTTCGTGGGCGGTCCCGGTTCCATTCTCGAGGCGATGCGCGGAGCGCTGGGCGTGCTGCATGGCGGAGACAACGTGACCGAGGTGTTTGTACTGTAGGGTTTCATCCTCGGCATCGTCCGAGGCGCGTTTCCAGGACACAATGGCGTGGTGCATCAATGTCTCGTCGGTGAATCCAGCACCCGTCAGGGCACCCCAAGCGGCATCGATAGTGCCACCGGAATCGTGCAGACCTTGAATGGCCGCCGCGGCCCCGCGGTAGGTATTGACACCGCCCCATTTTTCGGCGGCTTCGCGCGCCCCTCTCGAGAACTGCACGAATTTCATGATGGATTGCGCATTCGCGTCCGCGTGCCACGGCTGGGAAGAATACCTCAGCGAATTACGGAGCTGCTTCTTTTCCATTCTGGCATAGGGCCTGAGTGGACTACGGGTCTTTCCCGCGACCCATTCGGTGAGCGGAGACGAACCTACCGTGGCCAGCGCTCCGAGCGCGGTGAGCGCACCCGCTCCCATCGTGCGCTTGGCACCGACGCCGCCCATACCGATTGCCGTCCCGCCACCTCCACCACCGCCACCGGAGGGCCCGTGCAGCGCCAGCGCGAATCGGTTTGCGATCCAGTTGTTGCCTTTGTCGATACCCTCGCTGAGTCGCCGCAGTTGCAGAATGGCTATAATCTCGACGATTGCGCCGATAACGAATACCGCCATTACTTGGCCACCGGCCTGCCGGAACAAACTGCCGAGGAACAGCACATAGAGTCCGAGGAAGATGGTGTAGATCGCCATACGCGCAGAAGCAACGAATGCGTCGACCAAATTGCGGACCAGGAAAGTCTGAGTCACCCCGTATATGAATCCGCCTGCCGCGAATCCGAAGATAGCCATGATCGAGTGATAGATCGTGTCGAGTGCGGCCCAGATCACCTTCACCGCCAACACCACCGCGAAGGCAAGTAGGACAATTCCGGAGACCAGCAGCAACAAACCGGCACCGATCTGCCCGACACTCGGATGCTCAGTCGCCCAGTGCGCATAGCTGTCCTTGCAGTCCTCCATCCCCTTCCGCACTCGATCTTCGCTGCCTGCCCCTGCCGTCCACGCCGAGGCACACGCCACCTGGTCGTCGATGACATGTCCGAAGTTCCATACTTGCAACGGCTTTCGCGCGAAGTTGTCCGCCAAGTCCTCCTGCATCGTTGCCACCAACTGATACGGATTCGGATTATTTTCGCCGTTCAATCCCGCGGCAACAGAAATACCCACATTCCGCCCCTGTGCCAACCACCCGTCCGACGAAAGCACGTCCTCCAGCGGCGAGGCCAGGAAAAGTGGACCGAGTATTGCCACGCCCAGCATCGTCAGCACCTGGATCGCCGCTTTCGCGTGGTATCCGCGGACGATGAACCACCCGACGAAAAACGCACCGATCGCCGCTGCGGTCAGCAGCATCTGCGGCGTCGCGATCTGGCGGACCAGGGTATCGGAGAATGAATGCAACGCCGCCGCGAACATATCCAGCCAACGGAAACTCAGCGCATAACCGATCAACCAGATCGCCGTCGTCACGATGACCAGCCAGCCGGCGAATTCCAGATTGAGGACCAGGGCGATCGCCGTGTTCCCCGGGTTCCACAGAGTGCCCCGATCGGTGGCGAATACATAAGACGAGAGCGCGACTCCCGACGAGTCCCTGACATTCATCCAGCTGAGAGCGCTGTTGGTCGATGACCCCGTGGACGTGGTGGTGCCGGTCTGCGCGGTCGCCACCGCACCGACGATGCCGGGAAACACGATCAAGCCGAAGACGATCGACAGGATCCATGCCGCCCACCGACGCTTCCTAGTGGCACCGATCCAGTCACGTACGCGCCGAAATACTGCGCGCGGCTGCCAACGGTCCGGGTCCCAGAACTCCATTTCCCAAGCGAGCAAAGACATGCGCGCCTCAGAGAATTCCGGGTTTCGACCGAAACGGCCGATCATGGCGCGACTTGTCGTTGCGACAGCGCGGTGCGAGAACTGTTACCGCTGGTCGGAGTACTGGTGATGGCCTTGGCACGGTCTGCGCGAGCCGGTCCGAGTACCTTGCCGCGCCCGATCCGGTTCAACGCGTCACGCATGAACATCTCGCCGCGCCGTTCCTCCGGCACCTGGCGGCCGGGCCCGATCGGCGGCGAGGTCTCTTCCCGCAATATCTGCAACAGGAATGGTGCTTCGTCCAGATCGACGCCGAGCCATTCCAGACTGTTGCGGGCCAGGGTTTCATCGCGCTGCCGGAAGATGAAGCGATTGGGGATCAGATTGTGCGCCGCACCCTGGAAGTCCGTGGCGGGGTCGTGTGAGGCCAACCCGATCGCGGCCAAGTGCTTACGGCCGTCCCTGCTGAAGTCCGAGGTCACCGCGGAGCCGACTTGGGTTTGGGTGAAATGGTGCGCTTCGTCGCCGACCAGCAGTCCGAACCGACCGTTGTCGGTGAGGAATGCCTCCCGTGCCGCGACGCCGACCAGCTCATAGAGTGCGGTGCCGAGCCGCTTCGTCAGCGGCAGCCGATTGTAGAGGTGCGGGGTGATCAGTTCCTCCGCTGTCGGCAGGGCCAGATTGTGGCTGCGCACAACCGTCGCGGCGGCATTGAGCCGCAATGGTCGCAGCTTCGGGTCGAACAGCACAGGAACCCGCTCGACCACCGTACCGAGGCGCGCGGCGAGATCGGCGTATTCCTCCGCATTGCCGGGCTGGTCGCGCAGCCGCTGGACGACATGGAACAGGTCGAGCAGGCTGTGAATCTTGTGCTCGGCCATACCTTTCGGGGTCAGCAGGTTGCTCGCCGCGGCACCCGCACCGGAGGTCGGAGACAGGTCCAACAGCGGCAGGATCGAGTCGAGGGCCCGCTCACCTGCGATCCTCGGCGCGAACAGACGCAACGGGTCCAAGGACACCGTGGGATTCGCCAGGTCGATGATGACAGCCTGGTCGATCGAGGAAGCGAAGTGCTCCCACTCCCCCACCTGACTGCGATCGATGGCAAGGAACTGGCCGCCCATATCGTGGACGAGCACCGCCATGAGCTTCAGGAAGTACGACTTACCCGAACCGAGCTCACCGGTAACCGCGAACGACGCGGAAAGATCGTGCAGCGCCGCTTCCATGATGCCGAAGTGAATCGGCTCGAAATTGCCGGACAGCAGATTGACCCCGATCACCGGACCGCTGTCGTCACCGACCTGGTTGGTAGTGAACGGCACGAAGCCCGCCCACATATCCGAGGGGACGATATGGGCGAAATCGTCGAATGCCCGTCGAGGCGCACTGCCGGGTATCAGCATCGACCACAGATCGACCTGAGTGCCGACCGGCGCGGTCATCTCTACCTGGAAACGCTTGTAGCGGCGCTTGAGCGCGTTGACCGCGTCCATCGTCGTCTCGCGCGACGGGCCGCCGATCGCGATGACGGTGGTGAACGACACCTCCGACTCACCACCGTTGACCTCGAAATGCTGGTTGTACTCGCCGAGCATCTGAGCTTTGGAGGTCAGCGTGTTCTGCGCGAAGGAGATCTCCTGATCTCGCTGGTCCATCTGCTCGCCGAGGCGCCGCAGGTTCAGCTCGTTGTTCTTGAGCACCTGGTCGGCGGGCTTGGTCGAGATCCGCATCCCCCAGTCGACGGTAACGTCACCGAGGCCCTCGAGCACGCTCAAGAACTCACTGCCGCCGGGGAACTGCATCCCCGAGTACGGGAACGAATGCGGAGTGAGCATCGCCTGGTAGGAGGGTCGGTACTCGAAATCCGGCTGTACCACCTTGATTACGGGGATGAACGACGGCCGGATGCGTCGACTGCTGTCGGCCTGTGCTCCTTCGTCGAGCGCCGCGGAGCGGAAGACCGCGGCCGTGGCATCGTCCAATGCTCCCGCCCGGGTCGGCGCGACCGGATCACCGGCGGCGCCACGCGAGAGATAGTGCTCCCATAACCACTGAAACATCGCGGCAGGCACGGGAACCGGGTCGAACTCACCGCCGATACGCGAAAGTATCTCGTTTGCCTTCTCGTCGTAAGCGTCCAGCTCTGCTCGTGAGATCGAAGTCGCATCGATCGTGGCGGTACTGCCTCGCCAGACCCGCGACAGCGCGGACATCCCCGCATTGGCCGCGCCTACCGGTATCGACAGCAGGAAGATCCGCGTCTGCGGCATGATTGCGCGCACCCGCTCGTAGGAGGCAACCACCTCGTCGGCGTAGTCCTCACATTCGTCGAGGTCGACGCCCTCCACCATTTTGGTGAGCACGTCGAGGGTGTTCAATCGCGCTTGGATCCCGAGTAGCAGCGAACCGTTCGGCAGGCTGTTGATCAGGGCGTGATGCGCCACCTTCACGTCGTGTTTGTCGCTGGCTTTGCGCAAGCCGTAGCCGAGCGGGTTTACGAAATAGGTCGCGGTGACCAGTCCCGAATGGGTGAACTGTAGGTGCCCGCGAATCGCCGCCGTTGGCTGAATGTCTCGTCCGAATGCCATCAGAGACGTCCATCCGATGCCGTGCCGCGGCCGCTGCTCATCACCTCGAGCAGTTGGAGGCTGGTGTCGCGCCTACTGGACACCTTGGCGGCCGTCGGCGGATCGGGCAGGAGCAGCACCACCGTCTCCTCGACGAACAAGGTAGTACGCGTCGAGTCGGAGCCGATCGGCATACCGGATGCGGAGACCGGTTTGCGGTTCACGATCAGCCGACCCACCCACAACGCGCGTGAGGTCATCCGCACGCCGTTGTAGGGCACCAACCCGATGGCGAAAACCGCGGCAACCGTGATGGCGAGGCCGGTCAGAAAGGTCACCGCGGGGTTGACCGGAATGGTCATGGCACACACCGAGGCAATCGTCATCATGACGACCGCGCCGACGACCTGCGGCAGCGTGTAAGGCCCGAAAGGCAGCTTCTGCCCGTTCTGTGCCTTACCGATCATGGTGGGAACGCGTTTGATCGGCGTGAACACCTTGATCGTCTGGCTCACCGATAGCCACCGATCGGATGGTCGGGGACAACGATGTTCGCATCCGTGCGCGCGTAATTGACCAGTGTCGGCAGAATCCAGAACATCACTGCGGCAAGGATTGCCGATCCGGCGACCGTGAGGATCTTGGCAGGCGAGAGCCTCGATTTGGCGGCCTCGGAGATCAACACACCCATGCTGAGGATGGTGATGACAATCAATCCTGCCCAGCGAACGAACATCAGAACGCCATAGAGGATGTAGCTGAGATTACCCATCGGGGTGCCTCTTCTCGGATCAATTCTGCTTGGCCGGCGGTATCTGCACCGTCGTTGTCGGCGGTGCGGTCGACGTTTTTGATGCCCCCGCGCCGCGGGAGTCCTGTCCGCCGACGATCGCCAGCGGATTCGCCAGTGCGGGTATCGAATCTATGGACTGCACCTGCCACTGCCCGCCGTTACGGACCATCGACAGCGGATATGCCAGCGTCGCTGTGGCGCCGCCGTCGGCCTTCGGGTTGATGGTGGCCAACACCTGAGCCTTGGTTTTGCCGGTGCCGCAACTGGTGTCATCGGCAGCGAGCGAGACGAGTTCGACGGCGGTGAAGGGAGCCGGTTTGAGGGCCGTGATAGCAGCGTCCTGAGCCGTGTACCGGACGACGTCGCCCGAATTAGCGAGCAGCGCACCGAGGAATCCGGCCGCGACCTGGGCCAGGGGCGTGTCCGCCGCACATGGGGTCGAGTAAGCCAGCGCCAGATCGGCGCCCCGCGCCGGTGGCTCCACCATCGCGGGCACCGATAACGCGCGTAACCGGCCTTCGGACAACGAGACCGCGACCCGGTAGAACAACCGGGGGTCGGCGGCCGTCGCCGTCGTGCCCTTGCCGACCCGAGCCGACACGGTCACCGACCAGACGTCGAGACCACCGGTGGACGTCACACGCGAGACATAGACGACGGCGGGATCCGACACCACCCGCGTGGCCGTCGGCAGCGATATCTGTTGCCCACCGCCGACATATTCGCCCACCCGATCCTGTTGTCCGGCAACAGCAGTCAGATAAGTGACGACAAATTGTTCGGCAAAGGCTCCCGCCAATTGCGCGCGTCCGACAATCGCGGTCGTGGTGTTGTCCGACAGCGGCGGCGGACCCGCGGAAAACATGCTGAAAATTGCGTGGCCACCACCGAGTGCGGCGAGTACCGCAAGCACGGCGACCAAGATATTGTCGCGGCGGCGTCGCGCGGCCATCCGGCGAAGCAAAGCTTCACCTGATTCTGCGCCGCGACCCACTGTCCTCACTCCCGAAATGGTAGAGAGCACAGCCGATCCCGACCGGCTATCCGTTCCCATGAGTGGGAATAGCACGTCACCACGCGGGGCTCCGCTGCACCCGGCCCGCCAACCAGTGACGCAGCTGATCGTCGTAGCCGATCGGCGCACTCAGTTGCCGCGGCTCCATAGAGGTACGGCTGGGCTCGAGGACCGGAACGTCGTAGCCGACCCGAACGAGTTGGGCGATCGCGAGCCGTCCACTGGAGTACCCCGGATACGGGTACAGCAGTACCGAAGTCGGGGTGTAGCCGCCGCCGTAATTGAGGGCGCGGACCGTGACGCCGACACTGTCGCCGGACTGGAGCCGAGCACTGAGCTCGACCAGACGGGACCGGTCATCGGAATGGAACACGTCCACCGGCCGGAACAAATAGTCCCATCGAATCCAGGGCGCCGGGTCGGTGAGCCAATGCGCGATGCTGGTGTGTTCGAGTTGAACGATGGCGAGATGAGTTCCGGCGCGACGGTGCGCCTCGCGCAGTCCGATTCGCTCGAGCGTCGGCCAGGCCGATGGCTCGTTGTCCGAGGTGATGTCCTCGATCAACCACCAGGCACCCCGCCCGCGCTCGTCGTCGCGGGCCCGAATGGTGATCCGCCACCGTCCAGGACGGGCCGGGCCATGCGCAACGGAAGTCTCGAACTGCAACTTGTCGCCGGGTTTGGGATTGTAGAGCAGATCGAGAACCTCGCCGTGCCGATCGAATGTCGAGACCCGATGAAACAGCTCGGCGATGGACATTCTCGGTACGTACTGCTCCGGAGAGATGCCGGAGAGCTGCGTCATGCCGCTTGGTTGTTCGATGGTCTGGCTGTCGAGGTCCCATATCGCGCCGACCGCAGGGCTCAACTCGGGCACCTGTGCGGTAGCAGGCCCGAGCCACAGCCGGATCGCGTGCACATCACCCGCCGGCCCGAATACCGGCCTGATCAGCAGCTTGTGCGGCCCGGATCCGGTCGGCACCGTGAGGTCGACGTCCTCGGCCTGGTCACGAGCCGCTCTGATGGCCTCGGTGAGCATCGGAGTGGTGAGATTGTCATAGAGCGCAGGCGTTTTCGACAGCATCCGCTGCAGCGCACGCTGCCAACCCGCGAAACCTCGCGGTTCATTGCCTATGGAGGCCACCGACATGACGCCAGGCGTCAGGGTTTCCACCGTCAGCCATGGAATCACTGCTTCACTACGCATCGCATATTGCCCGCTTCAGCCGTTGTTCCGGGCATGACCCAGATGAGACATCCCGTGACTTAGGCAATGTACCGTTGTTTAGCGGCTCAATGCAACCGTAGTTTTCGGACCGCATCCACCCGAACCCGCCGCTGGGCGCGACGGGCGGTCGTGCGGGTTACCGCCCCGGTCAGTCGCCCGGTGCCGTCAGCGCGAGCACGCCGGCACCCGCCAGTACGGAGATCGGGCCGAGCGTCGACTGCACCACACGCAAGCCGGACAGGAAGCTGAGCCTGGCATGGGTAGCGACCGCTTCGTTGAGCGGTTTCCACAGCGCGGGCCCGGCTTCGGAAAGAACTCCGCCGATGGCGACGAGATCGACGTCCAGCAGCGCCGCCACCGACGCGATCGCCCTGCCCAGCGCCGTGCCCGCCCGCCCCATCGCGGCGGCCGGGATTTCCTCGCCCATCACCGCGGCCTCGACCAGCGCTGGAACAGTCAGTCCCGTCCAGCCCTGCGCCTGCGCCCACCGCAGCGCCGCCGCGCCACCCGCGACCGCCTCCAGGCAGCCGCGACCGCCACAGTCACACCGGTCATCGAAACCCGGAACCAGTACGTGTCCAACGTGACCAGCGTTCCCGGTCCGTCCGACAACAACGAACCCACCCACCATGACCCCACCGCAGACACGGTCGGACACGTTGATCACCAACGAATCCATGACACCTTTGGTGGTGCCGAGATTCTGCTCGCCGAGCGCGAGACAGACCCCGTCCAGGGCAAGGCGGACACTGGCCGACGGAAACGCCGCCCGCGCCGCGGCGACGATGGCGAAACCCGAACGCCATTCTGGAACGTCGAGAGGCGCGACGACTCCGGCCGCCATATCGATCGGGCCCGTCGAGGCAATGCCCAACGATGCGATCTCCCGACCTGCGGCGACCTCGAGCAGCAGCTCCCGGCACTGTTCCCACGCACCACGCGCCGGCACCGGAATTCTGCGTACATCATCGGTATCCACGTCCGAGGCGATCTCGCTGACCGCGAACCACGAGGTGGCGATCTCCAGCGCCAGCACTGTCATGAGTTACCCACTATCCGAGAGAGATTCGTCGACGAAGCTGCACGCAGCCTAGTCACAGCGCCTCGGTCCCGGTGGGTTTCAGGGGCCTGCCGAGCACGATGTGCCTGCGCGGCGCCGTCAGCGCCGGCGTCGTACGAAGCTGCCGAGGACCATTGCGAATGATCTGCATCGGCCGCTTGTGATCAATCGGCGCGGTCCGGTGCCGGTCGAGATTCTCGACGACATTGCCGGAATTGTCGTATGCCACGCCCGCCCAGATCATCGCGCGGGGACCGTCACCGCGTTCGATGAGCGCCTGCACCATCTGCTCGCACTGCGCGAGTAATGGGCACCTCCGACACGTACCGACTGCGGTTCGCCAGGAGTCGGGGTTCCCGGCATCCATGTCCCAATCATCGGGCCCGTCCGCGCAGGGTGGGCGCTGGGTCGACTTCGTCTTGATCGGTGAGATCTTCGCCGGCGCAGGGGTTGCCGTCGCCCGCGGCGCGATACGCGTAATGCTCATAGCCATCTCCGGGGATGCCGAGGGCACGCCGACAGAGGCATGTCCCATGGATCGGAAGGTCATCAGGGCTGCTCGACAGTCCCCGGAACCCAGCCGCGATAGCTGGTAGACGCACGTTAGCGCGCGGTTGGCCCTACAGGCAACACTTTGCGCCACTAAGTAACGGCACGTTGACACGGTGGCAACCCTGCGATACCGTTTTTTGACGGCGCGTTATTGAACGGTCCATTTTCGAGGGGGCCCCGATTATGGTTTCCTGGTAAACATGGCTGCAGAATCACACTTCACAATCGACGAACTGGCACGGGCAGCCGACACCACCGTGCGCAGTGTCCGCGTGTATCACGAGCGAGGACTGCTGCCCTCCCCCGAGGTGCGCGGGCGGATCGGTTACTACGGGTCGGACCATCTCGACCGGCTGCAGACGATCAGCCGCCTGCTGGGTCGCGGCATGAAGCTCAATGGGATCCGCGAGTTGTTGGAGGCCTGGGATCGCGGCGACGGACTCGCCGACGTCCTCGGCGTCAGCAGTCAGGACAGCCCGGAACCGGCCGCTTCGGCGGAACCACAGCCCGAAGACAGCTATCCCGACCTTCCCGAGTACGCGAAGCGGGCCCTCGCCACCAGCGACGACCCGCTCGAGGCCTATCGGCTCACGAACCCGCGGGCCTGTGATCTGGCCACCCGGCTCGCCGACTCCGGATTACCTGCGACGGACACCTTCCATCTGGTCGAGCGGCTCCGAGCGGACTGCGATCGGATCGCCGACCGGTATGCCACGGAACTGTTCTACCGACTGGCCGGGCAAACCTATGAGCAGTCCCAACGGACGCCGAAGGATCGCGCCAAGCTCGAGACCGATCTGGCCATCGCACGGCTCATCGTCACCCGTGCCGCTTCGGAACTGATCGACGAGGCTTTCGCCCGGCATTTCGAGCTGCCCGCGGCTTCCCCGCGCGCCGCAGACCCGCACTGATCGGCCGATTCGGCAGCCCATCGTCGTGCTGTCGGCCCCGACGTCGCACCTACAAGCCGAACGCCTTGTTGATGGCTGCCATGTCGAAGTAGTCGCGCCAGGCGGTAATGGCACCGTCGGTCACCTCGAAGACGCCCATCACCGGGAGCGGTGTGTCGCGGCCGTTGCCACGCAACGTATCGGTGCGCTCGTTCATGACCACGTTGCCGTTGACGACCTGATGGTGGATGTCGAAGTCGATGGCGTCGAAGGTGGTGAGGAAGCCTGCGATGAAGTCGCGGATGGCCGTGCGCCCGTGAATCGGCTCCATCGGGATGTTGTGGTAGACGGCGTCTTCGGCAAAGAAGGCGCTGATCTTGTCCGGGTCGGGATCCGACCAGCTCCTGCACATGGCACTGACGACCTCGTCGGGACTCGACATTCGGCTCACTCGCTTTCTCGCGCCGACACGGCCGTGCCGCATCGCTCGGTTCGATCTCTCCGATTACACCAAACGCTTGCTTGGTTCGGACGCGGTTCGGAGAGATCGAACCGGGACGCCTACCGGCGCACCTCACTTCCGACGAGCAAGTCCCGCTGCGGCACGCCGGTGTAGAGCGACAGCGGTCGAATGAGAGCGTTGGCTGCCGACTGCTCGGCGATGTGTGCAGTCCACCCGGTGATACGGCTCATCACGAAAATCGGCGTGAACATCTCGATATCGAAACCCATCAGGTAGTAGGCTGGGCCCGCCGGGAAGTCCAGGTTGGGTTTGATGCCGGTGGCCTCGGCCATCGCGCGCTCCAGCTCGGTGTACATGCGCAGCCAACGCTGACCGCCGGCCACCTCCGCCACCAGTTCCAGGGCGGCGCGCATGGTCGGCACCCTGGAGTCGCCGTTCTTGTAGACCCGGTGCCCGAAACCCATCACCTTCTGTTTGCCGGAGAGCTTGGCGCGCAACCATGCCGCTGCCAGCTCGGGATCACCTATTTCCAGCATGGCCTGCATGACAGCCTCGTTGGCGCCACCGTGCAGCGGACCTTTGAGCGCACCTATGGCCGCGGTGATCGCGCTGTACATGTCCGATCGGGTGGAGGTGACGACCCGGGCGGCGAACGTCGACGCGTTGAAACTGTGCTCCGCGTACAAAGTCAGTGAGATTTCGAAAGCACGGACAATGCGCGGGTCGGGAACCCGCCCGAAGCACATATTCAGGAAGTTCTCGGCGAATCCGAGCTGCGAATGCGGCGCAATGGGATCCAGCCCACGGCGGCGGCGCATGTCCGCGGCGATCACCGTCGGCAGCACCGCGGTCAACCGCAGCGCCTTGGCCAGCAGCGCCTGCTGCGAGGGCGCATCGCCGAGGTCCTCCTCGGGATCTTCCGCGCCCAGGTAACTGACCACCGTCCGCACCACATCCATCGGATGGCAGGATTCCGGCATCTTCTCGATCAGGGACAGGATCGAACGATCTACCCGCCGCTGTGCGCGTTCGCGCTGGCTGAGCAGTTGGAGCTGGGCAGCGTCGGGCAGTTCGCCGTACCAGAGCAGATAGGCGACCTCCTCGAAGCCGCAGTGCCGCGCCAGATCCTGCACCGCATAGCCGCGGTAGGTCAATGAGTTGGTCTCGGGCACCACTTTGGAGATGGTTGTGGTGTCGACAACCACTCCGGCCAGGCCCTTCTTGATCTCGGTCATGTCGATCACTCGCTCACGGTGAAATTGAAGATTCCGGAATCGAAGTCGTTGTACTTCTGATATTCGAGCAATTCATAGAGTCGCGCTCGGTGCTGCATCCGCCCGACCAGATCGGATTGTGTTCCGGTGTCCGCGATTTCACGCAAACCCTGTTCCACCGCAAACATCGCCAGACGCAGCGTGGTGACGGGATAGATCACGGCGTTGTAGCCGAGGTCTTCCAGCGCCCCGGCCGAGAGCAATTCCGATTTGCCGAACTCGGTCATATTGGCGAGTAGCGGAACATTTACCGCCGCACGGAATTTCGCGAATTCGGCGGCATCGGCCAGCGCCTCGGTGAAGATCATGTCGGCCCCGGCATCCGCATATGCGCTAGCCCGTTCGATGGCCGCGCCCAGTCCCTCGATGCCGCGTGCGTCGGTACGCGCGCAGATGACGAAGTTCGGGTCGCGGCGAGCCGTGACGGCTGCGCGGATCCTGCGGACCATCTCGTCTGCGGTGACAACCGCTTTGCCGTCGAGATGGCCGCAGCGTTTGGGATTGACCTGGTCTTCGATGTGACAGCCCGCCAGCCCGGCGTCCTCCAGCAGCGTGACGGTGCGTGCGGCGTTCATCGGCTCACCGAAGCCGGTGTCGGCATCGATCAGTATCGGCAGATCAGTGACCGAGGCGATCTGCCTGCCGCGCGCGGTCACCTCGGTCAGGGTGGTCAGACCGATGTCCGGCAAGCCGAGCTCCGCCGACATCACCGCGCCCGACACATAGACGCCTTCGAAGCCGATCTCCTGGATCAGCTTGGCCACCAACGGATTGAAAGCTCCGGGCCACCGCTGGATACGGCCGGACCCGAGACCCGCGCGCAGGGCGACACGCTTCTGTCCCGCGCTCGTCGCGGCGGCAATCGGCCCGCTCACCACGAACACCGCTTTAAGCTGGCGGTATGACCGACGACCAACCCCTGCGTTACCGACTGATCACCGGCGTCGACGACGCGGCATTCTGCGAGCGGGTCAGCGACCTGCTCGATCAGGGCTATCGGTTGCAGGGTCCCCCCGCCGTTACTTACAACGGCGAGAATGTGATCGCCGCGCAGGCGCTGGTCTGGGGGTATTGACGGTGCTGTCGCCGCAGCAGCGGTGATCGTGGACATCAGAAGATCCCCTCGCCGGTCGCAGGCGCACGGTCGAGCACGGCGTCGGAGACGGTGAACGTCAGCTGATCCAGTTCACCCGCCGCCAGTTCCGGGGTCCGCTGCGCCGCGTCGAGGAAGCGATCCTGCTCGCTTGCGCTCAGCACGCCCTCGGCCAGCGACCGGAACTTGGCGACGTATTGCTCGCGGGCGAACGGCCGCGCACCGAACGGGTGAGCATCGGCGACCGCGAGTTCGTCGACGATGGTCTCGCCGCTCTTCAGAGTCACCACAGCCCGCGCCCCGAACGCCTTTTCGTTCGGATCGGTGGCGTGATAGCGGCGCGTCCACTCCGGGTCCTCGGTGGTGGAGATCTTGCGCCACAGTGCGACGGTGTCGGGCCGCTGCGCGCGCTCCGACGCATAGGAGCGCTCGTGATGCCAGGCGCCGTCCTGGAGCGCTACCGCGAAGATGTAGGGCACCGAGTGATCGAGGGTCTCCCGACTGGCCTGCGGATCGAACTTCTCCGGATCTCCGGAGCCGGTCCCGATCACCACATGGGTGTGATGGCTGGTGTGCAGCACGATCGAGGCGATCTGATCGAGATCGCCGATGCGGCCGCGCATTCGGCGGGCCAGGTCGATGGGCGCCTGACTTTGGTACTCGGCGGAATGCTCCTTGGTGTAGCTGTCCAGAATCGCGCGCTTGGCCTCACCGGGCCCCGGCAGTGGCACCAAGTATTCGGCATCCGGACCACCGAGCAGCCAGGCGATGACACCATCGGCGCCCTCCCAGATCGGTGCGGGCGCGCCCTCGCCGCGCATCGCCCGGTCGATGGCCTCCACCGCCATTTTCCCTGCGAAGGCGGGCGCATAGGCCTTCCAACTGGAGATCTCGCCCTTGCGTGACTGGCGGGTGGCGGTCGTGGTGTGCAGGGCTTGCCCGATCGCCTGATAGATCGTCTCGGCGTCCAATCCGAGCAGCGTGCCGATCCCCGCGGCGGCCGACGGGCCGAGATGCGCCACATGATCGATCTTGTGCTCGTGCAGGCAGATTCCCCGCACCAGGTCGATCTGGATTTCGTAGCCGGTCGCCAGGCCGCGTATCAGCTCGGCGCCGGAGCGGCCGGTGTGCTGGGCGACCGCGAGGATCGGCGGGATGTTGTCGCCGGGGTGCGAGTACTCGGCGGCCAGAAAGGTGTCGTGAAAGTCGAGTTCGCGCACCGCGACTCCGTTCGCCCACGTCGCCCACTCCGGCGACGCCCGGTGCGCTGTGGGCACACCGAACACAGCCGCTCCCAACCGCCCCGGTCGCGGGGTGTAGGGCTGTGCGGTCGCCTGTAGCCGGGCACTGGTGACGGGACGGCGGAGCACCGAAGCCGCGGCGACCGCCGCGTTGTCGATGAGTCGGTTCACGATCATCTCGGTCACCTCGGCGGTCACCTCGACCGGGTCGGTGGCGACCTCGGCAATCTTGGTGGCAAGGTGTTCCGAGCGCGGAAAGTCCTCGGCGGCGCTGCGTGAGCGTACAGTGTGAGTCTTCATGCATCCTCCGGTTCAGTGTCACTTCGCACGCTACGCAGGACCGATTCGATGCAGAACACCTTGCAACGGCAGAATTTTGCGGGCGAGATTTGCATATTTTGCGATGTTTGCGAATTCCGGCCGCTACCATCTTGCACGTGCGCAAGATGTACGCGGGCGCCCGACTACGGCGGTTGCGCGAAGAACGGCGAATGACCCAGGCAGCCCTGGCGAAGTCGCTCGATCTATCGCCCAGCTACCTCAACCAACTCGAGCGTGACCAGCGACCACTCACCATCCCGGTACTGCTGAAACTCAACTCCACCTTCGACCTCGACGTGCAGTTCTTCGCCGCCGACTCGGACGCGCGGCTGGTCTCCGACTTGCACGAAGTGCTGGTCGATGCCGCGGGCGGCGACAGCGCGCCGCTGACCGAGGTGGAGGAACTGGCGACCCGGCTACCCGAGGTGGCCAGGATCGTCGTCTCGATGCACCGGCGATTGCGCGCCGCGACCGACCAGCTCGACCTGCTCTCGGCGCGGGTGGCCGCCCCAACCGGCACGCCCGGCACACCCATGCCCTATGAGGATGTGCGCGACTTCTTCTACGACCATCACAATCACATTCCGCAACTCGATCATGCTGCCGAACAGCTCTTCGAGGAATGCGGCATGACCATCGGCTCGCTCGATCGGCAACTCGCCAGAGTGGCCGAAGAGCGCGCGGGTGTAACGGTTCTCGTGCGCGGCGACGGCGCCGACCCATCGATCCCGAAACGACACTACGACCCGGAAAGCCGCACACTGACGCTGGCTCGACGGCTGCGACCCGGGCAGCGTGCCTTCCAGATCGCCACCACGCTCGGATTCTTGCTCTTCGGAAAAGAGCTGGACGCGGTGCTGGCCGAAACCCCCTCGCTGACCGGCGAATCCCGCGCGCTCGCACGCATCGGACTTGCCAACTACTTCGCCGGCGCATTAGTGCTGCCCTACGGCCGGTTCCTGCGCTCGGCCGAGGAGCTGCACTACGATATCGACCTGCTCAGCCTGCGGTTCGAGGTCGGTTTCGAAACGATCTGCCACCGGCTGAGCACCCTGCAGCGCCAGGGTCAGCGCGGCGTGCCGTTCTTCCTTGTCCGCACCGACCGCGCTGGCAATATCTCGAAACGTCAGTCCGCCACCGCATTCCATTTCTCCAGAGTCGGCGGCAGCTGTCCGCTGTGGGTGGTGCACGAGGCGTTCGCCAGCCCGGGCCGCGTCTCGAGGCAGATCTCCGTGATGCCCGACGGTCGCCGCTACCTGTGGATCGCCCGCACCACCATGACCGCGCCGCACGGATTCGGTACGTCCACAAAGAACTTCGCGATCGGGCTCGGCTGCGATATCGAATACGCCGACCGCCTGGTGTATTCGACCGGCCTCGACCTCGACGACCCCACCACCGGGGTACCGATCGGTGCGGGCTGCAAGGTCTGTGAACGCCCCTCATGTCCCCAGCGTGCCTTCCCCAATATTGGTAGCCCCCTTGCAGTCACCGAGCACACCAGCACAGACCTCCCGTATCCCCGCTCGGCGCGCTGACGGCCGGCCGCACCCCACACGATTCGGCCGAAACCGTTTCGGAGCATGGAGATTTCAGGGAGTTCGGTGCGGCCACCGCTCCGAGTGGGGCCGATCAGGATTTGGCTAGGTATTCGATGCGCTCGCCATCGACCGCGGCGTGCATCATGCCTGCCAGGCCCGGGTGCTTTGCCAGGCCGGGATCGGCCGCCACTACTTTCCTGGCCAAATCCTGTGCGGCGGTAATGACTTCGAGGTCGTCGAGCAGCGAGAGCAGTCGCAAGGAGCGGGCGGTGCCGGATTGGGCAGCGCCGAGGACGTCGCCTTCGCGGCGTTGGCGTAGGTCGAGGACGGCGAGTTCGAACCCGTCGGTGGTGGCCGACACCGCATTCAGCCGTGCCATGGCGGTGCCGCCGGGGTTGGCGTCGGTGACGAGCAGGCAGAGACCGGCATGTTTGCCGCGGCCGATACGGCCGCGCAGCTGGTGCAGCTGGCTGACGCCGAATCGGTCCGCATCGAGAATCACCATCACGGTGGCATTCGGGACGTCGACGCCGACCTCGACGACGGTGGTGCAGACAAGGACATCGATGTCACCGTCATTGAAAGCACGCATCACCTGGTCTTTTTCATCCGACGGCAGCCTGCCGTGCAGCAGGCCGACGCGGACGCCCGACAGCGGGCCGGCGCGCAGCGTGTCGAACACCTCGACGGCGGCCTGCGTCGTCGGGCCCTCCTTCTCGGGTTCGGGCTTGTCGCCGGATTTCGACCGGCCGTTGCGGGACTTGCCCGCGCGGGCGGCGTCCTCGTCGTCACCGATCCGGGAACAGACAACATAGGCCTGCCGACCCGCCGCGACCTCTTCGAGGATCCGTTCCCAGGCCCGATCGACCCAGCTCGGATGCTGCTTGCGCGGCACCACCTTCGAGATGATCGGCGAACGTCCCCTCGGCAGTTGGGTGAGAGTGGAGGTCTCCAGATCACCGAGTGTGGTCATGGCGATGGTGCGCGGAATCGGCGTCGCGGTCATCACCAGCAGGTGCGGACTGGAGCCGGCTTTCGCCTTGGCGCGCAAAGCATCCCGCTGCTCGACACCGAAGCGGTGCTGTTCGTCGACCACCACCATGCCGAGATCGAAGAACTCCACGGCGTCCTGGATCAACGCATGGGTGCCGATCACGATGCCTGCCTCGCCGGTGACCGCGTCGAGCAGCGCGGCCTTCTTCGTGCCCGCCGACATCGAACCGGTGACCAGCACGACCTTGGTGGCCTGCTCCGCGGCGCCCAGCTCGCCTGCGGTGCCGAGGTCGCCGAGCATCGCGCGCAATGACCGATAGTGCTGAGCGGCAAGCACTTCCGTCGGCGCCAGCAGCGCGCACTGCTGGCCCGCATCGACCACCTGCAGCATCGCGTGCAGCGCGACGATCGTCTTGCCCGAACCCACCTCGCCCTGCAGCAAACGGTGCATGGGATGGGTACGCGAGAGGTCAGCGGAGATCTCCGAGATCACCTGCCGCTGCCCTTCGGTCAGTTCGAATGGCAGGCGGGTGTCGAAGACCGCGGCAATGCCGTCGGATCGTGGCGGGCACGGCCGCGCCGCGCGTCCCTCCACCTCGTGCCGACGTTCGGCGAGCACCAGCTGCAATGCCAGCGCCTCGTCGAAACGCAAACGCTCCCTTGCCTGCTCGATGTCGGTCTTGCTCTCCGGCAAATGGATCAGCCGCAGCGCTTCGGACACCTTCAGCAGCCCGCGATCCGCGCGTAGGTCGGTCGGCAACGGATCGTCGATCGGGTCCAGCTGATCGAGCACCTGCCGGACACAGGCGAGCAGATCCCAGCTCTGCACCTTCGCGGTAGCGGGATACACCGGAATGTATTCCCGTTCGAAGAAGGAGACATCCACGCCTCCAGCGCCTTTCGCGCTCTGCGCCAGCCCGCGCAGCGCACCGCCGCCGCGCACCGAGGTCAGGTTCTCGACCGAGCCGTCTTCCTTCTCCGGCAGGATCAGATAATCGGGATGCGAAAGGTTCCACCGGTCCGGCCGCCACCAGTGCACGGTGCCCGACATCATCGCCCGGACTCCTTCGCGGACAAGGTAACTCACCTTGTCTCCATTGAAGAAGGTGATCTCGATCGGACGCACCGAGCCGGTGTCGAGGACGACCTTGAGCAGCCTGCCCCTGCGGTTCTTCATCGGCCGCAGTTCGGTTTTGGTCACCCGGCCGATGACGGTGATATGCGCGCCCTCCTCGGGCTCTTCCTGCGTGAGGGGCTGGCCCTGGGTCGCGTAGCGCAGCGGGTAGTGCCGCAGCAAGTCCTCGACCGTGTGCATGTCGAACGCGTCGGCCAGCGGCTCGGCCGCCTTCACGCCGAGCAGGTGGTCGAGCCGATCGCTCAATGTCGCCATGGATCTATTCCACCCCTATCTGCACCAGATCTCCTTGCTGCCCACCGGAATACACGGTGACCTCGATACCGGGGAAGCCCTCGACGATGTGCGTGGTCAGTTCGTCGGCGAGCCCGGCGGGCGCCGACCGGCCCATCAGCAGGGTGACCAGGTCACCGCCGAAACCCAGCATCCGGTCGAGCAGGGTCAGTCCCGCTGTCCGTACATCCCGATCGATCACCACCACGTCGTGACCGACCAACCCGAGCCCGTCACCGGATTCACAGGTGCCGACCATGGTGAGCGCGCGGCCGGTGGCCGCGCGCAGCGAACCCCAGCGGGTGGCCGCGGCCGCCTCGGACATCGCGAAGGCGTCGTCGACCGCGATCCGGCCACGATCGTGCACGGCCAGCGCCGCCAGTCCCTGCACCATGGATCCGCTCGGCAGCAGCAACACGTCGCGTTGTGCGTCACGGGCCGCAACGCCGACGGCGACCAATTCGTGTGCGGGCAGCGCACCATTGGGCAGCACCAGCACCTCACGGTTGGGCAGCCGCCGGATCGCGGCGAGCAGCGCGGCGCTGGTGACCGGGCCGTCACCGCCGAGCACCACCGCGCCCGCGGCCTCGAACAGCGCGGCGGCTCCCGCTCCCGCCGCAACAGCGAGCACCCCGCGGTCCGCCGGCTCACCGCGTGCGTTCAGACCGCCGCGCACATCGATCGCGGCGTGCCGAGCGCCATCGTCGCGAACAACCGCCCCGTCCCGAGCAACTCCACCGTCCCGAACAACTGCGCGATCCCGGGCAACTCCATCGTCCGGAACAACTCCACGGTGTCCAACGGTGTCGGCGACGAGTCCAGCGTGGGCGGCCGGTGCGAGGGCATGCGCGACACCGTCGACACCCGCGGCAATGTCGGCATGCGTATGGCCGACCTGTGCGGTGATCGCGAAGCTTTCGATCCTGATGTCGCTCAAGGTGCCTGCGACCAGGCCCGCCTCGACCGCAGCGCCTGCATCCGCACAGTGCACATGCGCCGACCACGACCCACCGCCGTCACCGACCACAACGACGGAGTCCCCCAACTCGGCCAGCGCCGCACGCAAGCGGATGACCTGCCGCTCGTCGGTCTCGGTGAGCACATACATCACTTCGAAATGCGGCCCTGGCTCCGCGACGTCGGGCACGTCCACGCCGGACCCGCCGATTTCACCGCGAACGTACTCCGGCCTGGCAGGCGTCTCCCCCAGTGTGACCGAGACCAAACTGTCGAGCAGCACCACAAGTCCGCGCGCTCCGGCATCGACCACCCCGGCCTCGCGCAACACCCCGAGCTGCGAGGGCGTGGCGCCGAGCGCCTCGGCGGCTCCATCGGCCGCCGCCACCGCCACCTCGGCAAGAGCGGGATTCGAACAGGCCGCGGCACAACCGGCCGCGCAATCCAGCACCGTGAGAATCGTGCCCTCGACCGGGACGCTGAGTCCCTCGCGCACCAGAGCGGAGGCCCGCGCCAAAGCCTCGCGCAGCGTGCGTCCCGTGAGCGGTCCGCCGTGCACCGCTTCGGCGATGCCGCGCAGCACCTGCGAGAGGATGATTCCGGAATTGCCGCGGGCCCCGAGTGTCGCCCCACGCGCCATCGCGGAGGCCACATCGTGGGCGGATACCGCGCTCCCCGGCGCGCGATACGAATGCGCGGAAACCACCGCGGCGTCGGCGGCCTGCATTGCCGCGCGCATGGTTGCCAGCATGTTGGTGCCGGTGTCGGAATCGGCGATCGGGAAAACATTGAGCGCGTTGATCTCCTCGCGGCGCCGCTCCAGGCCCGCGAGGCAGACCCGGCCCCAGCGCAGTAGCGCTGTGCCGTCCAGAGCACTCGGGCGGACAAAGGTCCGGCCATCGCTCATCGTGTCCCGCACTCCGGGCACCTTCACCTCTCTCCACCTCGTCGATACCGCGATCGGCCACCGCACTGCGTGACCCGCGTACCACCCGCACGCCAGGTTAGCGGGCGATACCGACAGCGGATTCGGGACACCGAATCACTACACTGGGCGGCGCCCGACGGTGGTTGCCGTGCGTGCTCCGGCCGCCCGGTTTGGCGGATCGGGGGCCCGGCAGCTAATCTTGCAGGGTTGCCTCGCGCGGCCGTCGCCGGTTTGCGCTGGCCGACATCAGTCGGCAAGGCATTTGACATTGTTTCCGGACATGCTGCCGCAATGCAGCAGTCCCCACATGACATGAAGGAGTTCGCGACTATGGCTGCCGTCTGCGACGTCTGCGCCAAGGGCCCCGGCTTCGGGAAGTCGGTCTCGCACTCGCACCGGCGTACCAACCGTCGCTGGAACCCGAACATCCAGACCGTTCGCGCCCAGGTTGCGCCGGGTAACACCCGCCGCATGAACGTGTGCACCTCCTGCCTCAAGGCAGGCAAGGTCGCCCGCGGCTGATTCAGCCGCACCATACCGACACACGCCCCGGCACCCTTTGGGTGATCCGGGGCGTAGTCATAGATAGGGCCGTTCGGCGACCATGGTGATCATGACCCCGTGGCAGATCGTCCCGCTCGCCGCCGAACACACCCGCAGCCTGGCCGAGTGCCACATCGCCTGCTGGCGCGAGGCCTACCAGGACCTGGTACCAGCGCACGTGCTCGCCGCCTTCGACGTCGAACGACGGACGGCACAGTGGGAACGCAATCGGATCACATACCCGGGACATACCCACGTCGCGCTCGTCGACGACGAAGTGATCGGCTTCGTCAGCGCGGGCCCGACCCGCGACCGGCCTCCGGTGCCCGCAACCGAATTGAATGCGCTGTATGTCCGGTCCCCCTGGTACGGCACCGGCATCGCGCACGAGCTGATTCACACGGTTCTCGACCCGCAGACACCGTGCTCGCTGTGGGTGTTCGAGGAAAACCCGCGCGCGCAGCGCTTCTACCGCAAGCACGGCTTCGAACTCGATGGCACACGCCGGGTCGAAGCGTTCACACCCACGTTCGAGGTTCGGATGGTGCGCTTTCCGCACGATAGTGTGCAGTCATGACCTCCTCCACCGAGACCGAGTACGTCACCACCGTCGACGGCGTGCTGCAGATCACCATCGCCACCTCAGCCAACGGCACCTCCATGGATTTCGCGGGTATCGCCGCGGGTTCGGCCGCCTTGCGGACCCTCGGTTCCGATGTGGGTGCGGTGCTGTTGACCGGAACCGGTGCGAATTTCTGTGCAGGCGGCAATGTGCGCGGCTTCGCGGCGGCCGAGGATCGCGCTGCGCATATCCACGGTCTCGCAACGGATCTGCACGAATTCGTCCGCGCGCTCGACGAGACGGTGGTGCCGGTGGTCGCCGGGGTCCAGGGCTGGGCGGCGGGCGCCGGGATGAGCCTGGTCTGCCTCGCCGACATCGCGCTCGGTGGCCCGAGCACCAAACTGCGGCCGGCCTACCCGGGTATCGGACTGAGCCCGGACGGCGGCATGTCGTGGACGCTGCCGCGCATCGTCGGCGCGGGGCGGGCTCGCGAAATCCTGCTCACCGATGCGGTTATCGATGCCGAAACAGCCGTGCGCCTCGGCATCCTCAGTCGCGTGGTTGCCGACGACGACGTGCGTGCCGAGGCGCTGAACCTGGCTCGCAGCCTTTCCCGCGGACCTCGATCGACCTATGCGAGCATCAAATCACTTCTGGTGCAATCGTCTTCGGCGACGCTGAGCGAGCAGCTCGACTACGAACGCGATGCCATCACCGCGGCCGCCAACGGCCCCGCCGGGCGGGAAGGCGTCGACGCGTTCGTCGAGAAGCGTAAGCCCAATTACGTGTAGCGCCGGGCCGGGCTAGGGCGTCGAGGCCAAGACGAATTTCGCGACGGCGTCGGTGAAGGCATCATTGTCGTCACCGGCGGCCGTGTGCGCCGCACCGCCGATCTCGACCAGCTCGGCGTGTGGCACCAAATCCTGAAAAGCGGCCGCGCCCTCGGCACTGACCACATCCGACTGCATGCCCCGCACGAGCAAGACCGGGATGGTCAGTACGCGCGCGGCGGCTTCCATCTCGTCGGTCATGTCCGTTGCATCCTCGACGCGATTCTTCAGCATGTCGGGATCCCAGTGCCAGTACCAGCGACCGTCACGCTCACGCAGATTCCGCAGCAGCCCGTCGGAGTTCTTGGGCCGTGGACGGTGCGGCATGTATTCGGCGACCGCGTCGGATGCCTGCTCGACGGTGTCGAAACCGTCGCGATGCTTGCCGAGGAAGTCGATCACCCGCGCGACCCCGTCATGCTCGGGGCGGGTGACGATATCTACGAGGACGAGCGCGCTGATCGCCGCGCCACCGGGGACCGTGGTCGTCAACAGTCCGGTGATCCCGCCCATGCTCGCACCCACGACTACAGCTGGGGCGCCCAACTGCTCCAGCACCGAAACAAGGTCGGCGACCATCGTTTCGCGGCGGTAATCGCTGTCGGGCGCCCACTGGCTGTCGCCGTGGCCGCGCGCGTCCAGAGTGACGACCTGCATCCCGGCGGCAGCCAGCTTCGCACCCGTCTGCTTCCACGAGTGCCTGGTCTGCCCGCCACCGTGGAGGAACAGGACGAGCGGACCGTCGGCCGGGCCGAACCGGTCGGCGGCCAGCTCGATTCCACCCGACCCGCGCAGCCGCAGCCGGACCGGATCGAGAAGATTGTTCGCATTACTCACGATCCGAGGATCGCACAGTTAATCCGAGGGGTTGATCGAGCCCCGGTGAATGGACCTCAGCAGTCCCACTTGCCCGACGCGCTCAGTGTGCGCTGGAGCAAGCACGCGACCGTGGCGTTCACCGAGGAGGAGATGGTGGAAGAGCCGGTAGAGGTCATTTCCTCGCCGACGGGCGCCGCGGTGGTGTCCACGGCGGCGGCGGGCTCGAGCGCCAACGGCGCCGCACTTGCCGCCGCAGTCCCGCCTGCCAAGGCCGCACAGAGGGCCAGGGTGGCGATGGTGCCGCGCAGTGCGCCGCGGACAGTTCTGGTCTGCATAAAAGAGCTCCTCACTTGTTTTCCTCGTCAGCGCCCGCAATCAGGGCAGGCGCCAGTCCACCGGTTCGGCGCCCAGTTCGTCGAGCAGTTCGTTCACTCGGGAAAACGGGCGGGAACCGAAGAATCCGCGAGACGCGGACAGCGGAGACGGATGCGCGGACTCGATGTAGGGCACCTCGGCCTCGGCCAGCGTCGGCTTGAGCGTCGAGGCGTCCTTGCCCCACAGAATCGCGACCAGCGGCTCGTCGCGCGCAACCAGCGCGCGGATCGCCTGCTCGGTCACCGCCTCCCAGCCCTTGCCGCGATGGGAGGCCGGCTGGCCCGGCGACACCGTCAGCACTCGGTTCAACATCAGCACACCCTGATCCGACCAGGGGCTCAGGTCACCGCAGGACGGTGTCGGGTGACCGAGGTCCTTGGTGTACTCGGAGAAGATATTGGCCAGGCTGCGCGGCACCGGCGAAACATCCGGCGCGACAGAGAAACTCAGCCCCATCGCGTGCCCGGGCGTCGGATAGGGGTCCTGGCCGACAACGAGCACCCGCACTGCGTCGAACGGACGCTGGAAGGCGCGCAGCACGTTCTCGCCCGCTGGTAGATAGCCACGCCCCGCAGCGTTCTCGGCACGCAGGAATTCGCCCATGGCGGAGATCTGTTCCTCCACCGGTCCGAGAGCCTGCGCCCAACCCGGATCCATGATTTCCGTCAATGGTTTCGCGCCCATGACCGGACAACTTATCCGGTCGCGGCGTCGGATGCCGAGTCCGCCCCGCTGAAGGATTCCCAGCCTCCCGCGCCCGGCCGCGGCGCACCATCGACGGTGACGCCGTGACCTGCCAGCACCCGCCCGATCGGCACCCAGCCGGCGGGCAGAAACCGCTCCTGCGGCCAGGTGGCGACGAAGGCGTGATCCTCGCCGCCGGTCAGAATCCATTGCGCCGCATCGGCATCCAGCTGTCGGGCGATTTCCTCGAGCGCGGCGTCCCGCAATGCGGCGGAGTGCAGATCGATGGCGACCCTGGACGCCTCGGCAATGTGTCCCAGATCGGCGAGCAATCCGTCCGACACATCGGTGAGCGCATTCGGCGCGGTCCTGGTGCGGTGCCCGGCAGATCCGATGACACCCGACCCGAATACCGCCGCGCCACGGGACTGCGGCGGTTCGTGGTTCGACCCGAGCACTCCGTCCTCCGGTGGCGCATCGGGTCCGCTTTCGCCCGCGTCGCGCCCACCGGCGGAGTCCGACAGCGCGTCCAGCACCGTGGCATACGGCGGCTGCGGAACCCGGTGCGCCGCAACCACATCGACAAAGGTCTCGATGTTCGGATCGACTGCCGTGGTCAGCACGGCGAGGCCCGCCGCCGACCAGCCGAGGCGGCCCGCCACCGCGACCGTATCCCCTACCCGGGCACCGGCTCTGGTGAGGGGTGCACGACCGCGCAGATCACCGAACGCCGTCACCGACAGCACGATCTCCGGGCTGAGGACCAGATCGCCGCCCGCGATGGAACCACCGGCTCTGGCCGCCTCGGCCCACATCCCGTCGGTCAACCCGTCGATCACCTCGACCGGGGTGTCGGCCGGGCAGCCGAGCGCAACCACGAATGCGGTCGGCACCGCGCCCATCGCGACCACGTCGGCGGCGTTCTGGGCAATCGCCTTGCGGCCGATGTCGTGCGGACTCGACCAATCGAGCCGAAAATGCCGACCCTGCACCAGCATGTCGGTGGTCACCACGAACCGCCCGTCCGGCGCCGCGACCAGCGCGGCATCGTCACCTGGTCCCAGCAGCACCGCACGCGTCTGCACCCGGCCCGCGTTGATCCGCTCGATCAGCGCGAACTCCCCCAGCTCACGCACCGTCTTCGGCCCCGTGCTCTCGCTGATGACCGGTCCCTTCCCGACATGCTGCTGGCTGGAATCGCCACGACGGTACTCTTTCCAGGGCAATCGAGTACTACTGGGCCGGTGCGTAGCACCCGCGGCGGGAATACCCGCGGCACGCCGACCGGCGCGATCCCGACTAGGAAGGACCGGTGAACATGGCGGCGAATTCGTCGAAGCCCGATTCGTCGGAGACCAATTCGTCGCAGGCCGACTCGCCGGAGACCGGGCCGTCGCACGCCGACTCCCGACACACCGAACCGGCGCAGACAGAACCGGCGCAAGCCGACTCCCAACACACCGAACCGGCGCAGACCGACTCCCCGCAGACCGACGAAGTGGCGCAGGCCGACTCCTCGCGGGCCAACCCGGCGCAGGCCGATTCCTCGCACCCTGACCGGTCGCAGGTCGACCCTTCGCAGCCCGAACCGTCCGAGACCAACTCGCACAGAGCCGATGCCTCGGCGGGCACACCCGAGCAGACCGCCGCCAACGTTGAAGCCGACTCAGCATCGGGCATCGAGAGCGCCACGACAGCCAGCGACAAGGGCGCGACCAGCGACAGCGACAGCGACAGCGAATCATCCTCCACCCCTCGCCCCTACCCGCCCGCACTCATCGCCACCGCCGTCGCACTGCCAGTCGTGCTGATCGTCGCCATCCTGGTGGCCGCAGTCCTGGCCCGCAATACGCCGACCGAGCGCGAACCCCTGGTACTCGGTCCGGTCCCCGCACCCGCCGCCGACGGCACCGCGTGCACCACGCTGTTGCCCGTGCTGCCCGTCGAGCTGGGCGACTACACCAAGTCCCAACTGGTGGAGCCCGCACCGCCCGCCACCCGCGCCTGGCAGCGCAGCGACGGCGGCGACCCGATCGTGCTGCGCTGCGGCCTGGACCGTCCGCTCGAATTCAACCGTGCCTCTGCCCTGCAGATCGTGAACGGCGTCCAATGGTTCGAGGCCCGCGACCCAGCAAGCAAGGCAAGCACCTGGTTCGCCGTCGACCGCGAAACCTACATCGCATTGACCATCCCCGACGGCTCGGGCCCGACACCGCTGCAAGCAGTTTCGGACGCCATCACCGCCGGTCTCCCGGCAAAAGCGATCGATCCGGGCCCGCTGCCGAACTGAGTACAGTTCCGACAACTGCCCGAGCCCCGCGGTTCTCGCGGTTGGCAGGTCCTACGACACAACCTGGCCGGATGGCATCCGCACCCGGGGTGTAGCTGCAACCCTGTGTGTGACGGGTGTCAGGCGACAGGGGTGTGGGATCGGGCAGCGGCTATCGCAGGCCGGTACCTCGGGCCAGTGCGGTTTCGATCAGGGTGGAAACCAGCGAGGCATAGTCGATTCCGGTTGCTTCCCACATTCGGGGGTACATGGAGATCGAGGTGAAGCCGGGCATGGTGTTGATTTCGTTGATCACGGGGCCGTCCGCGGTGACGAAGAAGTCGACGCGGGCCAGGCCCTGGCAGTCCAATGCCCGGAAAGCCCGAACCGCGAGTTCCCTGATGCTGTCGGAGACGTCGTCGTCGAGCTTGGCGGGGACGTCGAATTCGCAGACGTCGTCGAGGTATTTGGTATCGAAGTCGTAGAAGTCGGGTACGTCGGTGTCGGCGGCGGGCATCCGGATCTCGGCGACCACGCTGGCCTCGATCCGGCCGTCCGGGAATTCCAGTACGCCGCACTCGACTTCGCGTCCGACGATGCCTGCCTCCACGATCACCTTCGGATCGTGCGTGCGTGCCGTCGCTATGGCGGCGTCCAGCTCGCTCCAGTCGGTGACCTTCGTGATGCCGATCGAGGAGCCACCGCGCGCGGGTTTGACGAACACCGGCAGCCCGAGTCGCGCCCGGTCCGTATCGTTGACTGTGGCAGTGCCTGGTCGCAGCACCGCCTGAACACCGATCGGCAGGCCCTCGGCGGCGAGCAGTTTCTTGGTGAATTCCTTGTCCATGCCCGCCGCACTGGCCAACACGCCGGGCCCGACGTATGGGATGCCGGTCAGCTCCAGCATGCCCTGCAGGGTGCCGTCCTCGCCGAACGGGCCGTGCAGGATCGGGAACACCACGTCGACCGAACCCAATGCGGCGCTGGGATCGTCGAGCGCGACCAGTGCGCCGGACCGGCTCGGGTCGGCGGCCAAGGTCAGCGCAGTGCCGGTGCTGTCCACCGACGGCAGGGCGTTGCTGCCGCTGAACCCGAGGGCGGCGATATCGGAGCTGCCG
Organism: Nocardia sp. NBC_00403; assembly: GCF_036046055.1. NCBI lineage: Bacteria > Bacillati > Actinomycetota > Actinomycetes > Mycobacteriales > Nocardiaceae > Nocardia > Nocardia sp. NBC_00403. The sequence goes on from NZ_CP107939.1 coordinate 7,375,432, forward strand.
AGCACCCAGCTGCCTTCGGCGGTGATGCCGATCGGCACCGCCTCGTACCGTTCGGGATCCAGGTTGCGCAGCACACTGCCGGCCGACACACACGAGACGGCGTGCTCGTTACTGCGCCCGCCGAACACCACAGCCACCCTGATCCGGTTCGTCATGCACCGAACCGTACCCGTTACCGCGGCCGCGCCCACCTTCTGCCCGGACGCCTCCGAGGTCAACGCGGTGCTCGGAACTACTCCGGCTTGATCCGTCTGCCGAGCAGGGTACCCACCGCCGCACTGACCGAAATACCCTCGTGGCAGACCTGGTGCACGGCGTTCGTCAGCGGCATCTCGACGTCGTGCGCCGCCGCGAGCGCACGAATGGATGAGCACGACTTCACACCCTCGGCGACCTGCCCATGTGTGGCTGCCTGCGCGCCCTCCATCGAACCACCCGCGCCGAGCACATGCCCGAACGACCGGTTACGTGACAGCGGCGAGGTGCACGTCGCGACCAGGTCGCCGACACCGGCTAGCCCGGCGAGAGTGACCGGTTCGGCGCCGAGCGCGACCCCGAGCCTGATGATCTCGGCGAGCCCGCGGGTGATCAGGCTGGCGATCGAATTGTCGCCCAATCCCATTCCGGACGCGATACCGCAGGCGAGCGCGATCACGTTCTTACATGCGCCACCGATCTCACAGCCGATCACATCGGTGTTGGTGTACGGACGGAAGTATCCGGTCGCGCTGGCCTGTTGCAGCGCCACCGCGCGTGCGGCGTCGGTGCAGGCGATCACGGTGGCCGCCGGCTGTCCCGCGGCGATCTCCTTGGCCAGATTCGGACCCGACAGCACCGCAATCCGGCTCGCCTCGGCCCCGGTCACCTCACCGATCACCTGGCTCATCCGCAATAGCGTGCCGGTTTCGATGCCCTTGGCCAGGCTGAGTAACGAGGCATCGTGATCGGACACCGCTGTCGCGATCGCATCGTTCCACTTCTCGAGATTTCCGCGCAGGGATTGGGACGGCACGGCAAGCACAATGATCTCCGCACCCGCGAGCGCGCGCACATGATCATCGGTAGCCGCGACGGCGGGCAGCTGCACGCCGGGCAGATAGAACGGATTGCGATGATCGGTTGCCAACGCCTCGGCCACCTCGGGTCGCCTGGCCCAGATCGTGACCTCGGTGCCCGCCTCCGCCAACACCTTCGCGAACGCGGTCCCCCATGATCCCGCGCCCAGCACCGCAGCCCTCGTCATCTGCCCAATATGCCATGGAAGGATTGGGCGCATGCGTCCGCACGCCGTGCACGCCGTGATCGCGGTGAAAAGCCTCGACCGGGCCAAGAGCCGTCTGTCCGATCGGCTGCGCCCGGAGCATCGGGCGCGGCTGGTGCTCGCCATGCTCGCCGACACCGTGACCGCTGCCGCTGCCGCGGCGCAGGTCGTCTCGGTCACGGTCGTCACCCCTGACCCCGCAGTCGCCGACCTGGCGCGCACCCTCGGCGCCACCGTGCATCCCGAGCCACGCCGGGACGCGATCGATCCCGCCGATCCGGACGGCCTGAACACCGCGCTGACCGACGCCGCGAGCGCGCTGCGGCATCGGCACGGTCCGATCGATCTACTGGCCCTGCAGGCAGACCTGCCCGCCTTGCGACCGGAGGAACTGTCGGACATGCTGGCGACCGCGCCGCCGGGCGTGCGCTCGATCGTCGTCGACCACGCGGGTACCGGCACCGCGGCACTACTGGTCCGCGCCGCCACCACCGCACTCGATCCGCGCTTCGGACCCGACTCCGCCCGCCGGCACATCGCCGCGGGCGCAGTCGATCTGCGCGGCGAATGGCCGGGGCTGCGGCTGGACGTCGACACCGCCGACGATCTCGATCTCGCTGTCGATCTCGGAGCCGGGGACGCCACCCGGGCCGTCCTGTGCGACATCGGCTGGCCAGGTCACGTTCACGAGCAGGTTCGACGCGTGTGCTAGATGATCGCCACAACAGGGTGATGCTCATATCAATCACGATGTCCGGCTGCACACGGTCGGTTTTGTAGGGGATGATCGTGTGCGTGAGTGAGCGAAGCGAGCGAACCATCTATGAGCGCGCATCGCGCATGTCAGAGCCGAGCGCCAGCGAGGCGCGGGCATGAGTGATACCGAAACCGTCAAGTCGCAGCAACTGCTGCCCACGCCGCCGCCCGCCGCGACACCTCCTTCGGAGGACTCGCAGGCCGAGCGGTTGCCACGTGATCGCTACCTGAATCGCGAGCTGAGTTGGCTCGACTTCAACGCCAGGGTGCTCGCCCTTGCCGAAGACGAGTCGCTGCCGTTGCTGGAGCGGGCGAAATTCCTGGCGATCTTCGCCTCGAATCTCGACGAGTTCTATATGGTCCGCGTCGCAGGCCTCAAGCGCCGCGCCGAGACCGGACTTTCGGTCCGCTCGGCGGACGGCCGCTCGCCCTCCGAGCAATTGGCGATGATCGCCGCGCGGGCCCAGGAGATCGCCGACCGGCACGCCCGCGCCTTCCTCGACTCCGTCCTGCCCTCCCTGACCGCCGAGGGCATCGCGATCATCGGCTGGACCGACCTCGACGACGATGAGCGCCAGCGCCTCTCGAGCCACTTCCAAGAACAGGTCTTCCCCGTGCTCACCCCGCTCGCGGTGGACCCGGCGCACCCGTTCCCCTACATCAGCGGGCTGAGCCTGAACCTCGCGGTGACGGTGCGGGATTCCGCCACCGGCGGCGAACACTTCGCCAGGGTGAAGGTACCCGACAACGTCGATCGGTTCGTCCGGGTGCGACGCAGCGACTCCGGTTCCCTCATCGCGGCATTCCTGCCGATGGAAGGGCTCATCGCGGCGCATCTGGATCTGCTGTTCCCCGGCATGAAGGTGGTCGAGCACCACGCGTTCCGCATCACCCGCAACGCCGATTTCGAGGTCGACGAGGACCGCGACGAGGATCTGCTGCAGGCGCTGGAGCGCGAACTCGCGCGGCGGCGCTTCGGCTCGCCGGTGCGACTCGAGGTCTCCGACGATATGACCGAGCACATGCTCGATCTGCTGCTGCGTGAGCTCGAGGTCGACGCCGGCGATGTCATCCAGGTGCCCGGCCTGCTCGATCTGTCGTGCCTGTGGCAGGTCTACGGCGTCGACCGGCCGAACCTCAAAGACGCGCCGTATGTGCCCGCGACCCCGCCCGCCTTCGGTGAGCGCGAGACCCCGCGCAACGTGTTCGCGGCGCTGCGCGAGGGCGACGTGCTGGTGCACCACCCCTATGACTCGTTCTCCACCAGTGTGCAGCGCTTCATCGAGCAGGCCGCCGCCGATCCGCAGGTACTCGCGATCAAGCAGACCCTGTACCGCACCTCCGGTGACTCCCCGATCGTGAATGCGCTCATCGATGCCGCGGAAGCGGGCAAGCAGGTCGTCGCGCTGGTCGAGATCAAGGCCCGCTTCGACGAGCAGGCCAACATCAAATGGGCGCGGGCCCTGGAGCAGGCCGGCGTGCACGTGGTGTACGGCCTGATCGGCCTCAAGACGCACTGCAAGACGTGTCTGGTGGTGCGGCGTGAGGGTGCGACCATCCGCCGCTATTGCCATATCGGCACCGGAAATTACAACCCGAAGACCGCACGCCTGTACGAGGACGTCGGATTGCTCACCGCCGCACCGGAAATCGGCGCCGATCTGACCGACCTGTTCAATTCGCTGACCGGTTACTCGCGAAAGGCCAACTACCGCAACCTACTTGTTGCACCGCAAGGAGTACGGGCCGGAATCATCGAGCGGATCCAGCGCGAAACGGAGCTGGCGCAACAAGGCATTCCGGCGCGAATTCGGTTGAAGGCCAATGCGATCGTCGACGAACAAGTGATCGATGCGCTCTACCGTGCATCACAGGCAGGCGTCCCGGTGCAGATCGTGGTGCGCGGCATCTGCGGGCTGCGCCCCGGCGTTCCCGGGATGAGTGACAATATCGAGGTCCGCTCGATTCTCGGCCGTTTCCTCGAGCATTCGCGGATCATGCACTTCCAGGCCCAGGACCAATACTGGATCGGCAGCGCCGACATGATGCACCGCAACCTCGATCGTCGCGTCGAAGTGATGGCCCAGGTGAAGGATCCACGGCTCACCGAGCAGATGGGCGCGGTGTTCGACTCCGCACTGCATCCGATGACACGGTGCTGGGTGCTGCAGGCCGATGGCAGTTGGCATGCCAGGCCCCAACGAGCAGGCGAGAACGGCGAACAAGTGAGAGACCACCAAGAGTTCCTGATGCGATTGCGGAGACCAGATCAGCCGTGAGTGATGCCACGGGATACGAGATGGACGGGGGACCGTTCTGGGATCCCCGAGTGACAGCCAACATTCATGCCGCTGGTGCAGTGTTGTGGCGAAGGGCGCCGGGTGGTTCCGGCGCCGTCGAGATCGCCGTCGTGCACCGCCCCAAGTACCAGGACTGGTCCTTGCCGAAGGGCAAACTCGACCCGGGTGAAACGCCGGTCCTCGCCGGGGTGCGCGAGGTGCGCGAGGAGACCGGGCTCGACTGCCGACTCGGCCGCTACCTCGGGCATGTCACTTATCCCATTCCCGGGCATCGCAAACTCAAGCGCGTCGACTATTGGTCGGCCGAGGTGTCGGGTGGTGCATTCGCCGCCAATTCCGAGGTCGATCTACTGAAGTGGTACTCGCTCGACCGGGTAATGGAACAGCTGTCCTATCCCATGGACCGGCAGGTACTGCGCGCGTTCGCCCGGCTACCGGCGGCCACCAGCACGCTGCTGCTGGTGCGGCACGCGAAGGCGGGTAGCAGGGACCGGTTCAACGGCCCGGACGACGAGCGGCCGCTGGAGCGGGCCGGACAGGGCCAGGCACAGTCGCTGGCGCCGAATCTGCTGGCGTTCGGCGCATCCGAGGTCTATTCGGCCCCACCGGTGCGCTGTGTCCAGACGGTGGCGCCCCTGGCGGAGAAACTGGGTGTGAAAATCGCCGTCGAGCCGCTGTTTTCCGAATCCGGTTATGCCGCAGCGCCCGACGCCGCCCGCGAGCGCGCACGCGAACTCGTTTCCGATCGCGCGGTGCGGGTGTTGTGCAGTCAGGGCAAGGTGATTCCCGATCTGCTGAATTCGTGGGCCGACCGGGACGGCATTACCCTGCCCTCCGCTCGCAATCGCAAAGGCAGCGCGTGGGTGCTGTCCTTCGCGGCCGGACGGCTCGTCGCCGCAGACCATCTCGACCGCTCGTTGTCGGATGCCATCGTGAAGTCCTGACACCCGCTGCGCGGTCCTGACACACCGAAACGGCCCCGGGGTAACCCGGGGCCGTTTCGGTGGAGCCTCGGCGTCAGCGAGCCCGACGGGCCGGAGCCTTCTTCGCCGCAGTCTTCTTGGCGGGCGCCTTCTTTGCCGCGGTGGTCTTCTTGGCCGCTGTGGTCTTCTTGGCGGCCACAACCTTCTTGGCCACAACCTTCTTTGCCAGAGCCTTCTTGGCGGCCGCGGCCTTGGCCGGAGCCTTCTTCGCGGCTGCCTTGACCGCGGTCTTGCGGGCGGTGGTCTTTGCCGGTGCCTTCTTGGCTGCCTTCTTCGCCGTGGTCTTGGCGGGCGCCTTGGTAGCGGTGGCCTTCTTTGCGGCTGCCTTCTTCGCCGCCACCTTCTTGGCGGCCGCCTTCTTCGCCGCTACCGGCGCATTCGCGCCGCGCTTGACGGCGGGGCCGCTCGCGGTCAGCTTCTGCTTACCCGCAATAACGGCCTTGAACTGAGCACCCGGACGGAATGCAGGCACCGAAGTGGGCTTCACCTTGACGGTTTCGCCGGTGCGCGGGTTCCGCGCTACGCGAGCCGCACGCTTACGCTGTTCGAACACACCGAATCCAGTGATTGTGACGCTCTGACCCTTGTGCACCGCGCGCACGATGGTGTCGACCACGTGCTCGACTGCCGCGGTGGCCGTGCGCCTGTCCGTACCCAACTTTTCGGTCAGAACGTCGATCAGTTCCGCCTTGTTCATTGAATCCTCCGCAGACTAATGGCCCGTCGTCGGACCGACTAGGTACCACGGTAAACCCACAATGGGCAAGAGTCTATGTGCCACGCCAAAATTCATGTGGTTTAGCACACGTCCAGCTACCGCCCCTAGGGGTGTACAGCTATCTACGCAGGGTGATTACGCTTGCGAAATACGTGCCGGCAGGGTGGCGGGTTTCCAAGTTGGCCTTGCCTTTTCGAACTCGTCGATGGCGTCGCTACGCCGCAGCGTGAGCCCGATGTCATCCAATCCTTCCAGCAGACGCCACCGCGTGTAGTCATCAATATCGAACGGCAACACGACGGTTCCGGCCGTCACCGTGCGCGCTTGGAGGTCTACAACCAATTCGAGACCGGGCTGTTCCTCGATCAACTTCCAGAGCATTTCGACATCGTTCTGTGACATCTGTGCGGCAAGTACACCGCCCTTGCCTGCATTGCCGCGGAAGATGTCGGCGAAGCGGGATGAGATGACTACCCGAAAGCCGTAGTCCGACAGCGCCCATACGGCGTGCTCACGTGAGGATCCGGTACCGAAATCCGGACCTGCCACCAGCACACTGCCCCGCTTGTAGGGCTCGGTGTTCAGAATGAAGTTCGGATCCGATCGCCATGCGGCGAACAGCCCGTCTTCGAATCCGGTGCGGGTCACACGCTTCAGGTACACCGCAGGAATGATCTGATCGGTGTCGACATTGGATCGGCGCAACGGCACTCCGATCCCCTTGTGCACTGTGAAGGCTTCCATAACTGATTCTCCTGGGTCGGTAGGCGATTTGGGCGGGCAACGGGATTGATCCGAGTGCCTGCGGCGGGATTGACCCCCGCCGCGGCGGGATCTCTCCGGGGGCAGCTCAGTTCAGATCCGCCGGCGCGGATAGGGTGCCCCTGACCGCTGTCGCGGCCGCTACGAGCGGGGAAACAAGGTGCGTACGGCCACCTTTGCCCTGCCTGCCCTCGAAGTTCCTGTTCGAGGTCGATGCGCAGCGCTGACCCGGCTCCAGCTGATCGGGATTCATTCCCAAGCACATAGAGCAACCCGCTTGCCGCCATTCGGCGCCCGCCGCCGTGAAAATCTCGCCGAGTCCTTCTTTTTCTGCCTGTGCTCGAACCCTCATCGAGCCCGGTACAACCAACATTCGCACGCCATCGGCAACGTGACGTCCCTTCAAAATCCCCGCCACCGCACGCAAATCCTCGATACGTCCGTTGGTGCACGATCCGACGAATACGGTGTCCACCGCCACATCACGAAGCGGAGTACCGGGCACCAAATCCATGTACCGCAGCGCTTTCTCCGCCGACTCACGCGCGGTCTCATCGGCAATCTGCGCCGGGTCGGGCACGGCGTCGCCCAGCGGCGCACCCTGTCCCGGGTTGGTGCCCCAGGTGACGAACGGCGACAGCGCGCTGGCGTCGATATGCACCTCAGCGTCGAAAACCGCGCCCTCGTCGGTCTTCAGCGCCTCCCAGGCGGCCACTGCGGCATCCCAGTCGGCCCCCTGCGGCGCGTGTGGGCGACCTTTGAGGAATTCATAGGTCGTCGCGTCCGGGGCGATCATGCCCGCTCGTGCGCCCGCTTCGATGGACATGTTGCAGATCGTCATTCGCGCCTCCATCGACATGGCGCGGATTGCCTCACCGCGGTACTCGAGCACATAGCCCTGACCGCCGCCGGTGCCGATCTCGGCGATCACCGCCAAAACCAGGTCCTTGCTCGTGACACCGTCCGGCAATCGGCCGTCCACGGTGATCGCCATCGTCTTGAACGGGCGCAGCGAGAGTGTCTGGGTGGCAAGAACATGTTCGACCTCGCTGGTGCCGATACCCATCGCCAGCGCGCCGAACGCGCCGTGGGTAGAGGTGTGGCTGTCGCCGCACACCACCGTCGTACCGGGCTGCGTCAGGCCGAGCTGCGGCCCGACCACGTGCACGATGCCCTGATCGAGATCGCCCATCGGGTGCAGCCGCACACCGAATTCCGCACAATTGCGCCGCAATGTTTCGACCTGGGTGCGCGAAATCGGGTCGGCGATCGGCCGATCGATATCAATGGTCGGGACGTTGTGGTCCTCGGTGGCGATGGTCAGGTCGGGGCGGCGGACCTCGCGGCCCGCGGCGCGGAGCCCGTCGAAGGCCTGCGGACTGGTCACCTCGTGCACGAGATGCAAATCGATGTAGATCAGGTCCGGCTCACGCGAGGCCCCTTCACCCTCGCCGCGAGCGACGACGTGCTGCTCCCACACCTTCTCGGCCAGCGTCAGTGCGCGTTCGGCCATTCTCGATCACCCTTTCCGACGAGCATCCGGTCCGCGCGATCTGGGCTGAGTGCGCGAGGGCCGACTGCACAGGTTTGTGGATAACGGCGCCAGGGGATGGAATGAGCCGTCCACGTCGATTCCTCAACATTGGCGATCTCAACATCCGAGACGCTAGTATCGTTCTATGAGACAGCATAGCGGTATCGGCGTCCTCGACAAAGCGGTGTCAGTGCTCTACGCCGTCGCGGAGCAACCCTGCGGTCTCAACGAGCTGTGCACCCGCACCGGCCTACCGCGCGCCACCGCTCACCGGCTGGCCGTCGGCCTCGAAGTGCACCGCCTGCTCGCCCGCGACAACAACGGCCTGTGGCGGCCGGGACCGGCGCTCGCAGAGCTCGCCGCCGGCGCCACCGACCCACTGAACGAGGCCGCGACGGTCGTCCTGCCGCGGTTGCGCGAGATCACCGGCGAGAGCGTCCAGATCTATTGCCGCGATGGTCACGCACGAATCTGCGTGGCTGCCCTGGAGCCCAATGTCGGCCTGCGCGACACCGTTCCCATCGGCGCCCGACTGCCGCTCACCGCGGGATCCGCGGCCAAGGTGCTGCTCGCCTGGGCCGACCCCGAGCTACAGCGCATGATCCTGGCCGACGCAGTCTTCGGCGAGCGCGCGCTTGCCGAGGTGCGCCGCCGCGGCTGGGCACAGAGCGCCGCCGAACGCGCAAGCGGCGTGGCAAGCGTCTCCGCGCCCGTGCGCGACGCAGGGGGCGCCGTAATCGCCGCGGTGTCGGTATCGGGCCCGATCGATCGCATGGGCAGGCGACCCGGCGCGCGCTGGGCAGCAGACCTGGTCGCCGCGGCCGATGCATTACACAAGCGCCTGTAACACGTTCTAGTAATCAGTCTCTACAGTTGCCCCATGGGAGCAAACCAACGGGCACAGATCGTGATGTCCGACACCGAGATCACCGACTTCTTGGAGCGCAGCAGGATCGCGACCCTGGCCACCATCGGCCCCAAGGGCACACCGCACCTGACTGCCATGTGGTACGCGCTGATCGACGGCGAGATCTGGTTCGAGACCAAGGCGAAGTCGCAGAAAGCGGTCAACCTGCGCCGCGACCCACGGGTCACCTGCATGGTCGAGGCCGGCCAGACCTACGACACCCTGCGCGGCGTCTCGATCGAAGGCCACGCCGAGATCATCGACGACGCGGACAAGCTATACGCGGTCGGTGTCAGCGTGTGGGAGCGCTACACCGGGCCCTACAGCGAGGACGTCCGCCCCCTCGTCGAGCAGATGCTGCATAAGCGCGTGGCAGTGCGCGTGGTGCCGGAGCGGCTGCGCAGCTGGGATCACCGCAAGCTCGGCCTGCCCATGCTGCCGCTCGGCGGCACCACCGCCAACGCGCTCGACTGATCCCCGCACCAGTGAGAGCCTGACCACACAGCTGGAATAGACCGGCGCGGCGCGACCGAAATCCGCCTGACACAGCGGTGTAAGCGCGTTAGCGTCACAGAGTTCGACACGAATCGGCCCCGCACGTACGTCCGGAGGACGAGCGGCGCGGCCGCGACGACGAGGAGCAGGCGATGGCGGAAGCGGATAGTTCCAACGGCAGCAGTGCCGAAGAGGTGAAGCGCAAGTTCAAGGAGGCGCTGGATCGCAAGAACCAGCAGTCCGCCAAGGCGTCCGATCACCTGGACGGACGGTCCAAGGCCACGTCGGCACATGGTAACGCCAGCCACAAGCGTGAGTTCCGGCGCAAGAGCGGCTAACCGCCGACCCGAGAAGGCCCTCCAGACACCCGACTGGAGGGCCTTACTTATGCCCTGAGCGGGACGACAGGACCCGAACAGCGGCGAATCGACGCACGACAACCGACGTCCCAGGGCCGGCCGAGCAGAGGCCAGGCGCGGAGGGCAAGGTCCATGGGGCCAGCCGAGCCGGCGTTGGCAACAAGGGAGCGGAGAGATCGGCCGAAGCGGGCCCTCTCCACACGGATACAGCCGAGCAGGGCCAAGACCACCAGCCGGCGCGGAGATCGGCCGAAGCAGGACCCCTCCACGCAGCTACAGCCAAGCAGGCCAGCGCAAGCAGCCAGCCCAGCTCAGCGCGGCCCAGCGCAGCTCAGCGCGGCCCAGCTCAGCTCAGCGCGGCCCAGCTCAGCTCAGCTCAGCTCAGCTCAGCTCAGCTCAGCTCAGCGAGCATGCCGGCCGAAGCGGGATCATCCAAACAGCTACCGCCAGCGGAGCCGAGGCCTACAACCGGCCAAGTCGAGGGCCAGCAACAAGCGAAGCGAAGGTCGAGCCGAGACGGAAGCGCGCCCAAACCCAGCAGGCCCGGCCAGGCGCAGCCCGCCGGCCGGGGGTCCCGGGGGCGCAGCCCTCCGGGCGGGGTGTGGGGGTTGCACCCCCACAAAACACGCGGAAACGCGAAAGGCCCATGCTCTCCATGAGCATGGGCCTTTCACGCGTTGTAGCCCCGACGGGATTCGAACCCGCGCTACCGCCTTGAGAGGGCGGCGTCCTAGGCCGCTAGACGACGGGGCCAGGACTGATCTCCCACTTTCGTGGTGACCATCCGTATGATCTTTCGATCAGTGGAAGCTCGGCCAGCTTAACCGGCCGAAGCTCGGCGACCAAATCGCCGGTTGCTGTTGATCTTTCGGCCGCGAACCGAGGTCGACAACAAACTCCGCTGGGGTACCAGGACTCGAACCTAGAATGGCTGAACCAGAATCAGCTGTGTTGCCAATTACACCATACCCCAATGCGCCGGGCGCTCGGCCTCGTGTCTGGCTGACTCCGAGGCCGTGTTCCTGGCCGAGAAAGAGAGTACCAAACAGCGCCCGGGTAACTACAAATCGGCTGGTCAGCGGCCTGTTTTCGGCTAAACCGACTCGGTTGACACCGTTGCGGTCCACTCTTGCGCCGACCGTAACCGCTCCAGTGTCACCTCGCGGCCGAGCAGCTCCAACGACTCGTACAGCGGCGGACTGATGTGTGAACCCGTCACCGCGACGCGCACCGGCGCGAAGGCTTTGCGCGGCTTGAGCCCCAGATCATCGATGAGCGCCGTTTTCAGCGCTTCCTCGATTGTGGCCGTCGACCATTGCGCCAACGGCTCCAGCGCGGCAATTGCGGCCTGCAATACCGGAGTGGCATCCGCACCGAGATTCTTCGACCCCGCAGCCGGGTCGATCGCGAACTCTTCTACGGGTGCGAACAGGAATCGCAGCAGATCCCACGCATCGGACAACACCACGATCCTGGTCTGCACCAGTTCGGCCGCCGCCGCAAACGTCTTCTCATCGATTTCGGCGCCGATGTGGTTGTGTTCGGTCAGATACTCACGCAGTCGGTGAGCGAAATCACCATGCTCCAGCAACCGTATATGTTCAGCGTTCAGCGCGTCGGCCTTCTTCTGGTCGAAACGGGCCGGATTCGAATTTACTTTCGAAATATCGAAGGCGGCAACCATCTCTGCCATCGAGAACACATCGTGATCGTCCGCGATGCTCCAGCCGAGTAGTGCTAGGTAATTCAGCAAACCCTCTGGGATGAATCCGCGATCGCGATGGGCGAACAGATTCGACTCCGGATCACGCTTGGACAACTTCTTGTTGCCCTGCCCCATCACGAACGGCAGATGGCCGAATTCGGGGGTGAAGTCGGCCACCCCGATGCGGCGCAATGCGCGGTAAAGGGCGAGCTGACGCGGCGTCGAGGAGAGCAGGTCCTCGCCGCGCAACACGTGGGTGATCTTCATCAGCGCGTCGTCGACCGGGTTGACCAGCGTATAGAGCGGGTCGCCATTGCCCCGGGTCAGCGCGAAGTCCGGCACGGTGCCCGCCTTGAACGTGGTCTCGCCGCGCACGAGGTCGTGCCAGGTGAGGTCCTCGTCGGGCATCCGCAGCCGAATCACCGCCGGGCGTCCGGCGGCCCGGTAGGCCTCGATCGCCTGGGGCGTCAGATCCCTGTCGAAGTTGTCGTACCCCAGTTTCGGATCGCGGCCCGCAACGCGGTGGCGTTCCTCGACTTCCTCAGGCGTGGAAAAGGATTCGTACGCTTCTCCCGCCTCCAGCAACTTCGCCACCACATCGAGATGCAAATCACGCCGCAGCGACTGCCGGTATGGCTCATACGGGCCGCCGACCTCCGGGCCTTCGTCCCAGGTGAGGCCGAGCCAGCGCAACGCATCAAGAATTGCGCGGTAGGACTCTTCGGAATCGCGTGCCGCATCGGTGTCTTCGATACGGAAGACGAATTTTCCGCCGGTATGGCGGGCGTACGCCCAGTTGAACAGCGCCGTCCGGATGAGGCCGACATGCGGTGTCCCGGTGGGCGACGGGCAGAAACGGACCCGTACTTCAGTCATGGCTCTCTTTCGATGAGGTTGTTTCGAGCGACCCCGCAAGCAATCGTCTGCGGGCCCTTTCGAGCGACCTACAAGTAGTCGCTGACGGACTCTTTCGAGCGACCGACATGCGGTCGCTAACGCTGTTTAGCCGCAACAGGATTCGTGAGAGTGCCGATGCCTTCGATGGTCACCGATACCTGCTGACCGGCCTGCACCGGGCCGACGCCCTCCGGGGTCCCGGTCAGAATCACATCGCCGGGCAGCAGCGTCATTACGGCGCTGACCCACTCGATGAGCTTCGGAATGTCGTGCAGCAGAAGCGAAGTGCGGCTGCGCTGGCGAACCTCGCCCGCCAGCTCGGTCATGATCTCCAGATCCGATGGGTCCAAGGAGGTTTCGATCCATGGGCCGAGCGGGCAGAAGGTGTCGTAGCCCTTGCTCCTGGTCCACTGGCCATCGTGACGCTGCTGATCACGGGCAGTGACATCGTTGGCGGCGGTGTAGCCGAGCACCACGTCCATGGCCCGCGCTGCGGGCACGTCCTTGCACGGACGCCCGATCACCACGGCCAGTTCGCCCTCATAGTCGACCTGAGAGGAACTGGGCGGCAAGATGATCGGCGCGTTCGGTCCGATGATCGAGGTATTCGGCTTGAGGAAGATCACCGGATCCTCCGGGGCAGGCCCACCCATCTCGGCCGCGTGTGCGGCGTAATTCTTGCCGATGCACACCACCTTGCTCGCCAGGATCGGCGCGAGCAAGCGCACGTCGGCCAGCGGCCAACTCCGCCCGGTGAACGTCGGCGTACCGAACGGGTGCTCCGCAATCTCCTTGGCGACGGTGTCGCTTCCCTCTCCCTCGATGCTGACGAAAGCGACCCCATCGGGACTGGCAACTCGACCTAGACGCATGACCCGCAGTCTATCCACCACCTTCGACCTGCCCGAACGCGCCTGCACCGGATCTGCGGCGCCTGCGACAGCGTGTTCGCGACCCAGGAGGCTCACGACCGAGCGGCCGAACCACTCAGCGAACGGGCCTGCAGCCCAGCAGCCAAGGCTCACCCCTGCGACGCATGCGCTTCGGGCTGCTCGAACGCGACCGGGCCATAGACGGTCGCTGGTGAGACCGGCTCCGTCGCAGGTGCGTCAGTAGCGATGCTTACGGCATTTTGCTCGCGCGGGAACCGCGACCGTGTGACCCGATCGACAGCACGAACCCGAAATCGGGTTGCCGACCGGGTGTACGGTATGACCCGATGTTCATTCAGTGAGAACATAGTTCCACATTATGAGATTAAGAGGTGAGGCCGATGGCTACCGTGACGCAGATCCGCGAGGTCCGACGGTGGTCCATGCTCGGCCTCGGAGTCTTCGCACAGTCCTCGAGCGCGGTCTTCATCCACGGCGTTCCGTTCCTGCTGCCCGCACTGACCGCGCGCGGCATGCCCTTGGCCACCGCAGGCCTGCTGGTGGCGATGCCCACGGTCGGGCTGGTCTGCACATTGATCGCCTGGGGCTACCTCGTCGATCGCATCGGCGAGCGCAAGGTACTGGTCGGCGGACCACTGCTGATGCTCGCGGCGGGAACCGCCGCCGCAACAGCGTCGAACTACGTCGTCTTCGGCATCCTCTTGTTCCTGGGCGGCATCGGCGCCGCGAGCACCAACGGCGCCAGCGGCCGCGTCATTGTCGGCTGGTTTCCGCCGCATCGGCGTGGCCTGGCGATGGGGATTCGGCAGACCGCACAGCCGTTGGGCGTCGGGGTCGGCGCGCTGGCGATCCCCGCCGTCGCTGCGGCACACGGGATTTCGGTCGCCATCTTGGTTCCGACCGTCATGGCGGGCGCCGCCGCCATCGGCTGCCTGATCTGGATCATCGACCCACCCCGCCCCGAGGGCAAAGCAGCCGATCGGGCCAATCCCTATCGTGGTGATTCCACCCTGTGGCGCATCCACGCGGTATCCGTGCTGTTGTGTGTACCGCAGGGCACGGTGTGGACTTTCGCGTTGCTGTGGCTGCACCGCGATGTCGGCTGGTCGTTGACGACCGCGGGCGCGCTGGTCACCGCAACCCAAATCCTGGGCGCCTTCGGCAGAATCGGCGCCGGTCACTGGTCGGATCGGGTCGGCAGCCGACTGGGTCCGTTGCGCACCGTCGCCATCGCCGCCGTGCTCGCCATGGCCGGCCTGGCTCTGACCGCATGGACACATTCCTGGTGGGCAGCCATCCCCCTGTTGATCGCGGCATCGGTAATCACAGTCGCCGACAACGGACTTGCCTTCACCGCCGTCGCCGAAATCGCAGGCCCCTACTGGAGCGGCCGCGGCCTGGGCATCCAGAACACCGGCCAAAACCTAGCCATGGCCGCCATCCCGCCCGCCTTCGGCGCCCTCATCACCGCAACCGGCTTCCCCACCGCCTACCTGGCCGCAGCAGTCCTGGCAGCAGCCGCCATCCCACTGGTCCCCACCCACCACCGAACCGAACAACAGTCCTGAAACCCCTGAGGGACCACCACTTTCACCACCAATCACTGGAACACAACCACAGGCAGTCCTTACACCCAGCCTGCTCAGATCGACGTGAGAGAAATGGTGGCTCACACCGCCTCGACAACCACCATTTCACTACCCTCGATACCGAAAGTATGTGGAACGCAACCACAACCAGCCCTCACGCCGGAAGCCGCGTGCCTGCCCGCCCAGGCTGCGGAAGAGAAAGCCGGGTACGGCACACAACGCACCCATCACTGCCTGGAACACCGCTGGAAGCTGACCTCACCTTCCCAACCCGGGGCACGCCACCCCCGCTCCGCCTACCAGTCGGCGGCGCTGCACCGAGGAAGGTGAGCTCGGTTTTCGAACCCCAGAGCACACTGCCCAAGTTCCGCGTGCCCTCCACAGGTTCACCCAGGCAGTGCTGGGCACGTCGGGTGGGGGGTACCCGACATTCTCTTCCACAACTCGAGCAGGCAGGCACACAGCTTCCAGCATGAAGACCGGCGGTGGTCGCGTTCACAAACCCTTCGAACCCCGGAGCGTGCTGCCCAGTTCGATTGCCCTCCAAGGGTTCACCGGGCAGTGCAGGGCGCGTCGAGTGGGGTACCCGACATTCTCTTCCACAACTCGAGCAGGCAGGCAGACGGCTTCCAGCGTGAAGACCGGCGGTGGTCGCGTTCACAAACCCTTCGAACCCCGGAGCGCGCTGCCCAGTTCGATTGCCCTCCAAGGGTTCACCTGGGCAATGCGGGGCGAGTCATGTGGGCACCCGGCTTTCTTTTCGCAACTCGGGCAAGCAGGCCCACAGCTTCCAGCGTGAAGATCGTCGCCGAACCTTCACACCACCAGCCATCGATGGGTTCCACATCTCCAACCCGCCGCGGGGTGGCACCTGGCTGCGGGAAACACCGAGACCTCCGCCGTGGTGTACCACTCGGCGAAGACGCACCCACGACTGACGCATGGACGCGGCAAGCACCAAGAGACGCCCACCACCAGGTGCCGCTCAGTACGACACACCTACGGGCACAAGGCTGCAGCAGATGGCCGGGCGGGCCAACGTCGTGTACCACCTCAGCGGCGACACGCTCACGAGCGGCACATGACTACGGCACACCGGCAAGCCGACCGTGCACCAGGCGGAGACGCACCCCGAACGGGACGTGGGTACGGCAATAGTGGAGAGGACTCCTTGCCGTGTGCCGTTCGGCGGAAGGTGGAGGGAGACACGCAGCCCCCGCGCCTGGTTTCGGGCGCGGGGGGTGGGTGGTTGGTCAGACTGCGGCGGCGATTCGGTCGCCGACCTCGGTGGTGGAGGCGGTGCCGGTGCGGGATGCGAGGTCCTTGGCTACTGCGGACTCGATGCGGGTGGCTGCTTCGGTATTGCCGAGGTGGTTGAGCAGTAGGGAGACCGACAGGATGGCGGCGGTGGGGTCGGCTTTGGACTGGCCGGCGATGTCGGGGGCGCTGCCGTGTACGGGCTCGAACATGCTCGGGTTGGTGCCGGAGGCGTCGATGTTGCCGCTGGCTGCCAGGCCGATGCCACCGCTCACCGCGGCCGCGAGGTCGGTGATGATGTCGCCGAACAGGTTGTCGGTGACGATCACGTCGAAGCGGCCCGGGTCGTTGACCATGTGGATGGTCGCGGCATCGATGTGCTGATAGGCGATCTGCACGTCGGGGAACTCGGTGGCGACCTCGTCGACGGTGCGCTGCCACAGCGAACCGGCGAAGGTCAGCACGTTGGTCTTGTGCACCAGGGTGAGGTGCTTGCGGCGGGCCTGCGCCTTGGCGAAGGCGTAGCGCACGACGCGTTCGATGCCGAAGCGGGTGTTGGTGCTGACCTCGGTGGCGACCTCATGCGGGGTCCGCACCCGAATCGCGCCGCCGGTGCCGGTGTACGGCCCTTCGGTGCCTTCACGCACGACGACGAAATCGATGTCGGGATTGCCGGACAGCGGGCTGGTCACCCCGGGATACAGCTTCGACGGCCGCAGGTTCACGTGGTGGTCCAGCGCGAACCGGGTGTGCAGCAGCAGCCCGCGCTCGAGCACACCGCTGGGCACCGACGGATCGCCGATCGCACCGAGCAGGATCGCGTCGTGCTGCTTGAGCTCCGGCAGCACCGAATCCGGGAGGATCTCACCGGTCGCGTGGTAGCGCTTGGCACCGAGGTCGTACTCGGTCTTCGCGACGCCGGGCACCACCACGTCGAGCACCTTCAGTGCCTCGGCGATGACCTCGGGACCGATTCCGTCACCGGGGATGACAGCAAGCTTCATGACAACAATGCTCCGTTCAGTATTGCCGGTCACCGGCGTCGCCGGGTTCACGGCGAGCTGTACGCGCCCGCCCTGATATTCGGATGCCTTCGCGAACCCGGGCCGACGCTATGCGTCCGCACGTATCCCATCGAGCGAACAGCAGCAGCATCACCGTACTTGGTGTATCACGACGGTCCGTCGTCGGGCGCGGTCATGCTGCGGGTCGGTCGGCCAAAGCGCCATGGTGACGAGACGTATCCGATGCCGGCTCGCATCCGCCACGGGCCACAGCTCACGGCTCCGTAGACATAGCCATCCCACGACCCCGCGAGGCTGCCACCGGTTCCACACGCCACGAGCCACCCCCGCGGCTTCGTAGACATAGCCATCCCACGATCCGGCGAGGGGCTGCTACCGGCTGCACACTCACGGGCCATCGCTGATGGTTGCATAGCCGCAAACCACCGACGACCCCTGCGAAGCTGCCACCAACTGCGCACCACAGACCACCACCCACGGATGCCGTAGCCGGTAACCGCCCCAACGACCCAACTAAGCCGCCACCAACTGCGCACCGACCACGGCCGTGACTGCACGGCTTGTGCCCGCGCTGCGTTGCCCCAGGCAGTCACCGTTCGGTGCGCCCGTTCATACATTGCCCCAGGCAGTCACCGTTCGGTGCGCCCGTTCATACGTTGCGCGCCGTCACCATTGGTGACGGCGCGCATCGGGGTTCTCGAAAGGGCCGGGACAACTACGATCGCTCGCGCCTCGGCCGATCGATCAGAACAGGTCGACCTGGACGACCTTGCCTGCTCCGACGGACTCGGCGATGGCGGTCTGGACGTCGGGGGTGACGTCACGGTTGACGCGCAGCACGACGGTGGCGCCTTCCTTGTCGACGTCCTGGCTCAGCTGCGCGGCAAGGATGTCGATCCCCGCCTCGCCGAGCTTGGTGCCGATCTTGCCCAGTGCGCCCGGCCTGTCCTCGTAGTTCAGGACGGCCAGGTTCAGGCCCTCGGCGCGCAGGTCGTAGTTGCGGCCGTTGATGTTGACGATCTTCTGGACCAGCTGCGGCTCGGTCAGGGTGCCCGCCACGTTCAGCGTGCTGCCGTCGCCGAATACCGCGCGCAGATCGACGACGCTACGGTGGCTCGGGCTCTCCGACGCGGTGGTCACCTGGGCGCTGATGCCGCGATCCTTGGCGAGCGCGGGTGCGTTCACGAAGGTGACCTGGTCTTCGACCAGTGCGGAGAAGACGCCGCGCAGCGCGGAAAGCTCCAGCACCGCAACATCTTCGGAGGCCAGCTCGCCGCGCACCTGAACCTCGAGACTGACTGGCAGCTCGTTGGACAGTGCACCGAGCAGCGCGCCCTGCTTGCGGACGATATCCAGCCACGGTGCGACCGAATCGCCGACCGAGCCGCCGGTGACGTTCACGGCGCCCGGCACGAATTCACCGGCCAGCGCGAGCAACACGGACTTGGCGACATCGGTGCCGGCGCGGTCCTGCGCCTCGGAGGTGGAGGCGCCGAGGTGCGGGGTCACCACGACCTGCGGCAGCTCGAACAGCGGGCTGTCGGTGCACGGCTCGGTCTCGAATACGTCGAGGCCGGCGGCCCGCACGTGCCCGGACTTGATGGCGTCGGCGAGCGCCTGCTCGTCGACGAGTCCACCGCGGGCCGCGTTGACGATGATCACACCCGGCTTGGTCTTGGCGATGGCTTCCTTGCCGATGATGCCCTTGGTCTCGGGGGTCTTCGGCAGGTGCACGGAGATCAGGTCGGCGCGCTCGAGCAGCTCGTCCAGGCTCAGCAGCTCGATGCCGAGCTGTGCGGCGCGGGCGGGCGACACGTAGGGGTCGTAGGCGATGATCTTGGTTTCGAAGGCGGCAAGGCGCGCGGCGAACAGCTGGCCGATGCGGCCGAGGCCGACGACGCCGACGGTCTTGTCGAAGATCTCGACACCGTTGAACTTGCTGCGCTGCCAGGTGCGCTCGCGCAGGGTCGCGTCGGCAGCCGGGATCTGGCGAGCGGCGGCGAGCAGCAGCGTGACGGCGTGCTCGGCGGCGGTGTGGATGTTGGAGGTCGGCGCGTTGACGACCATGACGCCACGCTCGGTGGCGGCGGGCACCTCGACATTGTCGAGGCCGACGCCTGCGCGCGCGACGATCTTCAGGTTCTTGCCCGCCTCGAGCACCTCGGCGTCGACCGTGGTCGCGGAGCGCACGAGCAGTGCGTCGGCCTCGGGGACCGCGGCGAGCAGCGCCGGGCGATCGGGTCCGTCGACCCACCGCACCTCGACACCGTCACCAAGCGCATCGACGGTCGACTGGGCGAGCTTGTCGGCGATCAGAACAACAGGACGGCCTGCTTGGCTCACGGTGGAGTACTCCTGGGGAGGAAGGGGTCGGCAATTACCGCCGTTCAGCTTAGTGGGCGCGGGTTCGCGGCTTTTTACCCCCCGGCAGGCGGCCGCCGTCAGTGCGATCGTTGAGCCTGCACAGCGGCATGTCCGCGCTCGACTCGACCCGGACATACAGCAGGCCCCCGGCGCCGATGGGCGCAAGGGGCCTGCTGGAAGTCGAGTCAATCGACCGTCATACTTACTCAGCCGCCGAAAGAACCGGTCCACAGGGTGCTGAGGATGCCGTGCAGAGCCGCACTGCCAGTGCTCAGAAGACCGTTCAGGGCGGCACTACCGGTGTCGATGATAACGGGGATCATTTCTTACCTCTCGTCGAACGAAATCCAGTCTGACTGGCTAACACAATGCACATCGGGGCTCCCTTAAATCCGGTTACGGAATTCTGCAATAATGTGACCCAGATTACATTTTGATCTCAATCGTGAGCTGGACAACCGTCCATAAGCATCCTGAGCAGCCCCTATGCCGACGCACCAGGTCAACGCCGGGTTTCCAATGCCCATATTTAGCCCGGCAAAGGATCTATGTTGCGAATACCTAAGGGGAACTTGGCAATTGCCTGAGAATGCCTCTGTTCACGTCCGATGGAAACTCGGACAAACACGCCGATTACACATGCGGCGACATGCAGCGTGAAATATCCAGCGCGAGTCGACAAGTCGGCAGCAGCACCGCCGAGCACCCGTCGCAACCGGCCGAGCACTCGGCAGGCGCTTCGAACCGGCCGGAGCGAAAATAGGCTGCACAGCGCAATCACCGGCACATAGCATCGGCGGATGTCTCTGCGCGCGATCCCCGACTCCATGGACCCGACGGTCGTCGGATCCATCGACGCCGAGCTCGATCGGGTCGAGCAGGAGAATCGGATCACGGTGCGGTTGGCGATCGAGAGCGGCAGCCGGGCATGGGGTTTCCCCTCCCCCGATTCGGACTACGACTGCCGGTTCGTCTACGTGGCGAACATCGACACCTATCTGTCGCCGTGGCGGACCAGGGACGTAATCGAGACTCCGCTGGCCGGTCTGCTGGATGTGAACGGCTGGGATCTGGCCAAGGCATTGCGACTGTTGGTCAAGGGCAATGCCGTGTTGATCGAGTGGTTGATGTCGCCGATCGTGTACCGCGGCGACGCCCGCTCCCGTGATGAGCTGCGCGCCTTGGCAACCGAGGTCGCCGATCGCAACCAGGTGGCCCGCCACTACCTGCACCTGGGCAGCAGGCAATGGTCGCTGTTCGACAAGCACCGGTCGTTGAAGAAGGTGTTCTATTCGCTCCGCCCGGCGATAGCGCTGCGCTGGTTACGCGAGCATCCCGACGCTGCCGTTGCGCCCATGCATCTGCCGACACTACTGGAGCAGTGCGATCTGCCCGCGGATCTCATCGCGACCGTCGCCGAGCTCACCGAACTCAAATCCCGCACCCGCGAAATGGGTAGCGGCACCGTTCCCGCGCCGATCGCCGACTTCATCGCCGCCGAATTCGACCGTGCCGCAGCGGCTTTCCCGAAGACTCAGGACCGCGACCTGGCGCGCGTACACGCGGCGACCGCGGACTTCTTCCGGAAGGAAGTCGTTGCGGTCACACCACCCGGGGTAGCGCCGGTCTCCTGAAGGTCGCAGATTCCGGTGCCATCCAGTTCGGCGAGTGTCAGCGGGACCGGTTGCGGTAGCGCGGACCGGGGCGGCTGTGGCATGGGATGCCGGGGGCGACTGGAGCTCCGCCGCCGGAGCAGGTCAGCGCGCCTCGGCTAGTTGTGCGCAGCGCACGCTGCGGTGTGTGTAGGTCGGAGCTGGTCCCGGAACTGGCCGGTCGCGTCAGGACGAACGAGAGACGTCGTGCCGCAGGATGGTTCGACCACCGCCGTCGCCGCACGGACTGTCGACGAACGTTCCTCAATGACGCGGGGTTTACAGGTTGCACGACCGGCGCCGAAATCGCGTCGACGACATCGGCGTCCAAGTCACGCCTGCAGCATCGGCGTCGAGTCACGTCGACGGCACCGGCATCCAAGTCACGCCTGCAGCATCGGCATCGAAGCCACGCCCGCAGCATCGGCGTCCAAGCCACGTCGCCAACATCCGCGTCCGAGTCGAGCAGTGCGGCACTACGATTCGGCGGTCGCCGCAGCGTAGGCCTGAGCGAGTCGTTCCGTCGCCCGCGGCCCGCTCGGATCGGGCCGCGGGATACCGAGATGTGATTCGCGCAGTTCGTCCATGAACTCGTTCCAGAGCTGCGGGCCACCCTCCTCGAGCAGTTCGGCGCGTACCCGGAGGCGTTTCGTCGTCGGCCGGTGCCGCAGCCCCCACGCACCGAGGTGGGCCATGATCGGCACCAGCTGGATGGCGGGTTCGGTCAGCCGGTACTCGGCTTTCTGGCCGGGGCGGGTGTCTTCGCGGCTGAGCAGTCCGGCCGCAACGAGGCGCTTGAGCCGGTCGGACAGGATGTTCGACGCGATGCCCTCCTCGGATCCGGCCAGCAACTCGCGGAAGTATCGCCGGTCGCCGAACATCACGTCGCGCAGCACCAGCAGCGTCCACCGGTCGCCGATCACCTCGATGGTCGCGTTGATCGGGCAACCCGAGCGTCCGTCGTCGCGCATGTTGCGCTCCCTTCTCATGCCGATAAAGAATCCCGACACCTCTGATTGCAATATACAACCAGTTGCGCTTACAGTACTCCACAAGCGATTGCAAAATGCAATCACCTGACGAAGGAGTCATCATGCCGAAGCTGCGCGTACACAACCTCGCGATATCTCTGGACGGATATGTCGCAGGACCGAACCAAGGTCACGACAACCCCCTCGGCGAAGGCGGCATGCGGCTGCACGATTGGGCGTTCGCCACGAAATACGGTCGCTCGATGGGCGGCGAGGACGCCGACGGCGACACCGGCATCGACAACGACTTCGTCGTGGCCGGCGACGTCGGAATCGGCGCAACCATCATGGGCCGCAACATGTTCGGACCAATCCGCGGACCATGGACAGACCACGAATGGACCGGCTGGTGGGGCGACAACCCGCCCTACCACCACGACACTTTCGTGATGACCCACCACCAGCGGCCTTCGGTCTCGATGGCGGGCGGCACCACGTTCCACTTCGTGAACGAGACCCCGGAAGAAGTGTTGCACCAGGCGTTCAAAGCCGCCGATGGCGCAGATGTGCGGTTGGCGGGCGGCGCATCGGCCGTCCGACAGTTCCTGCTCGCGGGCTTGGTGGACGAGTTGCACCTGGCCGTCGTCCCGATCCTGCTCGGCGCAGGCGAACGACTCTACAACGAGCTCGGGACACTGCCCGGATACGAATGCACGTCAATCGTGAGCTCCCCCAGCGTCACCCACGTCCAGTTCGCCAAAATCTCCTGAGCCGATCCGGCCCCGGATATGGCAAGAGGCCCGCACCCCCTGCCGGGTGCGAGCCTCTCAGAAGTCACGCTTGATCAGATAGCGCGGACGTCCTGGGCCTGCGGACCCTTCTGGCCCTGGCCGATCTCGAACTCCACGCGCTGGCCCTCTTCGAGGGACCGGAAACCCGAGCCGCTGACGGCCGAGTAATGCACGAAGACGTCAGGGCCGCCTCCGTCTTGGGCGATAAAGCCGAAGCCCTTTTCGCTGTTGAACCACTTCACACTGCCTTGAGCCATGTTCTTTACTTCTTACTTCCTGTAGGCGAGCCGGGCAGATCACTTTGATAAGCCCGATCTCGACGTCAACAATGCCATCATCCGACGAATTCCTCCACATCTGACACCTCCCACTGTGAGCAAACCGACGTTCCCTGGGCGCTGTGGTAGCGAATCCGAGTCCGATGCGCATGTCACGGAAACGGCTCTGACGGCGGGCGGAGGCAACAAACGGGCTAGTTCGAGACCGGTCCGAGATCGCAATGTTGCGGTCGCACAACGATTACCGCGTCGGACGTGGGCGCGCCGTGTGCGGCAGGCGCCGGCTCCGCGGCGCCACGAAAGTGTGCGTGCCGTGTGCGGCGAACCCATGAGATTCGCGGCGGATCACGATGCGCCGCCCTCCCCCTGCTCCGCGTCGAGAACGGCGGCGGCAACGCCGTCCAGTATGAGTTCGAGGCCGAAGGTGAAATCGTGATCTTCGCTTCCCTCGACGACGGGCGGCGGTTGGAAAATGGTGGATCCGAACAGCTGTGCGGCATCCGGGTATCGGTCGGGCTCGACAAGACGAGCCAGGTCACGGCCATAATTCTGTTCGACCTGCGCCTGGTCGAGACCGGCAGCTCGGCTGCCATGTTCGAGTTGGTACGCCAGCACAAAACCCTGCCGGACATAGCCGCTGACGACCATGATGACACCGACCTTGGCGGCCCAGTCCAACCTTGTGGCGCGTAACGCGCGCAGGCCGGCGTCCATCCAGTCGATCGCGTTGGGCCCACGCGGCGGGCCACTGATCGGCAACTGGGTCAACCAAGGGTGGCGGCGGAAGACTTCGAGCTGCGCGAGTGCCCAGCGCCGCAGATCCGCGCGCCATTCCCCTTGCGAGACGGCGAGTTCCGTCGCCGGGCCGAAGCCGAGGTCTGCCATCAAATCGTTCAGTTCGTCTTTGGAGCCGATGTGGCGGTACAGCGACATCGGCGTAACACCCAGTGCCGCAGCGATCTTCGGCAGTGTCGCGCCCTGGAGTCCGGCACGGTCGGCCAGTGCGACCGCCGTGCCGACAACTCGGTCCACATCCAGTTCAGCGGGCCGGCCGAGCCGCGGCCCGGTCGGCAGCCGCCACATGCGCACGAGCTGGTCGGGCAGCTTCTCGCCGGACATCGCCGCGAACCTCCATTTCCACTGGTCAAGGCATCGCCAAACTTTAACATGCGGCTTATAGTATAAGTCATATACTAACTACGGATCTGGTCCATCGACGATGCCGGCGGCCGATCCGGGACTCCTCGAAAGCGAGAGCACATGGACATCAACGCAATACGCCGCACTACCGGAATAGCCGGTCTCGTCGCGGCCGTTCTGACCCTGATCGAACTGCCGCTGTACTTCGTCTACGACGGTGCGCCGCCCGACTCGAATGTCTTGACCCGCAGCATGTTCGGGCTTACGGGGCTTACCCTGCTCGTCGCCTTCATGTCGGGTCTGGGTTACCTGCTGAAGCAGACCGACTACGCATGGGTCGGTTCCGTCGCCGCCACCGCGGGACTGATGTGGCTGACGGTCGCCTTCGTCTCGATGGGCCTGGAGGTCGGCGCTGTGATCGAAGCGCCGGAACCGATCGATCCGACCATCACGGTCAGCGGCACCTACATCTTGTACGGCACGATCTCCCGGCTGCTCGAGACGTTGTTCTTCGTGACCTTCGGCTTCGCGATACTGCGGACCACGCTGCTACCGCGCTGGGCCGGCTGGTCGGCCTTGGTACTTGCCCTGATCAACATCGCGTTCGTCCCGTCACTGTTCTTCGGGAACACACCGGCCGATTTCTATGCGGCGAACGGCTGGGGCACGACGGCCTCCGTCGGCGGCCTCACCATGCTGTGGATTCTGGCGGTCGGGTGCACACTGACGACAACACCTCAGCAGGCACCGGTAACCAGCTGGCCGGCAAACTCGGTCAGGGACAGCACATTTCCGTCCGGGTCGGCGAACCAGGCAACCTTGTCACCACTCGGCGAAGCCCACACCCCGGCGACGTCCTGAGGCATCCCCGGGTAGCGGAGGAACACCACCCCGTGTTCGGTCAGATCGGCGACGGCTCGGCCGATGTCGGGCACAACCCAGCCGAGCACCGTGAACGGTTGCGGAGCAAGCTCGTTCACCAGGGTGATACGGACCGTCGTGCCCGCGCCGCGCGCGACCACCGCATACAACGTCGCCTCCACGATCGTCAGACCGAGGACCTCCGCAAAGAACTTGCCGGACCGAGTCAGGTCCGACGACGGCACAAAAGCGACAACTTCGGCATCCGCGAGGGGGCCCATAGGCGGAGGCTACCCGCCCGAACCGACCCGAACGGATATTTTCGTCCGGTGTCACCGCCGATCGCCAGTTGCGGGCGCGCGACCGGCCCAGCCTGCACTACTGACTACAAATACCGCACCTGGCGCGCCTTCGATTCCTCGTACGCCGCTCGGCCGGAGAGGTGCTCCGGCACACCGACCTCCCACCAGGCGCCGGCTTCGGTCCATGCGGACGGCTGGGTGCGCACCACCAGCACGGCCGGGCGCGACTCGTCGCGGGCGGCGGTGCGGGCCTGGGCGTAGGCGTTGCGGACCTCGTCCACGTCGGTGGCCGTGAATACGGCGCAGCCCAGGGCGCGCGCGTGGGCGGCGAAGTCGACTCGTGGTGGTTCGGCGTGGTTGGTGCGGCAGTTGGCGTAGAAGTTGTTGAACGGTTCGCCGCCCTGGCCTTCCTGCAGCCGGGCGATCACCGCGTAGCCGTCGTTGTCGCAGACGATGGCGACCAGCGGGTGGCCGGCGAAGGCCGCCGAGAACAGCTCGGAGTTCAGCATGAGATAGGAACCATCGCCGAGCATGGTGGTGACCAGGCCGTCGTGTGCCATTGCCGCGCCCCACGCGCCCGCGATCTCGTATCCCATACAGGAGAAGCCGTATTCGACATCCATGGTCGGTGCGCCGCCGGTGGCGCGCCAGCCGCCGACGAGTTCGCCGGGCATGCCGCCGGACGCGGTCATGACGTAGTCGTCCGGCCCACTCAGCTCGTTGACGACGCCGACCACCTGGGCGTAGGTGGGCAGGCCGGTGGTCGGGGCGCGCAACGTGTCGATGTGGGCGTCCCATTCGGTGCGCACCGCGGCTGCTCGTGCCGTCCAGTCGGCATCGACTCGCCACTCGGCGTCGGTGTCACCTGAGCGTCGAATCTCGTTCTGCCCGAGCATATTCGGGTCGAGCTGCACAGCGAGATCCCGGAGCGCCGCGGCGGCATCACCCACGAGCGCGAGCGCGCCGTGTTTGACAGCGTCGAAGCGGGCCGCGTTGATCGTGATCAGAGTGGCGTCGGGGGCGAACACCGTCCAGGACGCCGTCGTGAAGTCCTGCAGCCGGGTGCCCACCGCGAGCACCAGGTCGGCCGCGCCGGCCATCGTGTTGGCCGAAGCCGAGCCGGTGACGCCGAGCGGTCCGGCATACAGGGGGTGCTGATGCGGGATCAAGGTGCGGCCCGCCGTCGTCTCGACGATCGGGATCCCGTGCCGCTCAGCGAGTTCCACCGCGTCTGCGGCCGCTCCGGAGTAGCGAACTCCGCCGCCGAGCACCAGCAGCGGCCGCGACGACGCCCGCAGCACCGCAGCGGCATCGGCCAGGGATCGCTGATCCGCGCGGGACCGGACCACGCGATGCACGACCGGTTCGAAGAACGACTCCGGAAAGTCGTAGATCTCGGCCTGGACGTCTTGCGGCAGCGCGAGTGTCACCGGCCCGGCATCAGCCGCGTCGGTGAGGACCCGCGCCACCTGGGGCAGCGTTGCGAGCAACTGCTCGGGCCGGGTGATTCGATCGAAATAGCGGCTCACGGCCCGAAAGGCGTCGTTCACCGTGAGCGTCCCGTCGCCGAAATGCTCCACCTGCTGCAGCACCGGATCCGGCGCGCGCGTGGTGAACGTGTCACCGGGAAGCAGCAGCAGCGGAAGCCGATTCGCATGCGCAACTCCGGCCGCCGTCACCATGTTCAGTGCGCCGGGTCCGATGGAGGAGGTCGCAACCCCGACCTGCCGCCGATGGGTCGCCTTGGCCAGTCCCACCGCCGCCAACGCCATCCCCTCCTCGGTGTGTCCGCGCCAGACCGGTATCTCGTCGCGGCGCTCATGCAGCGCGGTACCGAGGCCGAGCACGTTGCCGTGCCCGAATATCGCGAACACTGCTGGAAACAAGGGCACTTCATGCCCGTCGATGGTCTCCGACCGCTGGGCGATCAGCCACGCCACCAACGCTTGGGCCGCGGTCAGCTTCATGCGCTCCGTCCTTCGAGGTCGGCCGCCACGCAACGCGGGTAGCCGCGGCCATTGCCAGGGGTTTTATCAGAAGATCGCGTGACCTCATGGCTCCGCGATACTTGCGCCACAACTAGTTTCATGAGCGGAGTCCTTCGTGATCGGTGACCGTGCGGCGGGGTCGATGGGACGAGCCGCACACATGAATCGCCGACATTGCCTCGCACCTGTCCGCCGGAGGGCCGGTGAGCGCCCCGGCAATGGGCGGATTCATCGGCACCGGCCTTCGTGGTCGGTGACCGGACAGCGGGGGTCGGTCGGCTGTCCCGCCCAGCTGTCGCGCACCCAGGTGTGCGCCGGGTCGTCGCAGAAGGCCATCGAGCGCTCGGGGGCCGGCCCGGCCAGCACGTTGAGGTAGTACATCGGATAGCCGGGGGCGGCGATGCACGGTCCGTGGTAGCCGCGTGGCACGAGGAAGACGTCGCCATCGCGGACTACTACGTTCTCCTCCAGCGCGCCGTCGGCGGTGTAGGTCCGATGCATGCCGAAACCCTCGCCGGACGTGGTGATCCCGTCGCGCCCCGCGATGCGGAAGTAGTAGATCTCCTCATTGACCACTTCGCATTCGCTCGCCTCGTCGTGCTTGTGCGGCGGGTACGAGGACCAGTTGCCGTCCGGGGTGATCAGCTCGCATGCGTTGAGTTTGTCGGCGTGATCCCATATCCCGGGTACGCCGAAGCTCGTGACCTGCCGAGTCGCAGGCCCCGCACCACGCACCTCGACCGGAACCTGCTCCGCCGGACCATATCTCGGCGCCAACCGATTCCCGCACCGCGCCATCGGCAGCGCAACCTCGACGCCATCCACCGTCGACAGCTCGACCTCGGCATCACGTGGCACATAGGCGAAGTCGGTTACCCGCGTGAATACCGAATCTCGGCCGTTCAAGATGAATTCCAGACCGTCCACCCGCACCGTGCACGACCCCGCCAACGGCAGAACGAACGCCTCGTACTCCCCCGTGTGCACCGCACGCACCTCCCCCGCCCCCAACCGCAGGACCCGCAGCCCGGCGTAACTCCATCCCGCCGCTTCCACATTGAGCAACACCGGATCCACCCCGTCGCTCAACGTCCCGGCCCGCCGATGCAGATTCACCGCACCTCCCGCCCGGCCCACCACTGCCACCGAGCCCCGTTGCCGAGTGGCACATGATGGACAGCCCCACACGACCTTTGCCGCAGCCATGGAACGTCCCCCACTGAAATCGCCGGGCTCGAGTGACGCGGCGTTGGCGTTTCGCCCCCGGGCGTGATCATCGGACCTCCTTCAGGACCTGGACCGCTGTTTCTCCCGATGTCGTGACCTCGCCGCCCGGCGAAGGGTGGTGCGGCCACCTGACAACCCCGCACACTCGTACCCGGTGCACCACCTCGATGACCGAATCGTCGCCGAGCCGGCCGCCCCATTCGGACAGACTCATCACCAGGTCACCGCACGTACCGCGACCAAGGGCGACGAGTGAGGCATTCATCGCGCCTCTTTGAGGATCTGGGCGGCCGCATCCACTGCGGCTGCGACGTCACCGTCAGGCGGATAGAGCAGCGTGCGGCCGACAACAAGGCCGCGGACCACATCGTGGCCGAGTGCGCCACCCCACGAGGCGAGATCGGCGGCCGGGTCGCCCGACGGCGCACCACCGAGCACCACGACCGGCAGCGTCGTCGCATCCAGCACGGAGAAGTCCTGCGGCGCAGGGATTTTCAACCAGGTATAGGCGGAGGTGACGCCGAGGCCGGACGCTACCGTGATCGCTCTGGCCAGCGCGGGCGCATCCCTGCTCATCACCAGGGCGCCCGCGGCGTCGCGGTGGTAGGGCAACGGTTCGACCATCGCCATCAGACCGTGTCCGGCCAGCTCCGAAACAGCTTGTGCGCACGCGTGCAGCGTCGGGATGGTGCCCGCGTCCGAGTCGACGAGACGCAGCAGCATTTTGCCGCCGTCGAGGCGGAAGCGGACCAGTGCGTCGGCGTCGTATCCGGTGAAGCGGTCGTCGATCTCCCACTCCGCGCCTGCCAGACCACCGCGGTTCATCGAGCCGATGACGATCTTGTCGTCCAGCGCGTCGAGCAGCAGTAGTTCCTCGACCACGTCCGGGGAGCCGAGCACACCGTCCACCTCAGGGTGGGCCAGCGCGACGAGTAGTCGTTCCAGCAGCGTGCGACGGTCCGCCATCGCCGTCAGATCCGAGCCGACGCCGAGCGCGCCACGCGCCGGATGGTCGGCGGCGACGAGGAAGAGTGTTTCCTTCTCCGACAACAGACCTGGACGTCGATGCCGCTTGGCATAGGCCCGTTCGATCGCCGCCGGGTCGGTCGCGCGCACACGCAGTAGTTCCTGCCAGCGCTCATCGGTCAGATACACAGCACCTCCTCGATCTCGGCGTTCGTCGGCATCGCGTCGGCACACGCCAGTCGCGATGCCACCAACGCACCTGCGGCGTTGGCGTAGGTGGCGATCCGCTGCGGATCCCAGTCCGACAGCAGACCGTGGATCAAAGCGCCACCGAACCCATCGCCCGCGCCGAGCCCGCACATCACCTCGACCGGGCACGGCGGCACCGACCAGCGTCCGGATTCGGTCGCGACGAGCACACCCTCGGCGCCGCGCTTGATCACCGCAAGCCGCACACCACGGGCCAGCAGTCGGTCGGCTGCCTCGTCCGGATCGGCGGTGCCGACCGCCACCTCTACTTCGGTGCGGTTGCCCACCACCACATTCACGTGGTCGAGCATCCAGCTGATCTCGGTATGCGCGGTCGCCTCGTCCGGCCAGAACATCGGCCGATAGTCGAGGTCGAGCACCGTGTGCCCGCGGCGGGCACGGCGTTCGAGTATGGATCGCTGGGTGGAACGGGCCGGTTCCGCGCTCACGCCGGTGCCTGTAACCCACAGCAGCGCAACGCCATCCACCACATCCCAGGGCACCTCGTCCGGCTCGATGGTGAGATCCGGGGCGATGGGCGCGCGGTAGAACAACAGCGGTGGGTCGGCGGGCGGGTCGAGCTCGCAGAAGACCACGGGGGTCAACAGATTCGGCGCGGTCGTGACGTACTCGGCCGATACGCCGAAGCCCGTCAGCGCCGAGCGCACGAAACCGCCGAAGCCGTCCGGTCCGACCTTGGTCAGCACGGCGGTACGCCTGCCGAGTCGAGCGGCGGCGACCGCGACGTTGGTCGCGGTGCCGCCCAAGAACTTTGCGAAGGTCTCGACTTCAGCCAGTCCGACGCCACTCTGCTGTGGATACAGATCGACGCCGACTCGTCCGATGGTGAGTGCTTCCAGTCCGGTCACAACGCCACCGCCTGTCGTGCAGCAGCGGTCGGACGCACGATCCTGATCGGGCCGCTCGTGACATTTCTTGTCACCGCGCTCCTTCGCGCGCCGGGGACATCGACCGACATTCGGTTAGCCGTCACGGCGTCACCACACGCTCTAGCTCGTGCTGGAGCGCGTCCAGCTCCGCGCCGCCCGCCATTTGGCGGGTCAGCTCCGAGACGTCGATCTCCGATTTCTCATAGGAGCCGAGCATCGCACCCCGTTTGAGCAGCAGGAACCGGTCGCCGACCGGGTAGGCGTGGTGCGGATTATGAGTGATCAGGATGACTCCGAGCCCGCGATCACGTGCCTGCACAACGTATTTCAGCACCACACCGGCCTGCTTCACACCGAGGGCCGCGGTCGGCTCGTCGAGAATCAGCACCTTCGCCCCGTAGTGCACAGCACGGGCGATGGCGACGCACTGTCGTTGGCCCCCGGACAAGGTGCCGACCGGCTGCTCCATATCGCGGATTTCGATCCCCATGTCCGCCAACGCCTGTCGCGCAATCTCGCGTCCCTTGCGTCGATCGAGCAACCGCACCGGACCGTATCGGGCCGTCGGCTCCGAGCCGAGGACAAAGTTGCGCCAGACGCTCATCAGCGGGACGACGGCGAGGTCCTGATACACCGTCGCGATGCCACGGTCCAAAGCCTCTCGGGGCGAGGCGAATCGGGTGAGCTCACCCTCGACGCGGAGTTCGCCGCGGTCGTGCTGATGGACACCGGCCAGAATCTTGATGAGGGTCGATTTGCCCGCACCGTTGTCGCCGAGGATGCAGGTGACCTCTCCCGCGTTCACCACCGTGGTGACATCCCGCAGCGCGACGACGCCGCCGTAGCTCTTGCCGATATCGATCGCTTCGATCAGTGGAGTAGTCATCGGCGTACCCTCTCGGCTCGCTTCTGGAATCTATTGTTGACCAGCACAGCAGCCAGCAGCAGCACGCCGAGGAACAGCATGAACCAGTCGCTGTCCCAACGGGCGAACACAATGCCCTGGCGGGCCATACCGAAGATCAGCGCACCCAGTGCGGCGCCGATCGCCGAACCGAACCCACCGGTCAGCAGGCAGCCGCCGACCACGGCCGCGATGATGTAATGCAACTCCAACCCGACACCCTGATTGGCCTGCACACTGGCGAACCGCAGGATGCTGCAGGAGCCGACAACCCAGCCCGCGAACGCGGTGGTCATGAACAGCACGATCTTCGTTCGATCCGCGGGGACACCGACAGCGCGGGCGCTCGGCAGCGAGCCGCCCACCGCGAAGATCCAGTTTCCGAACTTGGTGCGCACCAAGACAACTGCGGCGATCGCCGTCAGCACGATCCACCAGACGACGGAGGCTTGCAGGTGGGTGTCACCGATATTCAAGGTTGATGCGAACACCCAGCCCGCCGAGTTGTAGCCGTCGGCACTGCGAATCCCCGACACCTGAACGGTTCCGGTGACCAGCCGGGTGACACCGAGGTTGAGACCTTGCAGCGCAAGGAAAGTGCCGAGGGTGACGATGAAGCTCGGCAGCCCGGTGCGCATCACCAGCCAGCCGTTGAACGCACCGACGGTCAGCGCGAACACCAGCGAAACCACCAGGGCCGCCCAGACATTCCACCCCGCGTTGACCGCGAGCAACGCGGTCACCAATGCGGTGGAGGCGGTCATCACGCCTGCCGACAGATCGAACTCGCCGCCGATCATCAGCAGCGCCACCGCGACGGCCATGATCCCGAGCGTGGAGGAATCGTCGAGCCAGGTCGCGATGCCGAGTGCGCTGAGGAACCGGTCGGTAATGATCGAGAAGAACGCGAATACCAGCAGCGCGCCCAGGAGCGCGCCGATCTCCGGTCGCACGATCAGTCGCTGGAACAGCGAGGGACCCTCCGGCGGCTCACTCACGGTGACGTCGGAAGTTTTTGTGGCAGTACTCATGTGATCCACTCCGATCTCACCGCGTGCCCTGCGCCACGAGCGCAGCGACGGCATCGACGTTGTTCTTGTCGACGAAGGCGGGGCCGGTCTGCACCGGTGCGCCACCACCGACGAGGTTCAGGTTCGTCCGGGACAGCTGCAGCAGCACCACCGGCAGATAGCCCTGTTCGAATTGCTGCTGATCCACCGCGAAGAGCAGCTTGCCCGCTCGAATCGCGTCGACCACATCGGTATTGAGATCGAACGTCGCGACCGTGGCGGCCGACTGCGATTCCCGCACCGCATCCACTGCACGCGCGGCGACCTGTGAATTCAGTGTCAGCACCGCGTCGATGGATCTGTCGGCCTCCAACGCGCCCTTGATGCGGGACTGTGCGTCGGTCGGATTGTTGATGTCCACCTGCAGCGTGGACCCGTTGCCGAATGCCTTGGTGGCGCCCTCGCAACGCTGATTGGCGCCGATATTGCCCGCCTCGTGGATCACGCAGAGCAGCTTCTTGCGGCCGGCATCGGCCAGCCGCTTGCCTGCGGACTGCCCGGCCAGCGACTCGCTCTGCCCGACATGACCGATTGCACCGAACTTGGCGCTCTCGCTCTCACCCGAGTTGATGGTCACCACCGGAATGCCCGCCGTGACTGCCTTTTCGATGGAGGGCCGCAGCGCTTCGGGATTCGCCATTGATACGACGAGGCCGTCCACCCCTTGTGCGACCGCGTTGTCGATGAGTTTCGCCTGCTGTCCCGGATCGCCCGCCGAGTTGTACTCGACGCGGACTCCGAGGTCCTTGCCCGCCGCCTCGGCCCCGTTCTTGACGACGTTCCAGAACGCATCGCCGGGGCTGCCGTGCGTAACCACTGCGACCGAGTTCAATGTGCCTGCGGCAATGGGCGATTGCGTCGAGGCGGGGGCGTCGGTGCCCGGTCCGCTGCAGGCCGCGAGGACGGCGGTCGCCGCAACCCACGGCAGGATGCGCCGCGACCCACGCCACCACGACATGACGCCGGGTGCGAGGCGGTGTGCTCGTAGAGACATCGTTGTCATCACTTTCCCCACTAGATTCGAGCCGATGTCAGTGCGGCGCCGATGCCCGCGAGGTGGCGCAGACTGCGGAGGGTATCCCGGCTCGGCAGCTGGGCACCGGCGTCCTGGCCGAGAGCGGTGTCCTGTTCGATGACGTACCAGCCCTGGTATCCGGCCTGGTGCACGCTGCGCACGAGAGCTTCGACGTCGACGTCGCCCGCACCGAGGGGGACATAGAGCCCGCGCCGGACCGCCTCGCTGTATTCGAGTGCGCCACTGCGTACTTCGTCCGCCAGCGCGCTGCGCACGTCCTTGAGATGAATGTGCCCGATCCGGTGGGGATTTCGCTGTGCAAGGCCGACCGGGTCGGTGCCGCCGATCAGCAGATGGCCCGTGTCGAGGCAGATGTCCAGCTCCGAGTCGGCGAGGAAGCGTTCGACCTCCGCCGCGGTCTCGACGTAGGTGCCCACGTGCGGATGCAGCGTGGTGCGCAGGCCGTGCTCAGCGGCGACATCGCGGATTGCGGCGGCGGTTTCGACGAGGGTGCGCCACTGTGCATCCGAGAGCGACGGCCGGGTGTCGTACCCGTCGAGTCCCGTCGCGGCCGCGAGGACGAGCACCTCCGCGCCCGTCGCGGCGAACAGTTCGGCGGTCTTCCGCGCGGTCTCGACGGCGCTGGGCACATCCTGATGCAGCGCGAGTGCGAGGAAACCGCCGACTGCGCTGATGCCGAACCCGTCCAGCAGCGAGCGCAATTCGACCGGATCCTGCGGTAGATAGCCGGGTGGACCGAGCTCCATCGCGGAGATCCCGAGGGTGACCATCTCGGTCAGGACGGTCCGTGCGTCGAGCACGTGTCCCCAACCGGGGACTTCACAGACTCCCCAGGAGATTGGCGCGGCTGCGATACGCAGCGGGTAGAGAGGTTCGGTCATCGGGACTTCTCCGACCTTCGGTGTCGATCGACGTGTAGCGCTCCGAACTATTGGAGCGCTCCAACTATGTAACGTGGGTCATAGTGTGTCAAGTACGGCATCGTTGGCCAGGATATCGCTGCGACCTGCAAATATGTTGCCAACCAGGACAAACCGGCAGCGCCGATGAAGTGAAGAATGTCCAATTAGAGCGCTCTATTGATTAGCGCGCGCCGACCTTGTAACGTCCGACACTGCACGGATCACCACACGCGGAACGGAGGCGACATGGCGCGACCGACCATGGAAGACGTCGCGGCGCGCGCCGGCGTCTCCCGGGCCCTGGTCTCCCTCGTCATGCGCGACTCCCCCAAGGTGAGCGAGCACCGCCGCCGCGCCGTGCTGGCGGCCGCCAAGGACCTCGGCTACCAGCCGCACATCATGGCGCGATCATTAGCGAGCCGAACGTCGAACATCATCGGCGTCATGGTTTCCGACCTGCGCAATCCCTTCTTCGCCGATGTCGTCGAAGGCATGGACACCGCGGCACAGGACGCCGGGTTCGAATTGATCCTCAACACCGGCCGTCGCAGCGCCGCCCGCGAACGCACCGCCTTGGAGGGCCTGCTGTCGTTCCGCCCCGGCGGCATCATCCTGCTGTCACCGGTGCTGCCCGCCGCCGCGATTCGCGATGCGGCACAGCAGGGGCCGGTCGTGCTGATCTCGCGCAGCTCCACCATCCCCGACGTCGACACCGTCAACGACGACGGCGAGGTCGGCGCTGCACTGGCCGTCGGCCACCTCGTCGCCCTCGGCCATCGCCGCATCGTCCACCTCGACGGCGGCGCCGCCTTCACCTCCGCTGCGCGTCGCCGCGGCTATCGCGACACCATGGCCCGCCACGGCCTGGAACCGATGATCATCCCCAGCGAGCACACCGACTCGGCGGGCATCGCCGCCGTCCAGAAGCTTTTGAACCTCTTCTCCCACCACAACTTCCCCACCGCACTGGTGTGCAGCAACGACTTCAACGCCGTCGGCGCGATGTCCGCGTTGGAAGAAGCGGGACTGCGCGTACCACACGACGTCTCCATCGTCGGCTACGACAACACCTCCCTGGCCGCGCTGCGCCACGTATCACTCACCACCATCGACCAGCCCCGCACCCAAATGGGCCGCTTGGCAATCGAAGCGCTCACCGAACGCCTCCGCGACGGCCGCACCGAGCCGGTCCGACGCCGCCTACAGCCCGCCCTTGTCACTCGCGCGACGACCGCAGCGCCCCGCAGCTGAACCAGGCCCCGCGGGCCACTTCGAATCCCCATGGGCTCGAATTTCCCACCACACGATGAGTTTTCACCAGGAGGAGCGACGATGACATCCGCAACACCCGTCACCTTGGGCCTGGCAGGCACCGGACGAATCGGCACCTCACACGCCGAAACCCTGAAACACCTCCCCGGCGTCGGCACTGTGATCGTCGCCGACGCCGACGCCGAACGAGCCCGCGCCGCGGCCGGAAAACTCGGCGTTCAGGCGGTGCCCGACCTCGACGCTCTGTTCGCCTCCGACCTCGACGGACTGATCATCGCGACAGCTACCGACTCCCACCCCGAACTCATCACCCGCGCCGTCGACCAAGGCATCCCTGTCTTCTGCGAAAAGCCGGTCGCCACCGACATCCAAGGCACCCTCGCCGTCATCGAACACATCGAAAACTCCACCGTCCCAGTGCAAATCGGCTTCCAACGCCGCTTCGACGCCGGCTACCGCGCTGCCCGCGCCGCCATCGCCTCCGGTGACCTCGGCTGGCTGCACACCCTCCGCGCCACCACCCTCGACCCCGCACCCCCACCCGCCGAATACATCCCCCGCTCCGGAGGGCTGTTCCGCGACTGCGGCGTTCACGATTTCGACATCATCCGCTGGGTGACCGGCCGCGAAGTGGAGGAGGTCTACGCCACCGGCACCAACCGAGGCGAACAATTCTTTGCCGATGCGGGCGACGTCGACACCGCCGCGGTAATCCTGCGCCTCGACGACGGCACCCTGGCAACCGTTTCCCTGGCCCGCTACAACGGCGCGGGCTACGACGTCCGCCTGGAAGCACTCGGCTCCCGAGGCAACGCGATCGTCGGTCTCGACGACCGAGCGCCACTGACCTCCGTCGAACCCGACTACGTTCCCTCGCCCTTACCTGCCTATCCGGGATTCATGGAGCGCTTCCGGCGCGCGTACACCGACGAGCTCGCGGCGTTCCTGTCCGTCGCGACCGGGGAGATCGATAGCCCCTGCACCGCGGCCGACGCCCTGGAGGCGTTCTATATCGCTGAGGCCTGCGAACTTTCGCGGCGGGAGCGCCGCCCGATCGCGGTAGCCGAGGTGCGCCACTGACCTCGTGTTGGTCGTCGAGCTACCGGCTACACACCTGCCCGTGGCCGGTAGCTCGCAAGAAAACCACATGAATCCGATCAGCCCGCACCATTACCCTCACCTGTATGAGGAGAACACCGCAAGAGAAGAAGCAGCTCAGTTACACCAAAGACCGCCGCAACGCCTACGGCGAAAACGACAAGTCCTCCCGCAAGAACATCCCCCGCTCCCGAGCGCAGGCCCACCGCGCCAACCGCCACTTCGACGCCCAGACCCTGAAGAAGTCGACCGGCCTGGTCGATGCCGTCTTCGCCGATCGAGCCGATCAACAAGTCCGCACCCACCGCCGTCGAACTTTCCGCAAGTCGCCGGACACGGCTCTCGGTGAGTACGTGAAATGGAAACTGGCCAAACGCAATACGCCAGCTCCGGGCCATCCGTCCACCAACGTCCGTAGGGCCGATCCTATCGAATCCGCCAGTACACCGTCCGGTGCTGACGACACTTCCGTTGCCCACGGCAACCAGGCGTTCAAACGGCACGATCCACGCGCGTCTCCCTCCCAAAGGTTGACCAGCCGGGCCATCTTCGATGACCTGGCTCCCGCAGGCCACCCGATCCACTCGGAATAGCCGGAGCCGAGCACTCGTTACCCACCCTGACGATTTGCCTGTTCGCGGTATGAGCTTCGAAGAAGGGTCGTATGAAGATCATCGTTGTCGGGGCCAGTGGGACAATCGGCTCGGCCGTTGCCGAAACGCTCGAGAAGAACCACGAGGTGGTGCGGGCCTCTCGACGTGGGCCGGTGCGTGTGGACATGGACGACAACGCCTCGATCGACGCACTCTTCGAGACCGTCCGGGACGTGGACGCTGTCGTGGTCACCGCGGCAAGCGGCAAGCTCACGCCCCTGAGCTCGGACGACGACTTCACCCGCGGGCTGCAGGGCAAACTGCTCGGCCAACTGCACCTCGTCCGCCGCGCAATCCAACAGCTGCGTGACGGCGGCTCGATCACGTTGACCAGCGGCGTATTCGAGCGTCCGATGGTCGGCGGCTCCTTCGGCGCTCTGGTCAATGCGGGCCTGGAGGCATTCGTAGAGCATGCCGCGATCGAAATGCCCCGCGGCCTGCGCCTGAACGCCGTCGGCCCTGGCTGGGTCGCGGAGACACTGGCGAACATGGGCCTCGATCCCGCTGACGGCACTCCTGCCAGCGTTGTCGCGCGGTCGTATGTCGAGGCGGTCGAGGGGAACGCGCAGGGGCAGACCTTCCGGCCGCACGCTTGATCGTCGCGGTAAGGCTGTCAGCGCCTACTACAACACGGTCTCTATCACGGCCAGTGTGGCTTTGGAATCAGCGTGCCGCAAGGAGTCGGTCCCGGTTTCGCTTCACAGCGCGTCCCAGCGCCATCGCGGCGGCACTTGCCCACGGAGACAAGCAATCCGGTGCTTTGCCTGCGCCGCCGCCGCTCGGCTGGCTTCGGAACGAGCGACGGCAAATCCGACCCACCGCAGTTCCTGGATATCACCCAACACCCGGAACCCAGTCCAGGCGGTGACGTCGTAGCCTCCATAAGCCTCGACGAACGATTGATATTCCTCGTCGGACACACGACTGAAATCCGTATAGTCCACAGCCAGTTGGATGAGGTCCCATTCGCGCCAACCGAGGGACACTTTGTCGAGGTCGAGGACAGTTGGGATCCCCGACGGCGGCACAACCACGTTGCCTTGCCAGGCATCACCGTGAATCACGGAGGGCGTAAGGATGTTCGGCAACCCGTCGTACTTGCCGCGGAGCCGCGCGTAGTGCTCGAGAAGCCATGCCCGATCATCCTCGTCGATCAATGGTGCAGTGACGATGCGTCGCTCGAGACCGGCGAAGGGATCGTAGGAGGGGATCACGAATTCGTTCGGAGGCGGCAACGCGTGGAGCGTCCGCAGGGTCGCGCCGAGCTCGCGAGGAGAAGACGGCCGGTGATCTGGGATCAAGCGCCACCATGTGACGGGGCGATCAGCGATGACGATCGGTTGCACGAGCGATGTTTCAGCCTCGACCGTTGGTATGCCGGAATCATTCAGCCACTGCGAGATTCGGAGTTCGCGCTCGGCGTGGTCGATGCTTCCTGGTTGTCCGATCCTGGCGACGACGTCGTCGGCCAGCCGGTAGATCGCATGCGAGCCGTCGCGAACCAATACAGCCTCGCGAAGCTCGACACCACTGACTTCCGCAGCCTTGGCCAGCACCTCATCGGTCGATGCGGTCGGCCCGGTCGAGCTCATTGCTCCGGCCTCCAGGCTGTGCTGCTGGCGATGGCGTTCCGCAGTTCGGTCATCTGTCGTCGTAGCCACGCTACCCTGCGAGAGTGCGACTAGCCCCGGAGCCGATCAAACCCACAATGTCCACGCTGGCCGTGAATGTCTTCGACTCGCAGGAAACGACGCGGTTCTGCTTGGTGCACTCGGGGCATTTTCGTAGTCACACTTATGCCAAGATTTACACCGCCCTTCCCTCAGCGTCACCACTGGGGTTGCGGACCGCACGGCACCCCTGACAATCGAGTCACGCCGCCAACAGTGTCCGAGCACGCTCGTTGAAATCCCTAACCAAACGATGCGGTCCGAACGACATCATTCGATGTTGCACGTCGCGAACCGCTTCCACCGAGCGAGATGACTTCACCTTGCTGGAGAGATCGACCGTCCGCACACCAGCAGCGTAGGCGGCGTCAAGGTCACGCTTCTGAAGGTGCGTAACAGCCAACGCAGCGTGGGACAACGCGCCCCGCCGCGCCCGATTCTGCGTGCGGGCGTAGGCGATTGACCGTCGAGCGTGCGGTGCAGCGTCGTCTGGTTGTCCGAGATCCCGAAAGGCGTTGGCCCACTCGCCGCAGATGTACGCCTGATCGATGAACTTGGCCCATTCAGGCTCACGATCGGGTTCCACCCGCGCGAACGCGTTCTCAGCGGCGTTGACCGCCTGCGCGGTCCCGACCTTGTCACCCAGTACCGCCAGGGAGCGCGCTTCAAGCGTCCACAGGTCTGCGAGGCACGCAGGTGAGTTCACTTTCGAAAGCCCTTGGCGGCCTGCTTGAGCCAGTCGGCGCCCCTCCTTGGGGTGGCCGAGCAGGGTTGCTTGATCGGCCATTCCGGCGAGCACATGGGCTCCGAGCGCTGGGTCTTTCGATTCCTCTGCGAGGCGGAGTGCCTGTATCAAGTACCGCTGGGCGGTCCCGTGCTCGCCATTGTCGAACGCCATCCACCCCAGCAAATAGGTCTGTTCGGCAGCTGCCCCACACAGTGCCAATCGCACCTCGTCGGTGTAGGTCCGGCGAAGCAGTGGGTAGACGTGCTCGTTCATATACGCAGCCAGTACCAGCCGACCCGAACCACCGCCCTGGAAGATGTCCATCTCCTGGAACGTGGCAAACATGTTCTTGACCGCAGTGACGTCTTCGAGTCGCACCCGTTGCCCCTGGTCCGGCAACTGGTCGAGGGTGTTGAGCAGCCAATCACGGGATGGTCCGATCGCCGCGACTGCCGCAAACGGTGCCGCGATCAGGAACTTTCGCCGGTCCACGTCGGCCCTCCCAAGATCTGCGACGGCTTCTACCGTCGCCGCCAGAGATGGGCTATAGGTCAGGGCACGGTCAACAGTCGGCGCTTCGCCCAGACCGATGTCGTAGGTCGTCACGCGGAATCCGAATTGCGCGGAGAAGAGATCTGCGAGCATCGCCGGAACCGGCTGGCGGGGCGCTTCACCGTCGTCCGTCCAGCGTCGCACGCTGGAAGCATCCGGCCTGACATGAGGTTCGTTCCACTCGATCGCAAGGGCGCGGACGCGTCGGGCCAATTCCTTGTTGCTCCACCCGGAGCGGGTGAGCCACTGCGAGAGCTGCGTATTCGGAGCCTTCATCACATCACCCGCTCGGTCAGCGATGGTGGGCGTTCCACCACCCTTCAACACCTCCGACGACCTTACTACCAGCACCGACACCGTGTGTGCTGGATATGCGCCCGGAGCAAACCTCTTTTCCCTCCGCAGGAGATGGTTTCAGGCACCGGGCGCACCAACTAACCGTCGAGGTCCTGGAGGTCGGCAGATGCCGAGCCGAGAGCTTCCCAAGCGTGACCCGTTCGTCGGGCCGCAAGCCATATATCGCGCCGCACCCCCCGATGTGGTCGAGCGATTCGCGAACGCGGTCCGCGAGTGGGCAGACCAGCCCGTGCCCACAGAATCGTCTCGGCGCCGGGGTGTCGAGTCCCCCGGCGCCGGGCGCACCAATGGTGTTGTCGCGTGATGCGCCGAGATGCGTTGCGGACCACACAAATTCAGGATGGCCGCAAGATCGCGGTGTGGCACTTGGTCGGGCGTGTTGCCCGCATCTTGCGCGTGCAGTTCCCGCACGAGTCGTTCACCGCCTGTCGCCTGCCTTCGCGCACACTGCTTCCGGACGCGCAACCCGGAACGATCATGTTCGACGCGTACCCCGATCTGGCCGACGCTCGGCTGTTGCTGCCTATGCACGGCGACCTTTGGGATGCGCTTCGCGATGACTATTGGGCCGCCCTACTGTGCGCGACGCACTCCCCAAACCCATTGGGGGCGTGACTCAGATGTCAGAGATCCAGTCTGAGCCAAGCGAAGTCGCCTCATCCGTGAAGACGCTGCTCGCTACCTTCCATGAAGACGCCTGGTTCAAGCTCGAATTGGCTCCCGTGGATAGCGGCCCGTTGTGTCAGCGCGCGGACGGCTCGCTGTGTGAGGTCGGCGAAGACGGCTGGCTGACGGACTACGAAGACCTAGATAATTGCGATGCCATCAACAGTTAAGGCGGTGCGGGCGGCTTACCAGGAGGCATGAGCAGCGACTGAAGCCAGTTCGGCGGGTTCGAGGTACAACGGGTGCTATTTGCCGAGAATCGCCTTAGCCAATAAATCGATACTCTTCAGCAGATCGTTTGGGGGGAGGGATAGGTCGAGAGCGTGGCAGTGGATGGTGACATTGCACGTCTTGATCGCGTGGACAGTTGCCGGCTCGTTGCCCCTTGCGTAGATCAGGTGTCCTTCCTCGAGACCTAGAACGGCGCAGTAGGCAAGCATTTGGTAGAGGTCGGCTTCGGGGAAGCCCTTTGGTTTCTCCGCCTTGTACTTCGCGTCGACGACAGCGACCGGGAGACCGTCGCCGTCGCACCAGACCAGATCTGGGATGAACTTGATCCTTGCCGCCCTGTCCATGTAGTGGTCGGCCTGAGTCTTGGCGTAACCCCCGTACTGCTGCATCGCCATACTCAGTGCGCCGGTGACGAAGTCCTCGTAGATCTTCCACATATCGAACAAGAAGCCCGAGACTGCAAGAGGACCGTTGCGTTGACCGAACGAACCACTGTCGAGAATCACTTCAGACAACCGCAGCACATCGTGGTAACGGACGTTGAGTCGGTTCAACCCGAACTCCGGTCGACCTGCGCGCATGGGAACGTTCGTTATCTCGTCCAGCATCGTGCGAATACGATTGAGCTGTTGCCTAGCAGCGGCTCCGATGTCCGGCAGGGCGAGCAGACGCAACGTGGCCAACAGGATGACTCTGTTCTCCGCTACATCCGCCGTGAAATCGTCGTACTGTACGGCGATGGGGACCGGCAGGCCATAGTTTCTGGTGATCTGCTCTTGGAACCGAACTCGACCGCGTACGACCGACAGCGAGTCGGTGGTGGAGCGATACCCCCGCAACAGCCCGCGACTGAATGCGTCGGATACCAAGCGCACGAACGACTCCGAGACTGCGGGGAAAAGGCCCTCGGCCTTCTCGAGTCGAACGAACTCGTCACGCCAGATCGAGGGGCTCGAGCTGTATCCGATGAAGAACAAGAGTCGGTTGAGTTCGGCAATCTTCGGTCGAATGTTGATCTGCACAGCACCCAGTCGGATGGAGCCGACCTTTTGACCAGGTTTGATGCTGTACTTGCCGGGCGAGATCTGCGTTACCCCAGCGATTTTGAGCCCGCGAAGAGCCTCGTACTGCTGCTCGGAAAGCT
This sequence comes from Nocardia sp. NBC_00403, assembly GCF_036046055.1. NCBI lineage: Bacteria > Bacillati > Actinomycetota > Actinomycetes > Mycobacteriales > Nocardiaceae > Nocardia > Nocardia sp. NBC_00403. Next base: position 7,418,834 of record NZ_CP107939.1, read on the forward strand.
CGACCTCTTGCGGTCGACCATGCTCGACAAGATCGACGGGCGGTGGCATTTCTACGTACCCGCTTCAGAGTCTCGAGAGCTCACCCGTCTTTCGATCCCGACAAGGTCGTATCGCTCGTGCACATCGACACCGGGGTCGTTGAAGTGATACTCCTCCATGAGCGGCAGCACCGTAGTGCGCCAAACAACGTCCATACCGACCTTGGAAGTGGCGGTGGGCCGCATGAAGTACGACGGGCCGATCTTGAAGTCTTCGTCAACGATAGATTCGTTCAGCTCGTCCACAATATCGGCGATCACTTCTGTCTCGCCCTTGTCCTTCAGCCACTTTCGCAAGACACTTCGTGTCGGCTCTTTGGCGGGGTGCAGGTGGACGAACGCGAAACGACGGCGCATCGCCGAGTCGACCAGTGCGACAGATCGATCGGCTCGGTTCATTGTTCCGATGATGAGCACGTTCTTCGGCAGGCTGAACATCTCGACCTTGTCCGAATAGAGCAAGTTGATGCTCTCGTCACGGTACTCCAACAGGTAATAGAGCTCACCGAAGATCTTCGATAGATTGCCGCGATTGACCTCATCGATGATGAGTGCGTATAGGTTTCCTGGGTCCTTGCGTGCATCCGCGGCCAACTGACGCAACGGGCCCCGGTGGATGTCATAGGCAATTTGGCCGTTCTCTGTCTCGACCGGACGGAATCCTTCGAAGAAGTCTTCGTACGAGTACGACGGGTGGAACTGAACCATCTTGACGTGCTCGGCACCACACAGGTGCTTGGCGAGAGCCTTTGCGAGATAGGTCTTCCCGGTTCCCGGAGGACCGTAGAAGATCAGTTGCGGCCGATCCCGGAGCAAGGCGATGCTCTCCTGCAGCCACTCCTTGGGCATGTACAACTCAGCTGCGAGTTCATCGGTAGCATCAGCAAACTCGAGCTCGATATCGGCGTTCGCATCAGGCTCAGGCTCAGGCTCGACGAACCCCGCGTGCCTCGGCCGCCAGGCAAACCCGAACGCTGTGCTCAAAATCGAGATCAGCTCAGCCGCGTTCTGGCGGTTGAGCTGGATCGATTGGCTGCTCTTGGGCTGGGATTCGCGCTGTTCGGACCCGAACGTCGATAGGTGGACCAGGGTGGCACCGTCAGGATCCTCGATCACCTTGTATTGACAGCTGACAGCGTCTTCGACCTTGTGTGCCCGGACGTTCTGGGTACTCGGAACAATTTCACGAATACGGGCCATCTGTGAGAACTCCCCTAACTACCCTGCCAGCCTCGATTATTGCGGTGATCGGAGCGCAACGTCCGTGCACCTGCTGCTGCCGGCCACGCTTTGCCTGCTCCCATAGTTGGCCAGCACCTGGATCAGAATAGCGCTCAACTCACATCAGTCTCGGGAGGCGCGGCACGAGACTCTCGAGACCAACAGACCGATATGACTCACGCAGGCAAGAGGCGGGCAACTACCTCGGCGAGCTGTTTGACATTGCGGCACTCGTGCATCGTGATGTGCTCGGCATACACCTGAGCGGCTGAGTCGCCGGTGGACCAGGAGCGGGCGGGCTCGGGGTTGAGCCAGTAGGCGTGCTTAGCCCGTGCCGTCATCGCTTGTAGAGCAGCAAGATTCGGGTCGGTGCGGTTGGTGCGGGCGTCGCCGAGGATCAGCAGAGAAGTGCGCGGACCGAGGGCGTCGAGGTAGTTGTCCACGAAACCCTGGAGGGATTCGCCGTAGTTGCTGCTGCCGAAGCGGGTGACGTTGGCGGTGCGGACAATTCGGGCGGCGGTGCCGGGGGTGGGGGGTTCGCCGGGGGTGAAGAAGGGGGTGATTTCGTCGCAGGTGTCTATGAAGCCGAAGCTGCGGACCTTGCTGAATTGGTCTTGGAGGGCTTGGACCAGTTGGAGGGTGAATTCGGCGAAGCCGGTGACCGAGCCGGAGAGGTCGGCCAGGACTACGAGGTCGGGGCGGCCGTGTTTGCGGGCGCGCAGGACCGGGTCGATGGGGACGCCGCCGGTGGCCATGGAGCGGCGGAGGGTGCGGCGCATGTCGATGTGGCCGCGGACGGATTTGCGGCGGCGGGCCGCTAGGCGGGTGGCGAGTTTGCGGGCCAAAGGGGTTACGAGGCGGCGCATTTCGGCTAGGTCTTGTTCGCGGGCGCCGAGGAAGTCGACTTGGTCGGTGCTGGATTGGATGCCGCGGCGGGCGATGTATTCGGTGCCACGGAGTTGGGCGGAGCGGAGGCGGGCCTCGGTTTGGACTGCGGTGCGGAATTGGGTGAGGCGGCGGTTGGCTTCGATGGTGCGCACGGTGGTGTCGAATTCGCCGGTGGATCCGCCCATGCCTGCGACGATGCGGTCGATCAGGTCTTCTGGGCGTAGGGCTTTCATGGTCAGGTAGGAGGACCAGCCTGCGCCGGAGGCGGTGGTGACGGGGCCCGAGCTCTGGCCTGTTCCGGCTCCCCCGTAGCCGCCGAGTTCGGTCAGTGCTTGTTGAGCGAGTTCGGTGGTGGCCGCTCGATCGTCTTGTGCCAGTGCGGAAACCAGTCGATCGCGCAGCGCGTCTGTGGACTCCGGATCGGCGGGACGTACCGACTCCAGGGGGTCGGTGGTGAGGAAGTACAGGTCGAAGAGCTGATCGAAGACAGCGCGTTGGCCGTTGCGGCGCAACAGGGTTGCCGCCAACCCCGAGCGCAGTCGGTTCCGATCGGACAGGCCGAGAACGAGGATCGCCTCAGCGGCGTCGATGGTTTCGCTGGGACCCGCGTGGATGCCGTGGTCGCGGAGCAGGCCGACGAATTCGACGAGGCGATCGGTCATGGACTCGGCCGGCCGGTCGGGTCGCCCACGCGGCGCAGGTGCCGTCATAGCGCGCTTCCTACCGAATCGTCGTTCGGCGCCACCGCAGCGGAACACATCGGGGCAGCAGAGCCGGCCGGCGCGAACCCCCCTGCCGAAACGCGACGCCCCGTCACTTCACCGCATCCTTCCCGTTCGCCCCATCCGTGCCGAGCAGGCCGAGCCGTTCGATCGCGATGCGGTGGTCGGATTGGTACTTGAGCAGGACGCCGAGAGTGGAGCGGACGATGGCGCTGGTGACATTGCGGGCACCGAGAGCGGCGAGAGTTCTTGCCCAGTCGAGGGTTTCGGCGATCGAGGGCGCTTTGCGCAAGGGCAGTTCGCGGAGGGCGCCGACGACGCCGACCAAGGGTTCAGCCAAAGCCTGGTCCAGTTCGGGAACCTTCATCCGGACGATCGCGCGCTCCAATTCGGCTGTCGGATAGTCGATGTGGAGATACAGGCAGCGCCGCTTCAGCGCCTCGGACAGGTCGCGGTTGGCGTTGGAGGTGACGATGGCGAAGGGTGTGCGGACGGCGGTGATGGTGCCGAGTTCGGGGATGCTCACCTGGTAGTCGCCGAGCACCTCCAGGAGCATCCCTTCGAGTTCGACGTCGGCCTTGTCCAGTTCATCGATGAGCAGGACCGTCGGGTTCGGGCTGCGGATCGCGGCGAGCAGGGGGCGGGCGAGCAGGAATTCTTCGGTGAAGACGTGGTCGCGGGTGCTGTCCCAGCTTTCGTTGGCGGTCGCGGTGATGCGCAGCAGTTGTTTGGCGTGGTTCCACTCGTAGAGGGCGCGGGCCTCGTCGATGCCCTCGTAGCATTGCAGGCGCATGAGATCGGCGGTTGTCGCGGTCGCGACGGCCTTGGCCAGTTCGGTCTTACCGACGCCTGCGGGGCCCTCGATCAACAGCGGTTTACCGAGATGGCCCGCGAGGAAAACCGCGGTGGCGATGTCGAGGGACGGCAGGTATCCGGCGTCGGTGAGTCGCCGCGTCACCTCGTCCACCGAACCAAAGAACTTACTCATCGGTAACAGTCTAGAAGGTCTGTACGCAGCGGGTTTCGCCGTCCCGCCCTACTGGGCCGCATCGCATCGCGGCCGCGCTGGAGCAGACCCTGAGTCCTGATACCCCCGAGTTAGGGGACTCGTCATACCAAAGGATGAAACTTCCCTGTAATGGTGTTAGCCCCATTGTCTTTCGGCCGAAGTCCGGCAGAGTGTAGAACGTCCGGTCGACGCCTGCGGGTCTCAGAGACACTCATGACGGCGACGATCGCGACCTCGATCCCGACCTGCCCGATGGGCTTTCGCCCCACAAGAGCAGACCCTCACCGAGGGATGGTGGACGCGCGGTTCACCGAAAAGAGAGAAAGGATCCATGGTGTTCTCGACAACAAAGTCGACTACTCCACGACGGAGATTGGCACGTGTCGCTATCGCCGGCGCGTTTGTCGCAGTTCCATTGACCGCCTTGGCGGTTCCGGCCTCGGCGGAAGTCACAGCCGATGGTCCTGCGATTACCGAAGTCCGGCACCACCGGCACGACCCGTGGGACAACGACTGGGATTGCGACCGCCGCGGCCCGTGGGACGACTGGAATCACAGCGACGGCCGTTGGGACGACTGCGATCGTGGCGGTTGGGATGACCGCGGACGTCACGACCGCGGACGTCACGACGACCGTGGGGGGTTCCCCCGTCACCTCTTCCCACGCGGAATGTTCGGCAGCAGCTAGTTGCTGGATCGGGCGGGACTGAGCGGCACGTCACCGGAAAGCCGCTGTCGGGGGTTCCGCCCGCATGGACTTCGATTTCAGCCCGCTGGATGCGCGACGCCGATCATCGTGTGCCACAACGGCGGTGAGCGCGTTGCCCCAGCAGAATCAGAAAGAATTCATGGGGTTCTCGACAACCATTCCCCGCCGAATGCTGGCCAGGGTGTCGTTTGCAGCGACGATCGCCGCTGCCCCCTTGACCGCGTTGGCAATTCCGGCCTCGGCCGCCCCAGTGACGCCCCCCGCAGCCGCAACGGAAATCGGGCAACTCACGCCCGAGGACTGTGTCAACCTCGAAACCCCCGAGCGGCGGGACGAGTGCGAGCGCGCGTGGCGCGAACAGGCCGACCGCAATTGGGATGGCAGCCTGTCCAATCCTGACAACCCGAACAGCCCGCTCAACCCGCACAACCCCAATAACCCGCAGAGTCCGCTCAACCCGAGCAATCCGGCCAACCCGCTGAGCCCCGACTACCCGGGCAACCCGAATAACCCGAACAACCCTATGAATTCGAACAACCCGGCCAGCCCGATGAATCCCGACAACCGGCCGGCGCGATAAATCTCAATAGTTCGGTGCTGTCTCGGCAGACCTGACCGAACAGACGACGGCCCGGCACCATTCAGGTGCCGGGCCGTTCGCGCTATTCGACCGAGACTCAGGCGGTCTCGGTGATCGGCCGGTCGACCCAGCTCATCAGGCCGCGCAGCTTGGCGCCGGTGACCTCGATCGGGTGCTCGGCGTTCGCCTTACGCAGACCCTCGAGCTCCTTGTTACCGCCCTCGACGTTCGCGACGAGACGCTTGACGAAGCTGCCGTCCTGGATGTCCTTCAGGATGTCCTGCATGCGCTTCTTGGTGTCGGCGTCGATGACCCGCGGGCCCGACAGGTAGCCACCGAACTCGGCGGTGTCGGAGACCGAGTAGTTCATGCGGGCGATGCCGCCCTCGTACATCAGGTCGACGATGAGCTTCAGCTCGTGCAGGACCTCGAAGTACGCCATCTCCGGCGCGTAGCCCGCCTCGACCATGACCTCGAAACCAGTCTTGACCAGTTCCTCGGTGCCGCCGCAGAGCACGGCCTGCTCGCCGAAGAGGTCGGTCTCGGTCTCTTCCTTGAAGGTGGTCTTGATGACGCCGGCGCGGGTGCCGCCGATGCCCTTGGCGTAGGACAGCGCCAGGGCCTGACCCTCGCCCTTGGGGTCCTGGTCGACCGCGATCAGGGCCGGAACGCCCTTGCCGTCGACGAACTGACGACGGACCAGGTGGCCGGGGCCCTTCGGGGCGACCATCGCGACGGTGATGTCGGCCGGAGCCTTGATCAGACCGAAGTGGATGTTGAGGCCGTGACCGAAGAACAGCGCGTCGCCGTCCTTCAGGTTGGGCTCGATGTCGTTGGTGAAGATCGACGCCTGCGCGGTGTCGGGGGCAAGCACCATGATCACGTCGGCCCACGCCGCGACCTCGGCGGGGGTGCCGACGGTCAGACCGGCCTCTTCGGCCTTCGGACGCGACTTCGAACCCTCGGCAAGGCCGACGCGAACATCGACGCCGGAGTCGCGCAGGCTCAGCGAGTGCGCGTGGCCCTGGCTGCCGTAGCCGATGACAGCGACCTTGCGGCCCTGGATGATCGACAGGTCGGCGTCGTCGTCGTAGAACATCTCGACTGCCACTGGTTGGTTCCCTTCTGAAGGATCAGCCCCGCCTCGGCGGGGAGCGCACCGTGCGGACGCAGGTGCTGAATGTGCAAATGGGATCTTCCCCGCGTACACGGGGCTTGCGGTACGCCGACCGTTGATCGCAGCAAGATTAGCTGGTCGCTGCGATCAACGGCTCGCACCCTAGCGGGTAGCCGTAATCGATTTCGGACCACGGCCGACTGCGACGACTCCGGACTGCACGATCTCGCGAATTCCGAACGGTTCGAGCATGCGCAGCAGCGCGTCGAGCTTGGACCGGGTTCCGGTCGCCTCGACGGTGAGCGCGTCCGGGGACACATCGATGACCTTCGCCCGGAAGAGGGTGACGGCCTCGATCACCTGGGTCCGCACGCTGGCGTCAGCGCGCACCTTGACCAGGATCAGTTCACGGGCCACCGAGGCGTCGGAGTCCTGCTCGACGATCTTGATGACGTTGATCAGCTTGTTGAGCTGCTTGGTGACCTGCTCGAGCGGCAGGTCGTCGACGGTGACGACGATGGTCATGCGCGAGATCTCGGGCAGCTCGGTACCGCCGACCGCGAGGGACTCGATATTGAAGCCACGGCGAGAGAACAGCGCCGCAACTCGCGCGAGCACACCGGGCTTGTCCTCCACCAGCACGCTGAGGGTGTGAGTCGTGCTCATCCTTCGTTCACCTTGTCCTGTTCGTGCTGGTGCGACATGGCTTCGTGGATCACGGCGGGCTCGGCGGCCGACTCGTCCTCGTCGAACAGCGGACGGATGCCGCGCGCGGCCATGATCTCGTCGTTGCTGGTGCCCGCGGCGACCATCGGCCACACCTGGGCGTCCTTGCCGACGATGAAGTCGATCACCACGGGACGATCGTTGATGGACTGCGCCTCACGGATCGCGGCCTCGACATCTTCTTCCCGCTCGACCCGGATGCCGTGGCAGCCGAGTGCTTCGGCGAGCTTGACGAAGTCGGGGATACGCAGGGTATGCGTGCCGAGATCGGTGTTGGAGTAACGCTGTTCGTAGAACAGCGTCTGCCACTGCCGGACCATGCCGAGGTTGCCGTTGTTGATCAGCGCGACCTTGATCGGGACGCCCTCCACCGCGCAGGTGGCCAACTCCTGGTTGGTCATCTGGAAGCAGCCGTCACCGTCGATCGCCCACACCTCTTTGTCCGGTGCGCCCATCTTGGCGCCCATGGCGGCCGGAACGGCGTAGCCCATGGTGCCGAGACCGCCGGAGTTCAGCCAGGTGCGCGGGTTCTCGTACTTGATGAACTGGGCGGCCCACATCTGGTGCTGCCCGACGCCCGCGCAGTAGATCGCGTCGGGTCCGGCCAGCCGGCCGAGCGCATCGATGACGAATTCGGGCGAGAGCGAACCGTCGCTCGGCGTGTTCCAACCGAGCGGGTAGCTCTTGCGGATGCCGTCGAGGTACTTCCACCATTCGCCGAGTCCGAGCAGCGGCGCCGAGGTGGTGGCGGGATCGGACTTCAGCGTCTCGATCAGCTCGGCGATCACCTCGCGGCAGTCACCGACGATCGGGACGTCGGCGTGCCGGTTCTTGCCGATCTCGGCCGGGTCGATGTCGGCGTGGATCACCTTGGCATCGGGTGCGAAGGAATCCAACTGGCCGGTCACACGGTCGTCGAAACGCGCGCCGAGGGTGATCAGCAGATCAGACTTCTGCAGCGCGGCGACCGCGCCGACAGTGCCGTGCATGCCGGGCATGCCCATGTTCAAGGTGTGACTGTCCGGGAACGCGCCGCGCGCCATCAGGGTGGTGACCACCGGGATGCCGGTCAGTTCGGCCAGTTCGAGCAGCTCGGCCGAGGCATCGGCCTTGATCACGCCACCGCCGACATAGAGCACGGGCTGCTTGGCTTCCATGATCAGCCTGGCCGCCTCGCGCACCTGCTTGCCGTGCGGCTTGGTGACCGGACGGTAGCCGGGCAGCCGCATCTCCGGCGGCCAGCTGAAGGTGGTGTTCGCCTGCAGCACGTCCTTCGGGATGTCGACGAGCACCGCACCGGGACGACCGCTCGCGGCCAGATAGAACGCCTCGGCCATGATGCGCGGGATGTCGACGCCCTCGGTGATGAGGAAGTTGTGCTTGGTGATCGGCATGGTGATGCCGGAGATGTCGGCTTCCTGGAACGCGTCCGTGCCGATCAGGCTGCGGCCGACCTGGCCGGTGATGGCGACGATCGGAACCGAGTCCATCTGGGCGTCGGCGATCGGGGTGACCAGGTTGGTCGCGCCGGGGCCCGAGGTGGCCATGCACACGCCGACCTTGCCGGTGGCCTGGGCATATCCGGTCGCGGCGTGGCCCGCACCCTGCTCGTGGCGCACCAGCACGTGGCGCACCTTGACGGAGTCGAAAAGCGGGTCGTACACCGGGAGAATCGCGCCGCCGGGAATGCCGAATACAGTGTCGACGCCGAGTTCCTCGAGCGAACGGACGACCGACTGCGCGCCGGTGACCCGCTCGGGCGGGACCTGGCGGCGGTTCGCCGCGTTCGTCGGGATGCCAGCGGGCGATGCCGGCTGATTCGCCGAGGGCGCCGGCCTGCGGGCCGAGGGCCCTGGCCGGGCGGTTGGTGCGCTCACCGTCTTGGTTTCCTCACTGCTTGTCGTTCGTACCCCGGACAACACTTGCTGTGCACGCGGTGCATGCGTCGCGCCGTGGTCCGGAACTCGGTATCGATAGTCCGAACACAAAAAAGCCCCCGGACAGCATGGCTGTTCGAGGGTGGCGCGTCGCGCGCGAGCTGACGTATTCGACTCAGATAGTCAGGCTCAACGCTGGACGCGCCGGCCGATTACGAGCAACTCGTTTCGATTCACGCGCATGACGGTATGTGTGCGCGAGCCGATCAGTCAAACAAGTCCCATTATGTGAGACAGAGTGGGTGCTCGAGTCTGTCCACCATGATGCGAGGATGGTGGTGTGTCATCACCGCATCAGTCCGTGCCACCGGCTAAATCATCCCACATCTCCGACGACGGATCGGATACGGGTAGCTCGACGGACCCGGCGCGGCCGCCGCGGGCCGCAAAGATCATCCGGGTGCCGCAGCTGGCCTACCTGGGTGTACTGGTGCTGTTGTTCTGCGTGTTCTTCCCGTTCGTCGGCTGGCCGATCGCGCTGTGGTGGCTGCTGCTGATCCCCGTCGCGGTGGCGGTGTGGATCTATCGCACCAGGACCACCGTCTCCGAGGACGGGCTGGATCTGCGCACCGTATTCGGTGCACGGCACCTCGACTGGTCGCAGGTTGCGGGGGTGACGATCCCTAAGCGCGGGTTCGTGCGCGCCCACCTCACCGACGACAGCGATGTGAAACTTCCCGCAGTCAGCTACGACCGGCTGCGCGATCTGATCGACGCGTCGGGTGGCCGGATCCCGGACCTGTTCGCCGCGGAGGCCGCGGCCTGGGAGGCCAAGGTCGAGGCCGAGCGGAAAGAGGCCGAGAAGGGAAAGGCAGAAGCGGAGCGCGCGAAGGCGAAGGACCCCGCGGCCGAGCCTGCGGACACGGACACGGACGGCACCACGACCAAGGCAGGCGACAGCGAAGCGTAGGACCACCAGCGGCGCGGTGCGCTATCCCCGAACCGGTATGCGCATCCTCGTCGATCTATCGGCTTGACTTCCGTCGGTAGGCTGACAGCCGGATGCGCGATCTGGTGACCGCGTGGGACGGATGACCCCCGCCCCGATTCACCAGACCTGTGGACACCGACGGTGCCGGAACCGACACAACCGATGACACCGTCAGCGCCGACGCCAACCCTGCGCGGCGACACCATCCCGAACCACAGACCGACAGCGAGAGCGCAGTTCGACGGCGGCCCGCCGCCGATGACCGGCACGCGGCCCGCACGCGCGCGGGAGTAACGTGGACGACCGTCGAATTCGCTCGGCGCCGCCGAGCGAATCTGCGCAGTCGCAACTCAGCCCCCGCGACCTCCCGAGGATTCATACATGCCACCGCTTCGTTCACGGACAACCACCATCGGCCGCAATGCCGCAGGCGCTCGCGCACTGTGGCGCGCCACCGGTATGACCGACTCCGACTTCGGCAAGCCGATCGTCGCCATCGCGAACTCCTACACCCAGTTCGTGCCGGGGCACGTACATCTGAAGAACGTCGGCGAGATCGTGGCCGACGCGGTGCGCGCCGCGGGCGGTGTGCCGCGTGAGTTCCACACCATCGCGGTCGACGACGGCATCGCCATGGGTCACGGCGGCATGCTCTACTCGCTGCCTTCGCGCGAGATCATTGCCGACTCGGTCGAGTACATGGCGAACGCGCACACCGCCGACGCGCTGGTGTGCATCTCCAACTGCGACAAGATCACTCCCGGCATGCTCAATGCCGCAATGCGCCTGAACATTCCGGCCGTGTTCGTCTCCGGCGGTCCGATGGAGGCAGGCAAGGCGGTCGTCGTCGGCGGTGTCGCGCAGGCACCGACCGATCTGATCACCGCGATCGCGGCCAGCGCCAATATGAACGTCAGTGAGGAAGGGTTGAGCGAGGTCGAGCGCAGTGCGTGTCCGACCTGTGGCTCCTGTTCCGGCATGTTCACCGCGAACTCGATGAACTGCCTCACCGAGGCGCTCGGACTCGCGCTGCCCGGCAACGGTTCCACGCTGGCCACCCACCAGGCTCGGCACGCGCTGTTCGAGCGCGCAGGCGAGGTGATCGTGGATATCGCGAATCGCTGGTACCGCGAGGACGATGCGTCGGTACTGCCGCGGAATGTGGCCAACGCCAAGGCCTTCCGCAACGCGATGGCACTCGACGTCGCGATGGGCGGCTCCACCAACACGGTGCTGCACACGCTGGCCGCCGCACAAGAGGGTGAGATCGACTTCGATCTGCACACGATCGAGGAGACCAGCCGCCGGGTGCCGACCCTGTCCAAGGTGTCGCCCAACTCCGACTACCACATGGAAGACGTGCACCGGGCCGGCGGCATCCCCGCCATCCTCGGCGAGCTGCGGCGCGCGGGCCTGCTGGAGACCGACGTCAGCACGGTGCACACCAAGAGCTTCGACGAGTGGCTCGACACCTGGGATATCCGCTCCGGCAAGGCTTCCGAGGAGGCGATCGAGCTGTTCCACGCCGCGCCCGGTGGCGTGCGCACGACCGAGCCGTTCTCCACGAACAACCGCTGGTCCTCGCTGGACACCGACGCCGAGGGCGGCTGCATCCGCGACCTCGAGCACGCCTACACCAAAGAAGGCGGCCTGGTCGTGCTGCGCGGCAATATCGCCGTCGACGGCGCTGTCCTCAAGACCGCGGGCATCGACGAGGACCTGTTCTCGTTCCAGGGTCCCGCGGTGGTCGTCGAATCTCAGGAAGCGGCCGTCTCGGCGATCCTCGGCAAGAAGATCAAGCCGGGCGACGTGATCGTGGTGCGCTACGAGGGCCCGAAGGGCGGGCCCGGCATGCAGGAAATGTTGCACCCCACCGCCTTCCTGAAGGGTGCGGGCCTCGGCAAGGAGTGCGCGCTGATCACCGACGGCCGCTTCTCCGGCGGCACCTCGGGTCTGTCGATCGGCCACATGTCCCCCGAGGCCGCGGGCGGCGGCGCGATCGGCCTGATCGAGGACGGCGACCAGATCCGCATCGACGTCACCACTCGCACCCTCGAGGTGCTCGTCGACGATGCTGTCCTGGCCGAGCGTCGCGCGAAAATGGAAGCGTCCGAACGCCCCTGGCAGCCCGTCGACCGCGTCCGCCCCGTCACCACGGCCCTGCGCGCCTACGCCGCCCTCGCCACCTCCGCCGACAAGGGCGCCGTCCGCTACGTCCCGTAGCAGCTCGCCCGAACGGCGCCCCATGTCGAACGACAGGGGGCGCCGTTTCCGCGTTGGGCGGACCCCTTCGTCCCCGCGCTACTGCGCGAACGAGCGGCGGAGAGCGTTACTCGACGTTGGCCGTGGCCATATCCCGTTCGGCGGCAAGCCGACCGGCAGTGAGCAACGACCCCTGGAGCCGCTTCCATTGGCAGACACCAGAATCCAAGCGCTTCGGTGATGAACGGGAAATAACCGAGCGGTCTACTCGACACTTGCCGCAGCCATGTCCCGGCACCGACAAACGAACGGCGTCCCTCTATCGGCCAGGGGGACGCCGTTCGCTATCGATCCATATGCGGGACCAGACAACTGATCTGGCAAGTACATGGGTAACTCACCGGGCACGCTGGGAGGTCAGCCGAGCACCAGGCGCAGGACGTGGACGCGAGTCTCACGGCACCGACCGGTACGACCTGAATATTCGGGGAGGCGGACTACCAGGGGCCGATGCCGATCAAGGGGTTGCCACCGTGCAGCCAGATCCACGTGCCGACAGCGGCGGCGATGGCGAGGATCAGGACGGCGAAGGAGCCGTAGGCGGGGCGGGTGGCCCAGCCGCGGTTGCGGTCGAAGGACAGGCGTCCCGGTCCGGTCAGGATGATCACCGCGGCGGCGCCCGCCAGGATGGATTCCAGTTCGACGCCGGTGGCGACCTTGTATTGGAAGCCGGGAAGCATGCCCTGCTTCCAAGCCCACGCGTCCAGGATGACCGCGAGCACGGCGCCCGCGGCGAGCGGGGTGGCCAGGCCGAGGACGAGCAGTCCGCCGCCGCCGAGTTCGCCGGCCGTCACGAGGATGGTGGCCATCGTCGGGTGGTCCCAGCCGCCGTTGGCCATCATGTCGCGGGTGCCGTCCAGGCCGGGCCCGTGGAACCAACCGGCGAGCTTCATCAGCCCGTGGTAGATGAAGGTGCCGCCGACGACCAGGCGCAGCACGAACAGTCCCAGATCGAGGGTGCCGCGGCGATTGTCACCGTTGCGACGGCGCAGCGGTCGACTCGGCTCGCTCGGCGGGTTCGCGGCGGGCGGGATGCTGGCGTACGCGTAGGCGGGTGCCGTGTCTGCCTGGTTCGCCTGCTCGCCGACTGCGGGGACCTCGGGGTCGAGACCGAGCTCGTCGTCCGTGCGCGGCACGTCCTTGGTCAGCTCGGGGCCCTTCCCCAGCGAAGAGAGCTGTTCGGTCGGTGAATCGAACGGGCTGCTCACACCGCTGCCGGTGGTCGAAACCGCCTCCTGCTCCGCCGTCGACAGCGGCGTGCCACCTGTGGATCCGGTGGCCGCGGGTGTGTCATTCGACTTGTCGGTCATGACGCCCCCTCGCCGCCCCTCGGCTCGGGCGCGCTCGACGCGCACTGTGACATGGTTTCCTCGCTCACGACCGCACCTCACCCATGTTCGGCTCCGGCGCGCGCGAGGCGCACTGTGTTGATCGTTCGCTCACAGACTCGCTCACGGCTTAACACCCTATGCCGCTGCGGGCGACGACGGGCGGTCTGCAAGCAACGGCGTGTCAGCATCCGGGGTTTTCGGGCGACAACACCCGACCCGGGAGGGGCGCGGCGGCCGGTGTTTCCGTAACGTCTGAACCATGAGTTTGGTTGTCGCGGGCCGCGTCGCCCTGAGCTTGGCGCTCGGCTCCGTCCTGCTGGCAGGCTGCGCCCGGTTCGATGATTCAGCTTCCAGTCCGTTCACCCCCGAGCCGACCGTCAATCCCGCCGACCCCAAACCGCCCAAGCAGCCGCCGACCCCGGGCGCTCGCCCGACCGGGCCGTGCATCGATCCCGACCCGGCGGTCGTAGCGACCTGCCTGGACACCACCGGCGGTCTGATCGCCCTCGGCGACAGCGCACTGGTGGCCGAGCGGCGCACCGGACGCATCCTGAAGGTGGTGCCGGTGGACCCGAGCAGCCCGCAGGAAACTCCGACGGAGGTCGCGCGCGTCGACGTGGACGGCACCGGCGACGGCGGGCTCTCCGACATCGCACTCTCGCCGACCTTTCGCGAGGACGGGCTGATTTACGCCTACATCACCACCGCCACCGACAACCGGGTTGTCCGCATTGCGGAGGGCGGCCCACCGAAGGCGATCCTGACCGGAATCCCCAAGGGCGCCACCGGTAACCACGGTTCGATCGAGTTCGTCACACCGACGCAGATGCTGGTGTTGACCGGCGATGCGGGCAATCCGGGCGCTGCCGTGTCACCGTCCTCGCTGGGCGGCAAACTGCTGCGGGTCAACTCCCCCGCGCCCGGGTCGACGGCGGAGGTCGTGGTGTCGGGCATCGGCACCGCGGGCGATGTCTGTGGCGACGGCAAGGACAGCGTCTGGATCACCGACCGCACCGCGACCGAGGACCGCCTGCAACTGCTCGCCAAGGACGGCACCGTCACCACCGCGTGGACCTGGCCCGACCGTCCCGGCGTCGCAGGATGCGCGGCGGCCAGCGACGGCGTTGCTATCGCACTGACCGGAGCGAAAGCGGTGGCGATCGCCATCGCCGACCCGAATACGCACGCCGTGACCTCCTCGCCCAGCCTCATCGCACAGGACAAGTACGGACAGCTCGGCGGCGCGGCGGCCGGCGGCGACGGCACCATCTGGGTGGCGACGGTCAACAAGACCGATGGTCAGCCCGGACCGTTCGACGACCGCGTAGTGCGGATCCCGCCGCCGCAGGGCGGTGGCGGGTCGGACTGACCGCACGATGCCGAATCGGGCCGCAACACCTGGTGTTGCGGCCCGATTCTATTGCGGCAGGAGCTAATTCAGCCCGAACTCAGCCGCAGGCGGCGAGCACGAGTTCGCGCACCCGGGCGGCGTCGGCCTGCCCGCGGGTGGCCTTCATGACATCACCGACGATCTTGCCCGCGGCCTGGACCTTGCCGGAGCGGATCCGATCGGCGATGTCCGGGTTCGCGGCGAGCGCCTTCTCGACCTCGGCCTGCAACGCGCTGTCGTCGCTGACCATGCCCAGCCCCTTGGCGGCCACGATCTCGGCCGGGTTGCCCTCGCCCGCCAGCACGAAGTCGACGACCTGCTTGGCAACCTTGTTGTTCACCGTCTTCGCCTCGACCAGCTTGATCACCTCGGCGACCTGGGCGGGCGTGATGGGCAGGTCCTCCAGCGAAACCTCGCGCTCCTTGGCTTTTTCGGTGAGGTAGGCAACCCACCAGGAGCGGGCCTCATTGGCCGGGGCGCCCGCGTCGACGGTGGCGATGATGAGGTCGAGCGCGCCCGCGTTGACGAGGTCACGCATCACCTCGTCGGACAGCTCCCAGTCGGCCTGGATCCTGGCGCGGCGCAACCACGGGTACTCGGGAATGGTGGTACGCAGCTGCTCCACCCAGTCCGTTTCGGGCGCAACGGGTTCCAGATCGGGCTCGGGGAAGTAGCGGTAGTCCTCCGCGGTTTCCTTGACCCGGCCCGGCGAGGTGCTGCCGTCCGCCTCGTGGAAGTGGCGGGTCTCCTGCACGATGCTCAGACCCTCGGCCAAGCGCGCGGCCTGACGCCGCATTTCGAAGCGAACCGCGACCTCGACGCTCTTGAGCGAGTTCACGTTCTTGGTTTCGGTGCGGGTGCCGAATTCCTGTGCGCCGACGGGCATCAGCGACACGTTGGCATCGCAGCGCAGCGAGCCCTGCTCCATCTTGACGTCAGAGACGCCGAGCGACTTCAGCACCTCGCGCAGGGCGGTCACGTAGGCGCGTGCCACCTCCGGCGCACGCTCCCCCGAGCCGGTGATCGGCTTGGTGACGATCTCGATCAGCGGCACACCGGCGCGGTTGTAGTCCAGCAGTGAGTGACTCGCGCCGTGGATGCGACCGGTCGCACCACCGACGTGCAGCGACTTGCCCGTGTCCTCTTCCATGTGCGCGCGCTCGATCTCGACGCGGAAGACGCTGCCGTCGTCGAGCACCACATCCAGATGGCCGTCGGTGGCGATCGGCTCGTCGTACTGGCTGATCTGGTAGTTCTTGGGCTGATCGGGGTAGAAGTAGTTCTTGCGCGCGAACCGGCCCCACGGGGTGATCGAACAGTTCAGCGCGAGCCCGATCCGGATCGCCGACTCGACCGCCTTCTCGTTCACCACGGGCAGCGAGCCCGGCAGTCCGAGGCACACCGGGCACACCTGAGTGTTCGGTTCCGCGCCGAACTCGGTGGGGCAACCGCAGAACATTTTGGTCGCGGTATTCAGCTCGACGTGAACCTCCATGCCCAGCACCGGCTCGAACCGGGCGATGACATCGGCATAGTCCATCAGGTCGTCGGAGGGTGCGCTCATGGCGATAAGTCTATTCACCCGCCCGCCGTCGGATTCCGAGGGTTCCCGCGGCCGATCCGGCGGCGGCTACCAGCCACTATCGGCAGCCACGTCGATCACTGTCGGTGTCGGAGTGGCTGCGATTACTTCGGCGGTATCCGCTGGGTCAGCCAGGTGGTGACGTAGGTCAGCACCTCTGGCGAGATGGTGGTCTCGATATTGTTGTATTCGCTGGGCAGGCCGGTCTCGGTGGGCTGCATAAGGTGGTTGAGGCCGGGGAAGGTGAGCACCGTCGCGTCGGGGTCGGCGGCGAGGTTGTCACGCATCGGCTGTTCGTTCTGGGCGGCGGGAACCTGGAGGTCTTTGCCACCGTAGAAGGCGAGGACCGGCACACGCAGCGCCTTCAGCGCGGGTGCCGGATCGTAGGCGACCAAAGCCGCGAAGTACGGGGTGATCTGGGCTTCGAGGTCGGCTGCCTTGGCACGCTTGTCCGCCGGGAGGGTGGCGTTCTGTTCGCGGGCCAGTTTCTTGGCACCCTCGATATCGCCGGTCCGCAGCAGGGCGGTAACCGCGGTGGTGTCGCGGACCTGCGCGTCCAGTTCGTCGGGCGGGGTGCCCTGTGCCGCGCCGATCAGTTCGGTCTGCTCGTTCACCACATCGGCGCCGACCACGGACGGGCCTGCCATCGCGATGACGAACGCGACACCACTGTCGGGGCGCGAGGCCACCAGTGGCGCGAGGTAGCCGCCCTCGCTGTGTCCGAACAGTCCGACCCGAGCCTGGTCGATGCCCGGACGGCCGCGCAGGAAACTCACACCTGCCGCGGCATCGCCCGACAGGTCGGTGTAGTTCGCTGCGTCGAGGTTGCCGCCGGTGCCGCCGACACCGCGGTCGTCGGTGCGCAGCACCGCGTACCCCGCGCGGGTCAGGGTGTCCGCGAGGAGCAGGAACGGCTTGTGGCCCATCAGTGTCTCGTCACGATCCTGGGGGCCGCTACCGCTGATCAGCAGCACCGCAGGGAAGGGTCCGTTGCCCTGCGGCTCGGTGAGCGTGCCCGCGATGGTGATGTCACCGCTGCGGTAGGTGATGTCCTCGGAGTGGTACGGGAAAGGCGGCTTCGGCTCCTGTGGCCGTGGGAGCGGAGCGACCTTGCCGCGCTCCATCGCCAACACGAAACTCTGCCCGCCCTGGATGAAGTCACCGGTGATCTTGCCCGCGCCTGCGTCGTACCTGCCGTGGAACTTCGGGTCACCCGGGATGTCGGCGATGGCGAATTCCACCGCGTCACGGTCGGTCTTCACGTCCTTCAGCGGTGTCTCGTGCACACCCTGCACGGGGATATCGATGGTGGCGGTGCCGTCGTCGGCGAAGCTCACCCCGATCTCGATCGGCTTCCCCGGGGTCTGGATCATCCCCCTCCAGTCACCGGTCACCGGGTTCGGCGGATTGTCGGATCCTGACGAACACCCGGCCACCACGACGGCAACGACAAACAGAACGAACGCGATCACTCGTCCATTGCGCATAGCCACACAGTACCGACGCCGCGGAAATGATCGGATGAATCACCGGAAGGCCGAGCGTAATCGGTCGCCCGCGTCGCCGCAGCTAGTGCCCGATTTCACCGGCGGCCAAGCGCTGGCAACTCAGCCGAAGAATGCCTCCGCTTCGCGGTAGCGGTCTTCGGGGACCCGCTTCAACTGCTTGGTGGCCTCCGACAGCGGGACCAGGTCGATCGATGTGCCACGCAGGGAGACCATTTGGCCGAAGTGTCCCGCGTGCACGGCTTCGGCGGCGTGTAGGCCGAAGCGGGTGGCGAGGACGCGGTCGTAGGGGGTCGGGCTGCCGCCGCGCTGGACGTGGCCGAGGACGGTGGTACGGACTTCCTTGCCGATGCGGCGTTCGATTTCGGCGCCGAGCTGCTGGGCGACGCCGGTGAAGCGTTCGTGACCGAACTCGTCGATACCGCCTTCGCGCAGCGCGAATCCGGAATCCGGCGCCGGGTGCGCGCCCTCGGCGACAACGCAGATGAAGTGCTTGTCGCCGCGCTGGAAGCGGCGCTTGATCATGGTGCACACCTCGTCCACGTCGAACGGCACCTCGGGCACCAGGGTCAGGTGCGCGCCTGCGGCCATGCCCGCGTGGATGGCGATCCAGCCCGCGTGGCGTCCCATCACCTCGACGAGCATCACGCGCTGGTGCGATTCCGCGGTGGTGTGCAGCCGGTCGATTGCCTCGGTGGCGATGGAGAGCGCGGTGTCGTGGCCGAACGTGACGTCGGTGCAGTCGATGTCGTTGTCGATGGTCTTGGGCACCCCGACCACGGGGACCCCTTCGTCGGACAGCCAGCTCGCGGCGGTGAGTGTGCCTTCGCCGCCGATCGGGATGAGCGCCTCGATGCCGTTGTCGTCGAGGGTCTGCCTGATCTGTCCGAGCCCGGCGCGCAGCATGTCCGGATTGGTGCGTGCGGTGCCGAGCATGGTGCCGCCCTTGGTGAGCAGCCGGTCGGTGCGATCGTCATTGAGGATCGGGATCTTCCGGTCCTCCAATAGACCACGCCAGCCGTCCTGGAAGCCGATGATCGCGTCTCCGTAGCGGCCGTTCGCTGTGCGAACGACGGCGCGGATGACCGCGTTCAGTCCTGGGCAGTCTCCGCCTCCGGTCAAGACTCCGATGCGCATGGCCGATATCTTGCCCCGCACCGCGGGGCCGTAGGGCCCCGCCCCCGTGAACCCTGGGTTACGGAAACGGTCAGTAGACATAGACAATCGCATTCTCGCCGCCGGTGCAGGTGACGAACTCGTGGCCGGCTGTGCATTCCATGGTGTAGTCCCGTTCCTCGGCCTGGCTGTAGACGACTATCGAGCGAGTGCTTCCCGCCTCGCTGACGCCGCCCGCATAAGCTTTGCGCACTTCCTCGACGAAGGGGCAACTGGTGACCTCGTTGCCTACCGCCGACGAACTGAATCGACCGAACGCCTGTAGGCCTCCCCCATGCGAGCAACGAACGCAACTCGTAGGGACCCAATCGCGTCCCGGCCCTAGACTGCGTGACGTCCACCCGTTACCTCCACCTTGCGGATGCGCCTGCGAGCACCGCAAACCAGGGGTCCGGCAACCTCACCCCATAGTCGCGATTGTCAGGTGTTGTCGCTACCCGGTCAAATCAGGAGCAGGCGCCGCCGGAAAGTTCATCGAGGTGCTGTGACATCAGCGTCGCCAACTTGTCCAGCACCGTCATTCCGTCCGAGAACGCACCCGAATCGGGTTGTGCAGCAATAGCGACGGCGATCTGACCACCCGGCGTCGGCACCAGCCCGAACTGCCGCACCAGGTATGCGCCGGAGAGGTCGGGACCCCAGCCGCCCTTGAATTCGGCGCCGGTGAACGCGCCCAGTCCCCAGCGCTGGTTGGGCGTGATCTGCTCCATCAGCGTGATGACGTTCCCCGTCTGCGGCAGGCATGGCAGCCGCGACACGAAGCGAACCTGGTCGGCCAGCGTCCACTCCGCCTGACCGAATGCCGAGTGCTCGGATCTGGTCCTCGTCGGCGGCACCGTGGTCCTGGTGTCACCACCCTCACGCAGCACGGCCTCCACCGCCTTCGCCGCTTCCTGACCGCTGCCGAGCGATTGCCACAGGGTGTCGGCGGCCGCATTGTCCGAGGCGGTGATCGCCGCGGTGGCGGCATAAGTCGAGTTCGCGGAATTGTGGCGCAACGCGGCAACCGTCAGTGGGACCTTCATGGTCGACCAGGCGGGGCCGGTGGTCCAGTCACCGAAGGTGACCATTTTGTCGCCGCCGACCGGCATGATCGCCATGCCGACATGGCCGCGCAGGCCTGCCTGCAGTTCGACGAATCCGGCGGCGAGCGTGCCGGGAATGGTCATCGACAGATGCTGCTGGTCGGTGTGCGCCGCGGCCTGGGTGATGCTCGACGGCGGCGCCGGCGAGTTCGCACCGGAACCGGTCCCACAGGCGGTCAGTGGCAGCAGCGTGGCCAGCGACGCGGCGCCGAAAACCGTTCGGAAGTGCCTGGATCGATCAGTAGACATACACCACCGCGTTCTCACCGCCGCTGCACGTGACCACTTGGCCCTCTGCGACGCAATTCATCGTGTAAGTCCGGCCGGTGACCGGGCTTGTCGCCACCACCGAGCGTGGTGCGCGTGAGACGTTGGCGGTGGCGGACTCGGCGTAAGCCCTGCGGACCTCTTCGGCGAACTCGCAACTGGTTACCTGGCTGCCCGCGGCCACTCGGGTGAATGCCCCACGCCCGGGCCCGCCTGCCGAGCAGGGGCGCGCGCTCTCGGGCAGCGCGACCGGAGTGGACGACGTGGGCGCGGAGGTCGTCGTGGGCGCTGTCGAGGTGCTGGGTGTGCTGCTGTCGCGGGTCGTCGGCGCCACCGACGACCCGGCCTCGACGCCGGTGGCGGAGGTCCCTGAGTCGCTGGAGCCGAGCAGCTGCCAGCCCACTACACCGCCGACCGAAAGCACGACGACGGCGAGCACACCGATCAGGATCGGCGTCACGATCGATCGCCGCTGCGGTGGCGGGAAGTACGGGTCCGCTGCCGAATCCGGCCCGTAGTAATCGTCGTCGTCGTCATAGTCGCCGGGAGACACATAGTCTTCGCGGGCGCGAGAATCGGCTGCCGCCGAATAGTCGGGCGCGCGCAAGTCACGACCCGCGGCGTGCTGCGGTTGGTACGCCTGCTGGAAAGGCGAATTCGACGGGCTACCGGAGAACTGTTGGGGATCCGAAAAAGGCTGTGCCTCGGGATAGAACGGCCGCTCAGGACGCTGCGGCGCCTCGTACCGCCGCGTTTCCTGAGCCTGCTGTGGATCCGAATACTGTTGTGCACCAGGATGTTGGTCCGCGAACGGAGGCGGTCCGGAATTCGGCTGCGGTACTGCATAGTGCTGCGGGTCCGAGTATTGCTGCGCGCCGGGATGTTGCGCATCCGAATACGCCTGCGGCTGCGAATACTGCTCGCTTTCCTGATACAAATGTGCATCCGGAAAAGGCCGAACGGGCGGCTGCTGCGTCGGCTGATAGGGCGCGGGCGGTCCGAACGGCGACCCCGCAGGCTGTTGCGGCGGCAGCGGCGTGAACTGGAGGTCGGTCTGAGTCACCACTGTCGGGCCGGTGGGGTGGATCACCAGCTCGCCCGTCGTCTCCGGCGGAATGAAGGCCGAATGCCGTTGCACCAGGGTGGGATCGGACTGACCGAAGGTCGCGGGGTCCGGCGCACGCACCACGAACGTGGGACTGCTCGCCGTCGCCGGGCTGCCAAGGGCAGCTCGGGCGGCCCGCGCCAGATCCGCCGCCGTGGGATACCGGTCGGCGGGGTCCTTGGCCATGCCGCGGGCGATCACTGCGTCCATCGAGGCCGGGATCCCCGGCCGCTGCACGCTCGGTCGCGGTGGCGGCTCGGACAGGTGCGAGCGGATCAGCACACTCATGCTCGCCGCCGGGAAGGGTGTTGATCCGGTGAGGCACTCGTGCAGCACACAGGCCAGCGAATAGATGTCGGCGCGGCCGGTCACCTGGCCGACGTCGAACCGCTCCGGCGCCATGTAGGTATAGGAGCCGATGGCCATCCCGACCTGGGTCATCGCGCTGTCGCCCTCGGTATGGGCGATGCCGAAGTCGACGAGATAGGCGAAATCCGCGTCGGTCACCAGGATGTTGGCGGGCTTGACGTCGCGGTGCACCAGGCCGTCGGCGTGTGCGGCGTCCAAGCCCGCAGCGATCTGCTCGATGATCCCGATCGCGCGTTCGGCGCTCAACGCCCCCTGGTGGCGCAGCAACGAACGCAGATCTATGCCGGGCACCAGGCGCATGTCGATGAACAGCACGCCATCGATCACGCCCCAATCGTGGATGGGGATGATATGCGGCTCGGCCAGTCGTGCGGCGGCCTGTGATTCGCGCCGGAAGCGCACCTGGTAGGACGGGTCCTGGGCTAGCTCCTCCGAGAGCAGCTTCACCGCAACCACGCGGTCCTTCACCGCGTCGTAGGCCTCGTAGACCTCGCCCATGCCGCCTTTGCCGAGTAGCGAGCGCAGCTCATACGGCCCGAATCGACTTCCGACCCTCCGACCTGGTCCGTCCACCCCGTCATTCCTCCACATCCTGGGCCGAGATCACGCACCGCCAATCACGTCGGTTCGCGACCGGGTTCTGCCCGTCAAACTGTGGATTCTCCTGGTGATACCACCCCGTGGTCAAACGCAAACACGATTGCGGCGGCCCGATCGCGCAGCTCGAGCTTGCCGAATATGTGTCCGACATGGCTTTTCACGGTGACTTCCGAGATGCCGAGTTCACGAGCGATCTCGGTGTTGACTCGGCCGCGGCCGATCAGTTCGAGCACTTCGTACTCGCGTACGGTCAGCTCCGCGAGCCGGGAGTCATGGGGGCGCACGGGGCGCACGGTGCGGTAGGCGGTGAGCACCCGGCCGGTGACCGCGGGGTCGAGCCAGGCTCCGCCCGCGGCCACTGTCCGCACCGCGCGGATCAGATCCTCGGCGGGCGAATCCTTGAGGATGAATCCGGCCGCCCCCGCGCGCAGCGCACCCGACAGCAACTGGTCGTCGTCGAAGGTGGTGAGCACGAGAACCGGCGGGGCGTCGTCTTTGGTACGCAGCATTCGCGTGGCATCGATGCCGCCGATGCGTTTCATGCGCAGGTCCATGAGAACAACGTCGGGGCGTCCGTTCACGAGTGCGGCAGGCACTTCGTCCCCGTCCGCGCATTCCGTGACGACGAAACCGTCCCGCCGGCGCAGGATTCGCCGCAGTCCACCGCGAACGAGTTCCTGATCATCGACGACCAGAACGGCGACCTCCTCATCGGCCGGTCCCAGTGAGCTCACGCGCCCTCCCGCGCCGAGGTCTGGCCGAGTAGCGAGCACCACGGCCCGGATCGTCCTGCCAGCGGGAACTGCGCGCGCACCGACCAGCCGTCGTCGAAGGGACCGGCAGTGATCCGGCCGCCGAGCAATTCGGCCCGCTGTGCCATACCGGACAGCCCCATCCCGTGTCCTCGATTCGACGGCAAGCCCCCGGGCAGTGTGTTGTTCACGACGAGGGTCACCGCGGCGGCGTCCACCGCGAGCCCTACCGTCACCGACGCGCCCGGCGCGTGTTTGACGACATTGGCCAGTGACTCCTGCCCGATCCGGTACAGCGCGAGCCCGACCGCCGCCGACACCGCGCCCAGGTCGGCGGTGCCGGTGTAGCGGACATCCAGTCCCGCGCGCACGAAATCACCGACCAGATCCTCGATGTCCTCGACGCCGGGTTCCGGAGCCTGCTTCGAGGGCGCTACGTCGAGCAGGCCGATGGTGCGCCGGATGTCGGCCATGGCCTGCCTGCCGAGCCGCTCCGCATCGACGAGCGCCTCGACCGCGTCGTCGACATCGCGATCGGTCTGCAGCGCGTGCCGCGCCGCGGTGAGATGCAGCAGCGTGATGCTCAGCGAGTGGGCGATCACATCGTGCACCTCGCGAGCGATCCTGCGACGCTCCTCGTCAGCGGCTCGAGCCGCCCGAATGTCCTGGAACTCACGTTCCTGGTACAGGAATCGGCGTTGGTACTGCATCATCACACCGACCAGCCAGCCCAGCGCGATCCCGAGGATGTACATCGGCAGGCCTTCCAGCCGCTCACCCGTCGGGCTCCACTGCAGATTTCCCGCCACGTCGAAGGCAAGCAGTTCCACCATCGCGACAACGCCGAAGAACACGCTGGCGCGCTTGGGTGCGATGGCGGCTATCTCGCCGACACTCACGATGAGAACGAACGGGGCGAAGTCCCCCGACACCGGCTGGATCAGGAACATTGCCGTCGCCGCCATCCCGGAGCATGCGACGATCCACGGCCACGGACGCACGCCGAATATGCAGAACAGCGGCGAGGCGATGAACATCACCAGCACGGCCAGCACCGGCACTGCCGTCGGGAAGTAGCTGTGCCGTTGCGCCGTCGCCGCGACGCCGACCAGAAACAGCGCCACATCGGCGCTGACGATCAAAGAGGGTGGGTAGTCGAACGGGAGTTCTTCGATATTCTGCCTGGCCACCGCGATGGGGTGGCGCGCGAACGCGACGGTGCGTGACCAGACGGTCCCGGTCTCCCGGAACGGAATCGCCGGTCCGCCCGCAGGCGAGATCATGGCGCGGGTCACATCCATCATCCCAGGCTAACCGCCCGATCGGCCCTGGTCATCGTCCCTGGAGCGGTCCGACCCTCCTACCACGGGCGGAGATCGATTCGGGTCCGTGGCACGAAGACAGCGCTTTTCGGCGTCCGTAGCGTGAACGGCATCCGCTCCGCGTTGCGTCATCCGCGGCCGGAGACGAACACATTCACGGAAGGCGAATGCCATGTCTTGGGAAGATCAGCACGCCCGAACCGACATCGTGCACACCGTGCTCACCCGCGCGGCCGTCGATCCGGACAGTCCAGACCTGTTCTCGGAAATCCCGGGGCTGGAACGGCTCTTCGGCGGCCCGGACGGCCTCTTGCTCGCACTCCGGTATCGGTGGAACCTACATCTCGACGCGAAAATGGAGCAGGCTCTGCTGGAGGGGAAGTCTGCTGTCGAGGTCTACCTCGAGCTCGCCTCGGAACAACCAGCGTTGCGGGCGGTGCTCGACGCGCACCATCGTCGCAGCAACCTGACGTCGCGGGCCATGGCGCGATAGACAACGAAAGAAAGCGGGGGACGCCATGTCGGATCACGCGATGTTGGAATTGTCGGACATTTCCAAGCACTACCGGGTGGGTGAACAGACCGTGCGCGCGCTCGACGGCGTCAGCCTGCGCATCGACCCGGGCGAATTCACCTCGATCATCGGACCGTCCGGCTCGGGCAAGAGCACACTGTTGCATCTGCTCGGCGCGCTGGACCGCCCCGATTCGGGGTCGATTCGCTTCCAGGGTGCGGAGATCGGCTCGCTGGAGGAGGAACGACAGTCCGAGTTCCGGCGCCATCGTGTCGGTTTCATCTTCCAGTTCTTCAACCTGCTTCCGACGCTCACCGCATGGGAGAACGTCGCGATTCCGAAGCTGTTGGACGGCACCGGATTACGCATGGCCAAGCCGCGCGCGCTGGAGCTGCTCGACCTGGTCGAGCTGGGCGACCGCGCCGCGCACCGCCCTGCCGAACTGTCCGGCGGTCAGATGCAGCGGGTCGCGGTGGCGCGAGCGTTGATCATGGACCCACCGCTGATTCTGGCCGACGAACCCACCGGCAATCTCGACTCGAAGACCGGTGCTTCGATCCTGAAACTGCTCGGCGATATCGCGGGCAACGGCAACTCGGTGGTGATGGTGACCCACGATATGGGTGCCATCGAGTATTGCGATCGGGTGATCACGTTGCGCGACGGTCGGATCGGCTCCAACGACAAGGTCGACCGCACACAGCGCACGGTTCGGGCATGATCCGGGCTGCGTGGGATCGGCTGCGGCTGTTCAATATCGGCGAGCTGCTCGCACATCGCGGCCGGACCCTCACGTCACTGACAGTGATGGCCGTATCAGCCGGCCTGCTCGTTGCGGTGTTCAGCATCTCCGGCTCGGTCACCGGTTCGGTGGATCGGCTCACCCGCAGCCTGGGCGGCAAGGCCGCGCTGGAGATCACCGGCGTTACCGACGCGGGCTTCGATCAGCAACTGCAACAACGGATCGCCACAACGCCGGGCGTCGAAAAGGCGGTGCCGATGGTGCGCGCCCAGATCGGCAGCGGCGCCGAACGCGCCCTGCTGATCGGCGCCGACGCGAGCATCGCCGCGCTCGGCAGCGAGCTGGCGGGCCCCATGAGCGCGCGGGCGGGCAAGCTGCTGAGCGTGCCCAACGGCGTGCTCGTCGGTGCCGCGATGGGCCGCATCGAGGGCGAGAAATTCGCACTCGGATCCGGAACCGTCACCGTCGCAGGCATTCTCGACGACAAAACATCCGAGCAGCTCAACGGCGGTCACATCGTCGCTGCCTCGCTGGGTGTGGCACAGCAGGTGACGGGGCGGACCGGGCGCCTGGACTCCATTCAGATCGTTCCCGCGCACGGCGCCGACCTCGCAACACTGCGCGCCGTGCTCACCGAGGTCGTCGACGGCCGCGCCGTTGTCGCCGAACCGAGTCTGCGCACGGCCCAGGCGGGCGGGGCGATCCAGCTGGTCCGGTATTCGACGCTGATGTCCTCGGCCGCCGCGCTGATCGTCTCGGCGTTCCTCATCTACAACGCGATGAGTATGGCCGTCGCACAACGCAGGCCGGTGTTGTCGCTGCTGCGCGCCATCGGCGGCGAACGCGCGCCCATGGTGCGCGATCTGCTCGCCGAGGCGGCGCTGCTCGGTCTGCTCGGCGGCGCGGTCGGGGCGGCGCTCGGTGTCGTCATGGGCCGCAACGCAATCGACCGGCTGCCCGCCGCAATCGTGCAGTCGGTGGAGGCGCGCACCGAATACCTGGTGCCGTGGTACGCGATTCCCGTCGCGATCGCCGCGTGTGTACTCGCCAGCGTCGCGGCCGCGGCCATCGCGGCACGTCAGGTGTACAAGGTCGAGCCGATCGAAGCCTTGGTCCCGGTCGGGGTGGCACGGACCGACAGGGTGAATCCGATGCTGTGGTGGGCGCACATCGTGGTCGGGCTCGGACTGACCGGCGCGGCGATCAGCGTCGCCGAGGCCGACCTCGGTCGGTTCTCGCTGGCCGCCATCTCCCTCTCGTTCGCCGCGGCCGTTGCGCTCTGCTTCGCCGCGACCGGTCCGATCGTGCGCGCGACCGCCGCGGTGGCCCGCCTGTTCGGTGCCCCCGGCGCCCTGGGGGCGACCACGCTGGAACGCACACCGCGACGCGTGTGGGCGACGGCCATGACGGTGATGATCGGAGTGGCCGCCACCGTCGCTATGGGCGGCGCGTCGCGCAATATGGTCGATTCGGCCACCGCCACTTTCGACGACCTGGGCAGCACCGACCTTTATGTGAGTCCGACCGCCATGGAGCAATTCCCCACCGGGCCGATGCTGCCGAGCGACCTGCGGGACAAGATCGCGGCGATCCCCGGTGTGTCCGCGGTGAACCCGGCGCAAATGGCGTTCGCCACCCTCGGCAGTGGTCGCGTGATGTTGCAGGGGTATCCCGCCGAGGTCGACGGTTCGGTGACCAGTGCGGTGGATCGAGATGTGGTGGCGCGCATGGCCGCGGGCGAGGGCGTGGTGATCTCCCGCGATGTCGCCAGATCACTCGGGGTGGACGCGGGCGCCGACGTCACGCTGCCGACACCGACGGGTGACCACACCACCACAGTGCTGCAGGTGATTCCGTACTTCTCCGCCATCGCCGGCGTGGTCGTGATGGATCTCGGGCAGATGCGTCAGTGGTACGAGCGACCGGGCGAGACGATCCTTGCGGTCACCCTGCAACCGGGCGTGGACCACAGCGCGGTGGCGGCCGCGATCCGGCAGGTGGCCCCGGCAGGCATGCACGTCGACACCGGCGCGGCCACAGTGACCGCTATCTCGTCGAGCGTGCGGCAGGGTGCGGCGATGAGCGCGGCCATTCTCTGGATCGTGGTGCTGGTCGCGACGGTGGCGCTGCTGAACACACTGATGCTCTCGGTGCTCGACCGCCGCCGCGAACTCGGCGTGCTGCGCGCCATGGGCACCAGCCGCAGGTTCCTGCTGCGCTCGGTGCTCGCCGAGGCCGTAGGCATCGGGTTGAGCGGCGCCGCACTAGGTTTCGCGGTCGGCGCGGCGGTACAGTTCCTGGCCACGGTTGCGATGGGGCATGCCATGACCATCGATATCCACTACGCGGAGAGCCCGATCCTGCTCGTCTACGGAACCGCCGCCCTGGCGCTCGCCCTGCTCGGCTCCATCCCCCCGGCGCTGCGCGCTGCCCGGATGCCGATCGTGGAGGCGCTGGCCGTCGACTGACTCCCATCGCGGAAGACAGCAGCCCGTCGTGCGGCCTGCGCAGGAACGATGGACTGCGGACGCTATAACGGCGCGGCGGCCCACCAGGTCAGCACGGCATCCTGGGCCGAAGGCGGCGCGGTCTGCGGGTCGCCCGAGGTGCCGTGATAGCTCACGTACAGCAGGTAATTCGAGCGAACGGGATCGGATTCGAAGCTGACCACCAGTTTTGCCGTGTGATAGAACTGCGCGAGTGGGCCGGGCGGATCCGGAACGATCCATAGATGCGCCGCCTGTCCCGCGTCGTTCTTGCGCGACGGCGTCGTGGTATTCGGCGGTAGCGCGGCCACGACTGCCTGCGCGGCAGCAGCAGACTCGTAGCCGAGGATCGTGTAGTTCATATGGTTGCTGTCGGCGATGTCACGGCTGCACTCCCACGCCACCACCCAGCGACTGGTTTGCAGCAGTTCATCTTTGAGCCGCACGCCGTCCGCGGGCTTGCGCGCCATACACTCCGCATCCTGGAATTCCGCGTCCCCGAACGCGCCCGTGCCCTGCGGCAACAGACTCGGAAACGCGCGGCGACTCGGCGCCGGCGGATCCGCGGGCAGGATGGCCGGGGTCGACACCGTCGTCGACGGCGCGGGCGACGCCGCGGAATCCTCGCCAGGATCCGAGTCGAAGGCCATGACCCCGAGGAACGCGACGACGGCGACCACCGCGACCACCACACCGAGTACAAGCCAGCCGATTGCGCCGGTGGAACGGCTCGGCGGCATCGGCTGTGGGCCACCATAATTCTGCCCGTTCGGCGGCGGATAACCGGGCGGTGCCGCACCGGGATGCGAGTTCCCCGGGTGCTGCGAAGCGACCTGCATCGGCTGGGCGACAACGGGATTGACGGGAGGCTGCGCCGGGTAGATCGAATGCTGCTGGGGCGCACCACCATATCCTGGCAATGCCGATGGCGCGGCCTGCGCGGGCACCTGCTGCGCGAATGCGGCCTGGTCGGCGGCAGCAACCTGTGCGGAAGGCACGTGCGGCGGCGCTCCGGGCGGCATCGCGGCGACCGGATTCGCGGGCGGCACAGCGAGCGCAGGCCCGGGATGTCCGGCAGGAGGATAGGCCGGGTTGACCTGAACCGTTGCCGCGGGCACCGCCGACGCGGGCGCGGTGAGCGCGCGGCGCGCGGCCGCGGCGAACTCGGTGCAGGTGGCGAAGCGATGCTCGGGACGCTTGGCCATGGCCATGGCGAGCACCCCGTCCAGAGCCGGGTTGAGGCCCTGCCGTTTGGTGGCCAGTGGTGGCGGGGCGTATTGCAGATGGCCGCGGATGATGTCGTTCGGGTCGGGCGAATCGAACGGTGCCATTCCGGTGAACAGCCAGTACAGTGCGCAGGCCAGCGAGTACTGGTCGGAGCGATGGTCGAGGTGCCCGCCGGTCATCTGTTCCGGTGACGCATAGGCCAGGGTCGCGGTGAACATGCCGACTTGGGTCAGGTGCGTGGAATCCTCACGCAACCGCGCGATGCCGAAATCGGTGAGGAACACCCGCTCGCCCTGCCCGCCGACCGAACGCGCCAACATGATGTTCGCCGGCTTCACGTCGCGGTGCAGCACGCCCATGCCGTGCGCGTAATCCAGTGCGCCCGCGACTCCCTCGATGATCTGCACCGCACGCTCGGGCGGCAGCGTCCGCGGATTCACCGTTGCCGCATCGATGCCGTCGATGTACTGCATGGAGATCCACAGCTGATCGTCCTCGGAGCCGCGGTCGTAGACGGCGACAATATTCGGGTGGTCCAAGTGCGCGGCCAGATCGGCCTCGCGTTCGAACCGCGCACGCAACTCGGCGTCGGTGAACAGCTCGCGGTTGAGCAGTTTCAACGCCGTCTGTCGAGACAGCCGAGGATGGCGCGCCAGGTACACCGACCCCATGCCGCCCTGCCCGAGCAGACGCTCGATGGTGAACCCGGCAAACACCTCACCGCTGTTCAGCAACGCGACCCCCTTCGAGGTGATAACAGCACCGTCAGCCTAGTAGTCACAGCCGGACTTCGGTCCGTCCGCAACCCGCGCCGGGCCGGGCCGAGCCCAGCCAGCCGTCCGGCGGGTAGCCCTCTGGCCACGACGTTTCGAATTCTCCGCGAAAATCGGCAAAACTATCCATGAGGCATCATCATCGCGTCACCGTCCAACGGCGCGGTGATGATCTCCGCTGTTCGGTCACCGACCGAACGGGTATTCAGGTAGCACAGGTAAGTTTTGCACCGCCGATGGACAACGGTCACGTGTTGTGGTGGTGGGGAGGACACGGTGGTGAGGTCTTGAGAACAGTTCGTGCGTGTCAGGCGGTATTGCACTGTGCTGCCCTCGTCACGCTGCTCGCGCTGACCTCCTGTGTCCTGTTGCCGGACAAGCACGAGCCCGCGGCCGCGCCGACGATCACCGTCGACACCGCTGGATCGTGGCATCCAGATTTGTCGGTCACGCTGCCCGACTCGCTCGCCGCGGATTTCACCCAGCTGCAACCCCATCTGCCCGGCCAGGTCGGGATGGCGGTCATCCCGGTCGGCGGTGGCCGGATGACTATCTTCGGCGACTGGACCAGCGGCATCGCGTGGTCGACCATCAAGGTTCCGCTGGCGATAGCTGCTCTGCGTCGCGACCCCGAAGGCGCGGCGGAGAACGCCGAGGCCGCGATCACTGTTTCGGATAACGGTGCGGCCGAGGCACTCTGGGAGTCGCTCGGCGATGGCCTCGAGGCGGCCCAGGCCGTCCAGGACATTCTCGACGAGGCGGGCGATGCTGTGACCGGCGTGCCCGGACCCCGAACCCGGCTGGACTACAACTCGTTCGGGGCGACCGAGTGGACGCTGGCCAATCAGGCCAGGTTCGCATCGCGGCTGCCGTGCCTTGCACAGGCTGCCACTGTGACCGAGCTGATGGAACAGATCACACCAGACCAGCGCTGGGGCCTCGGCTCGATCGCGGGCGCCGAATTCAAAGGCGGTTGGGGTCCGGACGACGACACCGGCGTCTATCTCGCTCGCCAATTCGGCGTGGTGCCGACCAAGTCCGGCAGCGTCGCCATCGCTCTTGCCGCACAAGCTGATTCGGGCCTGTTCGAGGACGCTACCGGCCTGCTCGACCGGATGGCCCAGCTGATCGAGCGCCACCTCGACGAGTTGCGCGGGGGTAAGTGCCCGCACTGACCGGCGCCGAGCACCGTGCCGGTCAGCCCGGCGTGACAAGTCCTGATTCGTAGGCCAGTACGACCGCCTGCGCGCGGTCGCGCAGGTCGAGTTTCGAGAAGACCTTGGAGACATGGGTTTTCACGGTCTGCTCGGCGACGAACAGGGATTCCGCGATTTCGATGTTGGACATGCCTTTTGCGATGAGTTCGAGCACCTCGCGCTCGCGCGGAGTCAGGGAGCCCAGCGCCGGAGTGGGTTTGGTGCGGGTCGCGGTGCGGCGTCGGGTGACATCCGCGATGAGCCGCCTGGTCACGGTGGGCGCCAAAAGCGCTTGGCCGTCGGCGACGACCCGGACCGCACGCACCAATTCCTCGGCGGGCGCATCCTTGAGCAAGAATCCACTCGCGCCGAGACTGAGCGCCTCGTAGACGTAGTCGTCGATGTCGAAGGTGGTGAGCATCAGCACCCGCACCGGCGGATCGAATCCGGCCGCGAGGATGGCGCGCGCGGCATCCAAGCCGTTCATCTCGGGCATCCGCACATCCATCAGCACCACATCCGGGCGCAGCCGTTTGGCCTCGGCGACTGCGACTTTCCCGTCCGGCGCGTCACCGACCACGCTGATATCGGGTTGCGCGGCGAGCAGCGCACCGAAGCCCTGGCGCACCATCGCCTGATCGTCGGCGATCAAAACCGTTATTGCCACCCGCCCACCCTAATCGGCAACCGCCTCGACCCCACTCTGGGCAACCGTCAGCGGTCGGCGATCATCGAATCGAGCGCGACAGCTGGATCCAGCGGCAGGTCGACGGCGGGACCGAGCGGCAGGCGGGCCCGCACCTCGAAGCCTCCGTCGGAGCGCGCGCCCGCGGTCACCTCGCCGCCCGCGGCGAGCGCGCGAGCGCGCATCCCCGCGATACCGTGGCCGCCGTTGTCGCCCTGCTTGGCGGGCACCGCACCTGGTGCGTTGCCGACGCTCAGATGCACATCGACACCACAGCTGATCATCACCTGGACCGGGGCGCCGGGGGCGTGCCGCGACGCGTTCGACAGCGACTCCTGCACGATGCGGTACAGCGCGAGCCCGGTGGTTTCCGGTACCGCGTCCAGCGGCCCATCGATCGTCCAGTCGAGGTGCACGCCCGCCCGGCGGGCACCCTCGAACAGACCGATCACGTCCGCGGCCTTCGGCTGCGGCGCATGCTCGGGCAACTGACCATCGCTGCGCAGCACACCGAGCATGCCGCGAATCTCGTTCAACGCCTCCCGCGCGGTGGCGCCGATGGATTCGAATTCCGCGCGGGCGGCCGGCGTCACGCCCACCACCCGGTACGGCGCCGTCTGCGCCTGCACCACCACCAGCGACATGTGGTGAGCCACCACATCGTGCAGGTCACGGGCGATGCGGGCCTTCTCCTCGAGGATGGTGCGCCTGGCCCGCTCCAGCTCGTTCTCCTCCTCCTTGCGCAACAACTGCTCACGCGACTGCACCAGCCAGCGCATCATCAACGCGAGCAGCACGACCGCTGCCAAGGCGATCGGCCAGCCCCAGGCCGAGCCGGCGAGGTCGCCGCCGCCGTCGGCCATGGTGGTGGCGAGCAGCAGGGAGGTCGCGGCCCACGCGACGGCGATGACCGGGACCGCCGCCCGCAGCGCCACCCCGAACAGCAACGCGAACAGGCACAGGATGTGCACTACTTGGATCGGGATCTCATTGTTGGACTGATGCGGGATCGCCAGCGCGATGACCAGCGCAGACCCCGCCGAGATCGCCCAGCCCAGCGCGGGATTGATGCGGATGAGCAGGATCGGGAACGCGGCGAGTGCGGCGATGAACGGCTGCACCGGCACCGGCACCGCGTGTGTGAGATGCAGGGTCGGCCACGCCACCGAGTAAAAGACGATCGCGACCAGCACGGTGAACGCGTCGAACCACATCCGAGCGTTCATCGACCTGGTCCAGGCACCGCGTTTCTGCTTCATGACTACGACAGTAGAAACCCGACAGCATCGTGGTCCTCATACCCACGGGTGAATTCGCCACCGGTACCCGAGGGGGAGGCGCAAGTTCCGCTCCCCCGACGGCACGGGCCGAGAAACCGCACCTCGGCGTGAGGTGCGCGGGCGCGTCCGATTCATAGCGTCTTGGATCATGAGCACACCGACCACCGCACGGCAGGCCGGCACCGAGTCAGCGGCCACCGACGCACGCCCCCGTTCCGCTCGTTACCGAAGGGGCGCGGCGCTGACGGCCGCGGCGCTGACCACCATGGCGGCCACCGTTGTCCTTGCACCCGCAACCCACGCCGCGGTGACTCGGCCTCCGGTGGAGAACGTCGCGGTAGGTGCGGCGGTGTCCATCCTGACCGCGGGCGGCCCCGACGCCGTCACCACCATCCCCGACGATTTCGCCGCACGCTTCGGTTACCGACCCAGCCTCGTCGACGGTCTGCTCGCGAAACCGGGTGGCGAATGCTCATCGCCGGTCACCCTGCCCGTCGAGTTCGACACCGCATGCAAAGCTCATGATCTCGGCTACGACCTGCTGCGCTACGCCGATCAGCGCGGTGAACCACTCGGCCAGTGGGCCAGGCAGGCTCTCGACAGCACCCTCGGCCTGCACATGCACGAGGCCTGCGATACCCGCAGCGACCACTTCTCCCGTGCCCGCTGCAATGCCATGGCCACGATCGCGTCGACGTTCGTCGACATCAACTCCCGCCGACAGGGCTACGCCGCGCCGGTCGCCGAATCACTGTGGAGCACAGTGGATTCCCAGACCAACCGCAGTTTCAGCGGGTGGCTTGCCACGCTCATCGGCGGTGGTGTGCTCGGTCTCGCCGCCGCGGTAGCCGCTCTCGCCGGCGGCACTCCGTCCCTGCGGCGACCGACCAGGGCCACCGGCGGCGGCCACAAGCCCGTCCGGCCGATTCGCACCGTATCGGTGAATCAGACCGCTGCACTGGGCGTTCCGCGATGACGAACTCGACTGTGACGCCGCCGCCCACCGCTACAGCGGTCGAAACTGCGCACGGCACCGTGACACCGGACATACACCACACCGCAACACTGTTGGGCGCACCAACCCGAAAGCCGTTGGACAGCAACCCGTCCGGTACACCGATGCCGTACGCGCGGATCGGTCGCCAGAAGGCCATGGCCAACGGCAGGGTGCCGCGCACGCTTCGGCCGCGGATCGGCACAACACTCGCCGTCGGGGCCGGGGCGCTCATGTCGCTGGCTCCGGGACTGCTGCCGCGCACGCCGGGAGCGCAGGCCGCGCTGACCGGACTTTTCGTCGCCCTCACCCTCGGCGTCGCGGGTTCGGTCCGATTCCTGTCGGCCCGCTGGAACTTCGATATCAATCGACCACTCGCACGGTTTCGTCTGCCGCTGCTCGGACTGACGCTGGTCGCGATCGTCGCTGCCGCCGTGCAGGCGGGCCACTGGCAGAACCGGCTGCGCGCGGCGATGGGAACAGTGCCGATCGGGTCGGACTATTGGTTGCGCTGTGCGGTCGGGGCCGCACTGATCGTCGGAGGGTGTGCCGCAACCGCCCGGACCGTGGGGTGGGTCGTGCGCAAGCTGGGGTGGTCGCGCAGTGTTGCGGTGACCGCAGTCGCGGCGTGTGCGCTGTACCTGTTCGGTGTTCCCGCCGTGGTGGATTGGCGCCGCGATGCCTATGCCACCGCCAATGCGACGATCGATCCCACTCTGGTGCAGCCGGTTTCGTTTCTACGGTCCGGCAGCGCCGAGTCGGCGGTCAGCTGGCCGTCGCTCGGGGCCGAGGGGCGCAAGTTCGTCAGCGGGTCGCCCGCCGGTCCGGTCCGCGTCTATGTCGGCCTGGATTCCGCGCCGGACCGCGATTCACGGGTGGCCCTTGCGATTCGGGAACTGGAGCGCTCGGGCGCCTTCGAACGGTCGAATATCGTCGTCGCGGTGCCGACCGGGTCGGGCTGGATCGACTCGAACGCGGTGTCCGGTTTCTATCAACGCTTCGGCGGCGATGTCGCGCTGGTCGGCATGCAGTACTCCTACGCGCCGAGCTGGGCGACCTTCCTGTTCGGTCGCGACGAAGCGGTGGCCTACGCGCGTGCGCTGTTCACTGCTGTCGAGAACCGTATTCGCACGATGGACCGCAAGCCCGGGCTCTATGTCTACGGTCAGAGCCTCGGCGCCCTCGGTGGCAGTTCGGTCTTCACCGACGACGCCGATCAGGACCGCCGGACCTGCGCGGCACTTTGGGCGGGCCCGCCCGCGGGTCAGGTGCACCGCGCCGGCGCGACGGTGCTGGCCAACAGCTCCGACCCGGTGGTCCATTGGTCACCGTCGCTGCTGTGGCGCGCCCCCGACCTCACCGGGGTTCGGGTGGATGCCCCGGTCCCGCAATGGCTCCCGGTGGTCAGCTTCCTGCAGACCAGCGCCGATTTGCTCGCCGCACTGGATGCCCCGCCCGGCCACGGCCACCGCTACGGCACCGACCAGGGCACCGCCCTCGGCAGCTGCTGACGACACCGATGCTTGCCCACAGCTGAAACATGTTCTAGTTTTCCCTCATGGCCTTTGTCATCGACGCCTCCGTCGACATCGACGCACCCGTCGACCTGGTGTGGGAGGTGATTACCGATCTCGCCCGCTATGGCGAGTGGAATCCCTTCGTCCCCGAATGCCGCAGCACCCTCGTTCCCGGCGAACCGATCGACATGCTCGTGCAGGTGTCCGGCGCGAAGCCGAGGCGCCAGCGCGAATGGATCCGCTCACACACCCCCGGCCGCGAACTCAGCTACTCGATGAAGCCGGTGCCGCTGGGCACCCTGCACAGCCTACGGTCCCACACCGTCACCGCGTTGGACGGCGATCGCACCCGGTACGAATCCCACTTCGAACTCGCGGGCTGGCTCCAGCCCGTGGTGAGCGCGGTCCTCGGGAAGAACCTCGAGCGTGGCTTCACCGGCATGACCGAGGGCATCCGCAAGCAGGCCGAATCGCTGCGCACCCCCTGACAGGCGACGGTCGGGCGCATTCGCCTCGTTGCTCGTCCGGTCCACCCCGAGTTTCCCGCTGCCGACCCGGAATTCAGGCGCTGAGGTGCCCTAGTGCGGCCTCGAGCGTCGCGTCGGCGTATGCCTCGGTCAGTCCGGGAAGACCGACCGACCAACGACTTTGGATCGGACCGAGCAAGAGGTCGACGGCGAAGTCGAGGTCGACATCGGCGCGTAGCTGACCGGCCCGCACACCCGAGGCAAGCCGCTGCGCGATGGCGGCACGCTGGGGAAGCAGCAGCCGCTCCCGATAGGCCGCGCCGAGTTCCGGGTCCTGCTGGATCTCGATGTACATCGCGCGCAGGAACGCCTCGAACCCAGGATCGGTGAGCTCGATGATCGCGCCGCGCACCAGCTCGCGCAGATCGGCGCGAATGTCACCGGTGTCGGGGAGCACGAGACCGTCCGGGCCGGTATAGAGCTCGAGCATGGCATCGAAAACGACGGCACCCTTCGAGGGCCACCAGCGGTAGATGGTCTGCTTGCCGACCCCGGCGCGGGCCGCGATTGCCTCGACCGTCAGCTTCCCGTAGGGCAGCTCGCGAATGAGTTCGGTGGCAGCGGCGAGGATCGCGGCGTGGGCGCGTTCGCTGCGCCGGGCGGCGCTGGGGGTGTCGACCATGCCCGAACTGTAACAGAAACGAGACGAGCCGTCTCGTCTTGACAAGGTCGGATTCGCTTGACATTGTCTTCAACGAGACGGAGCGTCTCGCGACGAAAGGATCGACACAGTGACCAGAACCTGGTTCATCACCGGCGCCAACCGCGGACTCGGCCGGGCCTTCACCGTCGCCGCCCTCGGCCGCGGTGACCACGTTGTCGCGACCGCTCGCGATCCGAAGTCCATGGCCGACCTCGCCGACGACCGATTGACCGTGCTGCCCCTGGATGTTCGCGACCGCGATCGGGTAATCGCCACCGTGAACCGGGCATTCGAGGTGAGCGGCACCATCGACGTGATCGTGAACAACGCGGGCTATGGCCTCGTCGGCGCCATCGAAGAACTGACAGAGGCCGAGATCCGCGACCAAATGGACACCAACTTCTATGGCGCCCTCTGGGTTTCACAGGCCGCCGTACCACACCTGCGCGAGCAGAAGTCGGGGCACATCGTGCAGATCTCGACGGTCGGCGCGGTCGGCAGCCTGCCGCTGTTCGGGATGTACAACGCGAGCAAATGGGCGCTGGAAGGATTCAGCGCCGCGCTCGCGGACGAGCTGCGGCCACTGGGGATTTCCGTCACCCTCGCGCAGCTGGGCGGCTTCGATACCGACTGGGCGAAGTCGAGCATGAAGTTCGGCTCCGGGCTGCCCGCCTACGAAGGGCTCCGCACGGCCATCCTCGGCATGCCGGACTACCCGGACCCGAGCGCACCGCCGCCGCCGGCCGACGTCGAATCGGAGTGGGTCGAGGCGGCACCCGAAGTGGCCGCAGCAGGACTGCTCGAGCTCGTGGACCTGCCGAACCCGCCGGTGCGCAAGGTAATCGGACCAGGCGCCCACCAGATGGTGGCCATGGCACTGGACCAGCGCCGCCAGGACTATCTCACCGACCCCGAATTCACCTGGCCCGCATGAAAATGGGCGGTCACCCGGGCCCTGAAGGGCTCGGGCGACCGCACCATTTCGTTCGAACTAGCTGATCGGTCCGCGAGCGGGACGCGACCCCGGCTGCCTATTGATCCTGGGCAACCAGGGCTGCGTCTGTTCTCGGACGTCGGTCACGAATGCTCGCCGATCGACTGTCGGAACTCGTCCGAGTGTGGTCCGGACAGTTCGAACGTGACTGTGGCAGGTTCGGCAGGACCGTGAGTGCCGCGCACAGGTCCGGGGACGATGGACCGCGCCAGTTCCCGAAGCTCCCCGAGAATCAGTGCACCGAGTTCGCGTTGCTCCCAATGATCTGTATTTGCTGGCTTCTCCCCTCGCCCACGACGATCCTCATGAAGCAGCGCGCGTCGGCACTGAGGCGCTCGATATCATCAGCGGGCTGAAGT
This sequence comes from Nocardia sp. NBC_00403, assembly GCF_036046055.1. Classification (NCBI taxonomy): domain Bacteria; kingdom Bacillati; phylum Actinomycetota; class Actinomycetes; order Mycobacteriales; family Nocardiaceae; genus Nocardia; species Nocardia sp. NBC_00403. The sequence continues at coordinate 7,457,396 of NZ_CP107939.1, forward strand.
CGCACCGAACCCACACCTATCTCCGCGAGGTGCGCCACAGACTTGCTGCGTACACCGCGCTGCCCGACATCGACCACTTCTGGCGACAGGTACTCGCAATCACCATGCGGACAGACTGAGCGCCCGGTATAGCGCGACAACTGTTGCAGCACCGACAATTTCGCCACGATCGATCATCGCGACCGCTTCCTCCAGGGGAATCCACCGTACGTCTTCAGCTTCGTTGATGTCCGGCGGCGTATCGGTCAGATCCGCGCCCCGCGCAAGATAGATCTCTTGTGGCTGGTCCATGGTTCCGATGGATGGCTGAAAGCTGACCAGGTGCTCCATGGTTTTCGGCCGCCAGCCGGTCTCTTCCTCGACCTCACGCGCCGCCGCGACGGCTACGTCCTCGGCGTGGTCGACGTAGCCGCCGGGCAGCTCCCAAACCCATCGATCGATGATGAATCGGTGCCGGTACATCAGCAAGGCTTCACGTTTGTCGTTGAGTACCAACGTCATTGCGCAACGCGGCATCCGTACGACGTACTGCGTGAACTTCACTCCGTCGGGTAGCTCGATGTCGACGGTAGAGAGCTTGATGTGTCGGTTTTCGTCCACGACGTTCTCACCATGGATCGTCCACTGGGTGCGACTCACAAGGTCGACGGTAGCCCAGAACAGAGCCAGGCAGGCAGCGCGGGATCTGCGCGCCACCCACCTGGCACCGAACTGATAGGGCCTGAATACGCGACAGCGGCGTACTAGCTGATCGGTCCGCGAGCGGCCTCGTAGGCCGCACCGACGCGGTACAGGCGGTCATCGGCAAGCGCGGGGGCCATGATCTGGAGGCCGACCGGCATGCCGTCGTCCTTGCTCAGCCCGGACGGCACCGACATGGCCGGATGTCCCGCCAGGTTGGTGGGCAGGGTGCACAGGTCCGACAGGTACATGGCCAGCGGATCGTCGACCTTCTCGCCCAGCTTCCACGGGGTGAACGGGCTGGTCGGCGAGACGAGCACATCGACCTTCTCATAGGCGTTGTCGAAGTCGCGCGCGATCAGGGTGCGAACCTTCAACGCCTGGCCGTAGTAGGCGTCGTAGTACCCGGCCGACAATGCGTAGGTGCCGATCATGATGCGGCGCTTGACTTCCGGACCGAATCCGGCGGCGCGCGTCGCGGCCATGACCTGCTCGGCGCTGTGCTGACCGTCGTCACCGACGCGCAGGCCGTACCGCATGGCATCGAATCGAGCCAGATTCGACGACACCTCGCTCGGCATCACCAGGTAGTACGCGGACAGTGCGTACTCGAAATGCGGGCACGACACCTCGACCACTTCGGCGCCGAGCTCTTTGAGCACCGCGACCGCCGCATCGAACGAGGCGAGCACACCCGGCTGGTAGCTGTCGGAGTGAAGTTCCTTCACCACACCGACTTTCAGCCCGCGCAGATCGCCCTTCGCGCCCTCGCGCGCCGCGGCGACCACCGGTGGCACGGCGACCTTGCGCGAAGTGGAGTCGCGCGGGTCGTACCCGGCGATCACCTCGTGCAGCAGTGCGGTGTCGAGCACGGTGCGCCCACAGGGGCCGCCCTGGTCCAGCGACGAGGCGCACGCGACGAGGCCGTACCTGGACACCGTGCCGTAGGTCGGCTTGGTGCCGACGGTCGCCGTCACCGCGGCGGGCTGACGGATCGATCCGCCGGTGTCGGTGCCGATGGCCAGCGGCGCCTGATTCGAGGCGAGCGCGGCCGCCGAACCACCGCCGGAGCCGCCGGGAATCCGGCTGGTGTCCCACGGGTTACGGGTCGGGCCGTACGCGGAGTTCTCGGTGGAGGAGCCCATCGCGAACTCGTCCATGTTGGTCTTGCCGAGAATCGGGATGCCCGCATCGCGCAGCCGGGTGGTCAGTGTCGCGTCGTACGGCGAGACCCAGCCCTCGAGGATCTTCGATCCACAGGTGGTCGGCATGTCCGTGGTGGTGAACACGTCCTTGAGCGCCAACGGAACTCCGGCCAGCGGCGAGGCGGGCGCGGCACCCGCGGCCAGCGCGGAGTCCACCGCGGCCGCGGCGCTGAGCGCCTGCTCCCCCGAGACGTACAGGAACGCGTTGATCTCGCCGTCGGCCGCCGCGATCCGGTCCAGGTGCGCCTGGGTGACCTCCACCGAGGACACCTCGCCACCGTGGATCTTGCCTGCCAGCTCGGCCGCAGACAGCGTGGTCAGCTCGTGCCCACCCGTCTCCCGACCGCCGCCCCTCACCGAATCGCTACGCGATGCTGAACTCATTGGGCCTCTCCCAAAATCTGCGGCACCAGGAACCGCTGCTCTTCGACCGCGGGGGCGCCCGACAGCGCCTGCTCCGGAGTCAGGCACGGCACGACCGCATCGAGGCGGGTCACGTTCGTCGCCGGATTGGGCGAGGAGGTGGCAGGGACATCGGCGGCGGCGACCTCGGAGATGGTCCGCACGTGGCTCAAGATCGAATCCAACTGACCGGCGAACTGATCCAGTTCGGACTCGGACAGGGCGAGCCTGGACAGCCGGGCGAGGTGTGCGACCTCGTCGCGGGAGATGGCGGGCACCGCGGAACCCCTTTCGGCATTGTTGAGCGTGCTTGATAGGCCACGCACAGCCTAGCGACTCGACGACGACCCGCTTCCACAGGAGCCGGACGCACGACGACACACCTCGCGTACTAGCGTGACACGCCGCATCCGCACGAAATCGCCGAGTGGCATCGATCACCCGACGGGCTTCGAGTCGATAACCGGCACTCCGGGGTGTAAGTATTGCGTGACCCGGGTATCCGTTCACCACGCTCGGCTGCCAAGGAAAGGAAAGCACGTGTCATACCTGCTCCGCGTGCAACTTCCAGATCGACCGGGAAGCCTCGGTGCGCTCGCGCTCGCACTGGGCTCCGTCGGCGCCGACATACAGTCACTGGATGTCGTGGAGCGTGGGGCAGGCTTCGCGATCGACGACCTCGTCGTCGAGGTGCCGCAGGGCGCGTTGCCCGACACGTTGATCACCGCCGCCGAATCGATCCCCGATGTGCGCGTGGATTCCATTCGCCCGTACTCCGGTGTGCTCGACACTCATCGCGAACTCGAACTGATCGACCAGGTCGCCACCGCCCGTGACGACCGCCTGCAGGTGCTCGTCGACGGCGTGCCCCGGGTGCTGCGCGTCGGCTGGAGCACCGTCATCGACATGGGTCCGCAGGGCGCCTACCGCGTTGTCGGCAGCCCGAGCGCCCCCGAGACCCAGGCCGGTTCGGCGCCGTGGATGCCGCTGGAGAAGCCCGCCGTCCTGGATCCGGAGGCCGAGTGGGTCCCGCAGATCTGGACCGACATGGACACCAAGCTGGCCGCCGCACCGCTCGGCAACACCGGGAAGGTACTGCTGCTCGGGCGACCCGGCGGCCCCGACTTCCGCCCGTCCGAGGTCGCGCGGCTCGGATACCTGGCCGGCATCGTCGCGACCGTATTGGGTTAGGTCAGCTGCAGGCGCAGCACGGTCAGTTGCTCGCCCGCGGGAGTACGCCAATCCCGTTCCGGCACAGGCACGAATCCGAAACGGTCATAGATTCGGCGAGCATCGACCATGGCGGGCATCGTGGTGAGCACCGCGGCGCTGAACGATTCCGCGGTCGCCATCTCGAGCACGGTGCGCACCAACGTCGTTCCCGCGCCGAGGCCGCGCGCCGTCTTCGAGACCGCGAGCATGCGGAACTCGAGTTCCCCCGGTCGAGCGATCTCCGCATACGGTGTGCCGGGCCGAGCCACGGTCAACGACCCGACAACGCGGTCGCCGTGCGCGGCAACCAGTACCTGCGCCGATGCTGCCCGATGCGTGATGTCGGCAAGCTCCGCGGCATAGGGGCTGCCGGGCACTACGTACCCTTCGCTGACGTACACCTCGACGGTCAGCTCGCCGATGGCGTCGTACTCGTCCGGCCGGGCGGTCCGAACCACGACCTTGTCCTTCACATCCCTGCCGGCAGCGTTCATACCGGCATCCTCCCATTCGCCGCCGAGCGTGCTGCGTCACAGCCGAGCAGCAGTGCCGCAGCTCACAACCGACGTTCGCGGCCCATGCGGCGGTCAGCTGCCGAGGTCGGGCCGGGCGCTCGGGTCGGCGAGCTGGAAGCGCTCCGGTTTGCCCGGCGGGTAGACGACCGTGAGGTAGTCGCCGATGGACGGCCACTCGTTCGTGTCCCAGACGAAACGGCCGTACACCACCGTGCCGGGGACCGTGGGACCCGTCAGATTTCCGGTGATGGTCACGAACTGCTCGCCGATGGCATCGGGGCGTGGGCTCACCCCGGTGAGGTACAGCGCACCCGTTTCGGCCTCTGTGGGCTGAATCCCCCGGCGTCCACGCAGGTAGATCACCAACCAGCCGACCAGTGCGGTGACCATGATCAGCAGCATCCCGAACTCCAGCATGTCAACCATGCTATTGGCCCTGGCGCCGCAACCGATCACGCCACGGTGAGCACGGTCTGTCCCACCATCCTGCGATTGCCTCCCCCACGTGCGGTCGACGATCGTGCCGCCGATCGGGCAGCGTGATCGACGACCGCACCCGTGCCACGGCTACCGAGCCACGAGCTCGCTGGTGCTGTTTTCGGTGCGACGCACCTGCCAGACGGCGGTGCGCGTTCGTTGCGAACGACCGTTGCCCCGGTCGATCAGCGCACGGTTGTTGGTGGTGAAGATCAATTGCGCACCACGGGAATTGGTTTCCGGATTCTGGAAGAGCTGGATCAGACGGTCGGTCTCCTCGGCGGGGAGGTCGGCGCCGATGTCGTCGACGGCAAGTACGCGGCCGGAATCGAGTGCGTCCAACATGGCAGGCAGCAAGCGCAGCAGCGACAACGTGGCGGTGGATTCGTCGGTGATGTCGAAGGCGTTGTCGATGCCGGCATGCACCAGGCCCAGGCCGACGCCGCGACGGGCCACCATCCTGGTGTAGAGGGCATCGCGCGCTGACTTCAGATTGCTCAGTTCACGGTCGAGCATGACCTCGGTGATCCCGCTCTCCCGCAACAGATTGTCGGCGTGACCAGGAGAGGAAGCGCACAGCTCGAGCTGTTTGGCGGTCCCGGCGATATCGCCGTCCAGATCCCGGAGGTAATCGGCGTACAGCGGGTCGTTCTCCGCGATCAGCAGATCCGTGATGCCGAGCTCGGCGGTGCGCAGCAGCATGAGCAATCGCACCGCATTCTCACCGGACGCCGAGACATGGCTGCCGAGTCGGTGGGCGACCGCCGTGGCCGCCGCCGGGCCTTGTTGCACCTCGAGCATCGAGGAGAACCAGCGATAGGCGGGGACAAGCGCTTCGGCGTACATCTGACCGGCGAGGCTGAGCAACAAGGCATTCGGACGCACCAACGGGATCAGCGCGGCGATGCCGTAACGCGCGGCCTCGAACATCGGCCCGATCTTGATCTGTTCTCCATTGCGTTCGAACACGATTCGCTTGCGCGAGCGCGGATGCGCATGCAACCACTCCGCCGTGACATCGGCATTGTCCAATTCGAAGCCATAGGTGTACGGGACGCCCTCGGCGACGAAACCCGCCACGAATTCCGAAGGCCGATCGGGGAAGCCGAGATGCGGCGACCGCACCGGCCCCGCATACGGATCCCACCCCGTCACCGAATTCAGCACCGCGTCGCGCATTTGCCCCAGCGCATCGATCAGACTCGTCTTCCCCGCGGCGCTCGCGCCGTGCACCCCGGTCACCGGCACCGCCACCGGCCCGCTCCCCCGGCTCAACCGCAACTCCTGCCGATCCGCCAACGATCTGTGGTTGGTCACCTGAAAACTCCGCAGCATCCCGCCATCCTGTCCTCTCCCCCGCCGCGCCGCGACACCGCCACCTCCGACCGCGCCGCACTTACCCGGAAATCCGACCGCGGGCGCTGCACTCCAGCATCCGAAATCGCGCCATCGGCAGCCCACACCAGCGGAAACGGTCGATAGCCGCGACCCTGCACGATGCGCACGGATACCGCTCATCGACACCGGATTTCTTGCTTTCTTCGCAGGTACGCGACCCATTCGTGGTGCGGGGAGTGCGCTGGGCGCGTTAGCATGCTCGCGCCACGGTTGCTTCGTGGTGCTTATTGCACCAACTGTTTTGATTGGATGGATAACGATGGAATTGACCGTTCGTCGTCTTGTGGTCCGAAGCTCCATCGTCGCCGCCCTCGGCTTGGGGTCGATCGTCGTCGCTGCTCCTCAGGCCGTCGCCGAGGCGCCGTGCCCGGACGGCACAGCGCGACTCTTCTTTACTAACGAGACGAATACTTGTCAGGGTGGTGGCACGGTCAGTTTCGACGGATCGCCCGCCATCTCCAAGGTGTGCTCGGTGGGGCGGGTCAACGTGATCGTCGACGCGACCATCAAGACAGGCAAGACCAAGACCGCCACGCGGCACCTCGATCTGAGCAACGGTCAGTGCGGGCGAATCGAAATCGCGGGTCAGCTGAACGCCACGGTGACCATCAACCCGTCCTAACTCCGAGCACCACCCGCGCCGAAAAGCAGGGCGCTGTCGCCGAACTCGTGCCAGAGGTACGCGGCGTCCAGGGCCGTCGCATAGGCCTCGTGCACGGCCGGTTCGCCTGCCACCGCGACGAGCAGATCCAAGTGCGACGCGCCGGGGGCGTGCCAGCCGGTGATGAGGCCGTCGACCGTGCGGGCCGGGTGATCGGGACCGAGGACGAGTTCGGTCCACCCGTGGGCGGGGTGGACCTGCCCGGTGTAGTCCGCGGTGGTTTCCAGGGCTCGCGTCACCGTGGTACCCACGGCGATGATGCGGCCTCCCGCCGCTTTGGCGTCGTTGACTCTGCGCGCGGTCGCGGCGGAGACTGCGAAGCGTTCGGGGCTGGGTGGTTCTCCCGCTTCCGGTGAGGACACCCCGGTGTGCAGTGTGATCGGCGCGATCGCGACTCCGGAGCTCACCAGGTCGAGCACCAGTCGCCGGGTGAACGGCCGTGCCGCGCTCGGCATTTCCGCGCTGCCGGGGATGCGCCCGAAGACCGTCGTGTAGTACGAAGACGACCAGCGTTGTGGCACATACGAATAGGTGATCGGGTAACCGTGGCGCTGCAGCAGCCGCTGCGGGTCGCCGGCGAGCTCGGCAATCCACAGTCGGCGCGCGCCGGGTAACCATGGCTCGCGCAGGGTGGCCACCGCGCCTTCCGGTAACCGGATCTCGGTGCCTGCGTCCAGCTCTTCCTCGGGTATCGGCGTGCGATCCACGGTGCGCACTTCCACCACCCACCGCCCGGTGCAACCACCGAAAGTGTCTGCGGCAGTGGTACTCGCGGAGTCGATCACCTGCGCGTCCGGTTCGGCCTGCGCATCGAGCCAGGTGGAGAAGTGCAGTGTGACCGGTCTGTCCTCGATCGTGCCGTCCACGGCCGCAGCCACAGTGGCCGAATTGTTCACCACCACAAGGTCACCCGGCATCAGGTGCTGTGGCAGTTCTCGAAATCTGGTGTGGGTGAGCCGATCCGCAGAGACCAGCATCCTGACCTCGTCGCGCGCCAGGCCGCGCGCCTCCGGCGGTGCGATGGCATTGCGCTCCGGCGGCAGGATGTGCGCCCAGTCGGCGAGAACCGACGTCATCCGGCCACCCCCGTAGCGAAATCGGCTGCCGTATAGCGCCCGTTCTTCGGACGTTCCTCGATCAGCCGCAGCAGCGCGGGGACGACGGTCTCGGGCGCGGGACGATCGGAGATATCGTCACCGGGAAACGCGGCCTGATGCATTTCGGTGCGCATATCGCCGGGATCGAAGGCGTAAATCGACACGTCGGGATGCTCGGCGGCCAGGATGGCGGTCAACTGATCGAGCGCCGCCTTCGACGAACCGTAACCGCCCCAGTCCGGGTACGGCTCGACGCCGGCATCCGAGCTGATGTCGATCGCGACACCGGCGGAGCCGAGCAGCGGCAGCGCGAACTGCAGAATCGCCAGCGGGGCGATGACATTGGTGCGATACACCCGCTCGAGTTCGTCGAGCGGATAGTCCGCCAGGCGCGGCATCGGGCTCGGACCGAGCCTGCTCGCGTTGTTCACGACGAGGTCGAGGTATCCGATCCGTCGCGCGATATCGGCCAACTCGGCGCGATGCGCCGGATCGGTGATGTCGCCGGGCACCGCGAGCACGGCGTCACCGAGTTCGGCACGCACGCGTTCGAGTCGGTCGGCGCGGCGGGCGGTGCCGATCACCTGCCAGCCGCGTCCGACCAGTGAGCGCGTCAGTGCGAGACCGAATCCTGCGGAAGCGCCCGTGATGAGAGCGGTAGGGCGGTGAACCATGGTGCACTCCTGATAGTTGCCTACCACTCGATCCTCATACCTGAACCACAGTTGAGGTCAAGAAGTGTTCACCGTCGGCACACCAACGCCCCCGAACCGACCACGATCGCGACTGCGACCGTGGCAACGACGGACTGCGACCGCGATACGACCGACCCGCCCTATTCCTTCGCTACGGCGTCCTCGGTGGCGGTGTCCTGCGCGTCCGCACCCGGCGTCACCGCTGCCGGTCCTGCTTCGAGCAGCCGCCGGAAACCGTCCTCGTCGAGGATCGGCACACCGAGTTCCTCAGCTTTCGCGGCCTTCGAGCCGGGGGCCTCACCGATGACCACGAACGCGGTTTTCTTGGAGACCGAGCCGGATGCCTTGCCGCCGCGCACCAGGATGGCTTCCTTGGCGCCGTCTCGCGAAAACCCTTGCAGCGAACCGGTCACCACAATCGACAAACCCTCCAGCGTGCGCTCGACGGACTCGTCGCGTTCGTCCGCCATCCGCACGCCTGCGGCCCGCCACTTGTCGACGATCGCGCGGTGCCAGTCGACGGTGAACCATTCCGCCGCCGCCGCGGCGATGGTCGGGCCCACACCGTCGGCCGCGCCGAGTTCCTCCGCCGATGCGTCCTGAATCCGGTCGAGGCTGCCGAATTCGCGCGCCAGCACCCGCGCCGCCGTCGGGCCGACATGCCGGATGGACAACCCGACGAGCACCCGCCACAGGGGTCGATCCTTGGCGGCCCGCAGGTTCTCCAGCAGCCGTTTGCCGTTCGCAGACAGGCCACCGTTCTTATTGGCGAACAGTGTAGTGGTGAGCAAGCGCTCCTCGGTGAGGTCGAACAGATCGCCCTCGTCGGTGATCGCACCCGACTTCAGCAGGTCGCCTGCGGCCTCGTACCCGAGCGACTCGATGTCGAAAGCGCCGCGGCCCGCGACATGGAAGACGCGCTCCCGCAACTGGGCCGGGCAGAACTGCTGGTTCGGGCAACGGATATCGGCGTCGCCTTCTTTCTGCGGTGCCAGCTCGGTGCCGCACTCCGGGCAGTTCGACGGCATCACGAACTCGCGTTCGGTGCCGGTCCGCGCGTCCACCACCGGGCCGAGCACCTCGGGAATTACATCACCTGCCTTGCGGATGGTGACGGTGTCGCCGATGAGCACACCCTTACGCTTGACCTCCGAGGCATTGTGCAACGTCGCCATCGCGACCGTCGACCCCGCGATGGAGACCGGCTCCATCACCGCGAACGGGGTGACGCGGCCGGTGCGGCCGACGTTCACCTCGATGTTCAGCAGCTTGGTCGTCGCCTCTTCGGGCGGGTACTTGTAGGCGATCGCCCAGCGTGGCGCCCGCGAGGTCGAGCCGAGGCGGCGTTGCAGCGCCATCTCGTCGACCTTGATCACCTGACCATCGATCTCGTGCTCGATATCGTGACGGTGCTCGCCCCAGTAGGCGACGCGCTCGATCACCGCGTCGATGCCCTGCACCCGCCTGGTGTGCTCGGACACCGGCAGCCCCCAAGCCGCCAGCGCACGATACGCCTCGTACTGCGAGGCAGGGGTGTATCCCTCGATGCGCCCGAATCCGTGGCAGATCATGCGCAACCTGCGCCGCGCGGTCACCGCGGGATCCTTCTGCCGCAGCGAGCCCGCCGCGGTATTGCGCGGGTTCGCGTACGGGGGTTTGCCTTCGGCGACGATGGCGGCATTGAGCGTCTCGAAGTCCGTCAGCCGGAAGTACACCTCGCCGCGCACCTCGAGCAGGTCGGGAATCGGAAACTCGTCGCTCGGCGTCAGCTCGCCGGGGATGTCCTCGATAGTGCGGGCGTTGAGTGTGACGTCCTCACCGGTGCGGCCGTCGCCGCGGGTCGCGCCGCGCACGAGGCGACCCTTCTCGTAGACGAGGTTCAGCGCGACACCGTCGATCTTCACCTCGCACAAGTAGTGCAGGTTCGACCCGGTTTCGGCCTCCACCCGGCTCGCCCATGTGCGCAGCTCGTCGAAGTCGAACACATTGTCCAGCGACAGCATCCGCTCGAGGTGATCTACGGCGGTGAAATCCGTCGCGAACCCGCCGCCGACCAGCTGGGTCGGCGAATCGGGCGTGCGCAGGTCGGGATGCCGCTCCTCCAGAGCCTGCAGCTGCCGCAACAAGGTGTCGAACTCACCGTCGGTAATGATCGGTGCATCGCGCACGTAATAGCGGAACTGGTGCTCGCGAACTTCGTCCGCAAGCCGCTGCCACTCCACCCGCTGCTCTGCCGTCGCCGGGAACGCCGCGCTGTCGCTGTCACTCACCCAACGCACATTAGCCGAGCCCACCGACATCTCGATCGCACGTTCCCGCACGTCGCCGCCCCCGATGACCCGATTCCGATCGTGCGGCACGGTGGCGGCCGACGGTCAGTCGAAGGTCAACGATTCCGGTTCTTCGGCGTAGGCGCGCGCGACTTCCGCGGACACACGCAGTGCGGTACGCGCCCATTCCAGCGGAGCCCCCGCCAATCCGCACGCGGGGCCGATCACCATCCGCTCGGCGAGCGTCTTGCGCGGGAAGCCGAGGCGATCGACGAGCCGGACGCCGGGTTCGGCGAAGTCACGCCAGGTCGCCGGCATGGCCGGGGGTGCCGTCGGCACCAGACCGAGAACCAATTGTTTTCCGGTGTCGAGGATTTCGCCGATATTGTCGAGGTCGCGGGTGCCGATGGCGGCCATGTCGAAGCCGATCGCCGCGGCGGCGCTGCCGCGCAGGAAAGTCAGCGCGGGCGCTTCGGCGCAGCTGTGTACCAACACCGGCGCGGATTGTGCGGTAATCACGGCATCCAGTACCGCAAGAGCTTCCGGTTCGGGCAGTGCCCGCACGGTATTCAGAATGCTCGGGCCGCGCAGCGAGCCTTCCAGCACCACGGTCAGCGACGGTTCATCCAGTTGCAGAACCACTTCCGCGCCGAGCCGCTTGCGCACCTCGGCCACATGCTCAGCAAGACCCTCCGCCAACGATTCCGAAACATCGCGCACCGCACCGGAATCGGTGAGGATACGGTGCCCACCGGGCAATTCCACCTGCGCGGCGAGGGTCAGCGGGCCGGTGGCCTGCACCTTGACAATGCGACCGGTGCCCGCCGAACCCGATGTCTCCCAAGCCTCTTCGAGCGCATCGAGATCCGCCCGCAGCAGGTCCCGTGCGCGCCGGGACGTCGCACCGGGTCGCGGGGCCAGCCGGTAACCCCGCGTCGTGGTGTCGAATCGCATATCGACGAGCAGGGCGGAAACCCGGCCGAGCATGTCCGCCCCGATGCCGCGCCCGGGCAACTCCACCAGATGCGCCAGATCCGGCAGCTCACCGAGGATGGTGGTCGCCGCCTCGCGTGGATCGGTGCCCGGCCACGAGCCGACGGCCGTCGCAATGCCGCCGGGGATACGCACCAGTTCTTTCGCGTCGACTTCGCCGGCTACCTTGGCGATCTCGCTCACTGTGCCACCTCTGTACGAGGCTCGCGCCTCATCGTGGGTTGCACCCCGGTGCACGCCGGGGTGCCGAAAAGGATGCGTGTGCGTGTCGCCTGGTGCCGTGCACCGGCGACGGTCACTGCGTCGCGCTCGCGCCGCTCACTGCGTCGGACTCGTCGGCCGCGTCGCGCACCGTGCCCGAAATAGTCCCACTGCCGATCACCTGATCGCCGCTGACATCCGGGCGGTACAACACGACCGCCTGGCCACGGGCCACGCCGGTCAGCGGCTCGCGCAGGCGCACCGTCAGTCCGGTACCGACCGCTTCGGCGATCGCAGGGGCCATGCCACCATGGGCACGCACCTGCACGACGCACTCGATCGGCCCGTCCGGCGCTGCGCCGGAGGTCCAAATCGCGCGATCGGCCTGCACGCCCCAGACCTCCAGGTCTTCGGCAGAGCCGACGCGGACGGTGCCCGAGTCGGGATCGATGTCGGTGACATAGCGCGGCTTACCGTCCGCGGCGGGACCTGGCAGGCCGAGGCCCTTGCGCTGGCCGATCGTGAACCCGTGCACGCCTTCGTGATTCGCGAGCACTTGGCCGGCGTTGTCGACGACCGCACCGGGCCGGATGCCGATCTTGGCACCGAGGAACGCACGGGTGTCTCCGGAGGGGATGAAGCAGATGTCGTGGCTGTCGGGCTTGTCGGCCACCGCGAGACCGCGCTCAGCGGCTTCCGCGCGGATCTGCGGCTTCGGGGTGTCACCCACCGGGAACATGGCCCGCGAAAGCTGTTGTGCCGTCAGCACGGCAAGCACATAGGACTGATCCTTGTCGGCGTCGACCGCGCGCCGCAGCACCCCGTCCTCCAGCCGTGCATAGTGCCCGGTGGCCACGGCGTCGAAGCCGAGCGCAACCGCGCGGTCGGCGAGCGCGGAGAACTTGATCTTCTCGTTGCAGCGCAGGCACGGGTTCGGTGTCTCGCCCGCCGCGTAGGCCGCGACGAAATCGTCGATCACGTCTTCCTTGAAGCGGTCGGCGAAATCCCAGACGTAGAACGGAATTCCGAGCACGTCGGCGGCGCGCCGTGCGTCACCGGCGTCCTCCTTCGAGCAGCAACCGCGCGAACCGGTGCGCAGCGTGCCGGGTGTCGCCGACAACGCAAGATGCACGCCGACCACCTCGTGACCAGCGTCGACGGCACGTGCCGCCGCCACCGCCGAGTCCACACCACCACTCATCGCGGCGAGTACTCGCATATCAGACACCTCCCTTCGCACCGGCCAGACCCGCGGCCCTGGCCCGTTCAACCACCTGGGGCAACACCCTCGTCAACGCGTCGACATCGGCGCGGGTCGAGGTGTGCCCCAACGAAAATCGCAAAGAACCACGGGCCTGCCACGGCTCGACGCCCATGGCGATCAGCACATGGCTCGGCGAGGCAACGCCCGCATTGCAGGCCGACCCGGTCGAGCATTCGATGCCGGCCGCGTCCAACAGCATCAGCAACGAATCGCCTTCGCAGCCGGGGAAGGTGAAGTGCACATTGCCTGGCAGTCGCTGCTCGCCTGCGGGGCCGTTGAGCACCGCATCGGGCACCATGTCGCGGATCCGCTCGATCAGCTCGTCACGCAGTCCGGTCAATTCGATGGTGCGCGTCGGTAACTCGGCCACCGTCTGGCGCAGCGCGGTGGCGAGCCCGACCGCCGCCGCCGTATCCGAGGTGCCCGAACGCAGATCGCGTTCGTGCCCGCCGCCGTGCAGCAGCGGCACACACGGCACCTTCCTGCCCAGCAACAACACCCCGACGCCGTGCGGCCCGCCGACCTTGTGCCCGGCGAAACTCGCCGCCGAGAGGCCGCTCGCGCCGAAGTCGATCGGCAGCTGAGCGCCGGCCTGGATGGCATCGCTGTGCATCGGAACACCGAATTCCTGTGCGACAGTAGTCAACTCGCGGATCGGCTGAATTGTCCCGACCTCGTTGTTGGCCCACATGAGGGTCACAAGCGCGACCTCGTCGACATGTTCGGCCAGCGCGGCCCGCAGCGTACGCGGCGAGACGACTCCGTCGCCGTCCACCGGCAGCCAGGTCACCTGTGCGCCCTCGTGCTGCTCCAGCCACTCGACGGTGTCGATGACCGCGTGATGCTCGGTCGAGCTCGCGATGATCCGCGTCCGCCGCGGATCGGCATCGCGCCGGGCCCAATAGATGCCCTTGATCGCCAGATTGTCGCTCTCGGTGCCGCCCGAAGTAAAGATCACCTCAGAGGGCCTCGCGCCCAGATCCGCGGCGATGGACTCCCGCGCTTCCTCCAGTAGCCGCCGCGCCGCGCGCCCCGAACCGTGCAGCGACGACGCATTGCCCGTCAGCCCGAGAGCAGCCGTCATCGCCTCGATGGCGGCAGGCAGCATCGGTGTGGTCGCCGCATGATCGAGGTAGACCGTCTTGGGCGCACCGTTGAGCTGACCCGAAAAACCCGACTTCATGACCGATAAAGCCTATCCCAGCCTTGACCTGCACATCTTGGGGGTGTCCCCCGATGTGTCCACGTTTCACCTACGATCCGCAACCCGCCGGCCGCCTTCCGGTATTCCCGGAGCCCGCCAGCGCTTCTTCGCGATCACCCTGATTCCGACGACGCCCTCGGTTCCACCCGAGGTGTGAGTGTTTCCAACCCGCGGGAGGAAGATCGCCCGCGCACCCTACGAGCAGAGTTGGTGGTGTTCACACGCGGGCAGCCTTCAGGGGTGAGGGCGACCCGGAAGCGCTCACTTAAGGAAGCATCATGAACACGACCAAAATTCGCGTAGCCGCGGCAGCGGTGGCGCTCGCACCGATAATCGCGCTCGGCACCAGCGTTGCGACCGCAGCACCGGCCGAATCTCCGCTGCCTGTCCAGGTGGCACCCTCGGAGCCAGTCCCCGTACAGGTCGAACCTGCCGTCTTGTGGTGGAACCCCTTGCTGTGGTGGGTTTGCTTCGTCCCGCCGGTCTTCCCGTTCTTTACGGGCATCTGCCTGGTGTGACCCGCTCGACAGCACCACAACAATGCAGACAACGCCGCGCGTCACACACCCGATAGCGCGGTGACCGTCATAGTGTCGTCGCTACGACGCAACTCCAACCAGACTCCATGCCAAAGAACGCCTGACAACGGGGCCTGACGCCCCGGTGGCGATAGACCCCGTCCAGGAAATGTGCAGACGTTATTCGCGCCGCACCGGATTGTCGCGGCCCGGACGATTGGATTGGACATGTTCATGAAACTCGCGAGGGCTGCCGTTGCATTTGCAGCGGGCGCAATGCTGGTCGGAGCACAAATAGGCACCGCGCATGCGGCAGGTCCGTCGATGCTGGGCGGCGGCTCCGGCTTGGTCGTCGGTGACCAGGGCATATGCACACTCACCACGATCGGGCACGATGCCGCAGGTCGGCTGGTCGGGCTCACCGCAGCACACTGCGGTGAGGCGGGTACCGAGGTCGCCGCCGAGGCCAACCGTGACGCAGGCACAGTCGGCACCTTCGCCTACACCTACACCGCGATGGACTACGCCGTCATCGAGTTCGATCCCGGCAAGGTCGTGCCCGTGAACCGCGTGGGCAACACCACGATCACCAGGTTGGGCGGTCCGGCGCAGTTCCCGGATATCGCCTGCAAGCAGGGCTACACCACGGGCCAGACCTGCGGACTGACCTACGGAGATGTGTACGGGTCCAACACCTGGACCTGGACGCAGATATGTGTCCTTCCCGGTGACTCCGGCGGGCCGGTGACGGTCGGAACAACGCTCGTCGGCATGGTCAACGGATATCTGACCGTGCCGTGCCTCGGACCGCAGCTCGGCGGGAACATGGCCGCCATCATCGACGACATCAACGCGCGCGGTGGCATCGGCGCAGGTTTCCACCCGGTCTAGCTGGACACCGTATCGACCGAGAGGAGTTGCTGCTCGGCGCCCCCGTGATGGGGCGCGAACCGACATCACACACTTGAGCCGGAGTCCTACCCCTCGTGATTGACAATCACGCCGCACGCGAGAGCACGTTCGACCACAAGCACGCGTTTTTGGTTCTGTGGCAGGTTTTCGACCTGGAATATTTTGAATATTGCCCGCAGGTGGGTTTTGACCGTGGCAACGCTCAGGCACAGATCGTGTGCAATCTGCCAGTTCGAGGCGGGGTAGCTGTAGGTAGTCTGAGCATCATTGGGGCGGCACAGCGCCTCCAGAACCAGATACTGGGCGTCGGTCAGGTCATTCCGGGTCGGCAGGCTGATCGGGACAATTGTTATTTCGTCTTCGGGCGGGTGGCCGTCGGTGAAGATGAACACCGATTCTCCGAGGCGGACGGTATCGCCGGAGTTGAGTTTCCGACGTCCTCCGATGCGCTCACCGTTGACGAAGGTCCCGTTTGTCGACATCCCGTTGTCGATGACGACCCAGCAGTCCGACACCCGCTCGATGATGGCGTGCAGTCGCGACACAGCCGCGTCGGCGGTCACAGTGATGTCGGCTGCCTTCGACCGCCCGATCGTCACACCGGGATCGTCGGGATCGAGTGGAATCTCACGCCAAATTCCGTGGCCGACACGGTAGGACAGCATGGCACCGTCAGGCGATGGTTGCCGCGCACGCTCGCCTGCCACTGAGTACGGTTCGTAACGCAGCGCCTGTTGTCCGTGCGACGTGGACATGATGCGTCGTTCCCAATCCGAGGTACGTCGTGAACTGTGGGCACCGTTCCGATTAACTAAGAATGCGCTATCATGCCGCTGATTGCACGAGTTTCAACTACTTCAGTGCGTAAGTGGGGGTTCGCTCATGCCCTGGGTCTCATTTCAGGGCCCCGTCCGGACCATGGGTGCGGCAACCGGGTGCCATGTTGATCATTCGGTCGCGACTGAGGCACGCCGTTAACAGGCAAAACGTCAACCCATCGAGCGACGCGTGAACGGATCGGCCAG
This sequence comes from Nocardia sp. NBC_00403, assembly GCF_036046055.1. Lineage (NCBI taxonomy): Bacteria > Bacillati > Actinomycetota > Actinomycetes > Mycobacteriales > Nocardiaceae > Nocardia > Nocardia sp. NBC_00403. Next base: position 7,474,126 of record NZ_CP107939.1, read on the forward strand.
ATTGGAGACCACAGCCCGGGGAACTACCAGATCCTGATACCGAGTTCAATTCCAGCAAACGGTAGCCGCCGACAGTTCGCCCGTATCCTGACCGATCGGCGGACGCCCTCATACGACGGCTCGCCCTACGTGACGGCCGCGTTCTTCGCACGCAGTCCGGTCAGCTCGACAGCGCGCGTCGGCAACTCGGCGACGGTCTCACGCAGCGCGGTGGCAAGCCCGACCGCCCGCCGCGGCATCCGAGGTACCCGAACGCATATCCCGTTCATGCCCGCCGCCGTGCGGCAGCGGCACACACGGCACCTGCCTGCCGAGCAACAGCACGCCGACCCCGTGCAGCCCACCGACCTTGTGCCCGGCGAAACTCGCCGCGGACAGGCCGCTCGCGCCGAAGTCGATCGGCAGCTGGGCCGCGGCCCGAATGGCATCGCTATGCATGGGCACGCCGAATTCCTGTGCGACGGAAACTAATTCGCGGATCGGCTGAATGGTCCCGGCCTCATTGTTGGCCCACATGATGGCGACAAGGGCGACCTCGTCGACGCGGTCTGCCAACGCGGCCCGTAGCGCGCGGCGACACCACACCACCGGCGTCCACCGGCAACGAGGTCACCTGTGCGCCCTCGTGCTGCTCGAGCCAGTCGACCGCGTCGATGACCACGTGATGCTCGGTCGAGCCCGCGATGATTCGCCTCCGACGCGGATCGGCATCGCGACGGGCCCAATAGATGCCCTTGGGTTCGGACAGGGCCGCCAGCACGCCGTTGTCGGATTTGAGGTAAGCGACGAAGGCTTCTTCGACGCATGGGTAGGACTGTGCCCACTTCTCGTATGTTCGTACTCGTGGGCCATTGGTGTCGTCGATGTTCGTATCGAATACGACGACAGTGCCATCGACGTTGGTAATGACGTATCCGTGTGCTTTGGCGCCGTCGACGACGACGACCGCGGTGTCAGCACCGTTTCGTTTGTTGCGGACGGCGTCGACGACGGAGGCGAGTGGATCGCTGGTGGCGGGCTGCTGCGGCAGCTGCACTTCGATCAGTTGTGTGGCGATGGCGGTTTCCAAGACGCGCCAACCCTTTTCGCCTGTTTCGGGTAGCTGTGTATCGTCGTTGCCCAGTGCTGATACCGCATGGGCTACGTGGATGACGCACTCGACGATGCGCCGAACCGCATGGGGTGTTGTGGATTCGGACGCGCTCACGGCCGGTGCCGCGTTGCCGGGGGCGGCTTCGGCTTCGGTCGACGCCAGCGAAATCCGAACAGGCCGCGGCCTCGCATCAGCATGTAATGGAGGGCACCGCCCGTTGCGGCCGCTCCGATTGCGGCCGTCGAGATCCAGCCGGTAGGGACGATGCCCTGCGTCGACAGCAAAGCGCCGCCCACCAACCCGCCGGCTGCGGTACCGGATCCGAGGATCAGACTTCTCACACTCGACACTCGGCCGAAGAGCCTTTCGGGAGCAACCTTTGCTTCATAGGTGGCGTACTGGACATTCATACCGACACCGAATACCGAGACACCGAATGCGCCGGCCGCCACCAGGAGTGGATTCTCGGTGCCGGCCTGAAGCGCGGCGACGCCGGTAAAGCCTGCGAGCGTCGCAAGGTACACGGTGTCGATCTTGATTTTGTTGATCAACTTGGCTGGCAGGAACCCGCCGGCTACTCCGCCCACAGCCCCCGCGCCGAGCACCGCACCAGCAGCCCAACCCGGCATCGCAGCATCCGTGATCAGCGCGGCGGTGCGGAGGTTGAGGGTCGTCATGGATATGTTGGTGATCATCGTGAGCGCGGAATACTGGCGGAGAAATGATTCATGCCAGAGCGCCTGTGCCCCCTCTCCAATGCCGCGCAGCACATCCCGGAATGTATGAGAGTCCGCCGAGGCTCGGGGCGGAAAGGAATTCCGCAGCGAACGCAGTGTCGCCAGGTTCCACGCGTACGAGGCGACGTTCACGGCGAACGGCAACGACTGCGCCACACTGAGCAGGATGGGGCCGAGCACCCGCCCACCAACACCCGCAAGGTACCCGTCGACCTCTGCCAAACGGAGCGCCTGCGATCGCTGTGGTGGAGTGGTCAGTTCTCGAACTGCCACCCGGAGACTGCGCAGATAGAACGTAGCCGCGGTCGCCTCCACCAGTGTTGCCGCGGTGAGCGCCGTGCCGAGGTCACGTCCACCGAAGAAGACCAGGGCACCGGCACCACCGGCCGCAAACAGGCCGACGGACTGCCAGGCGAACATGTTTCGCCGGAGGTCCCAAAAATCGCTCATGTAGCCGGCGAGTGGTTCGAACAGGACTTTTGGTGCAAATTGCGCGAACGTGGCCAAGCCACCCACCATCGTCGAACCTGTCATGCTCATCGCGAGTATCGGTAGAGCCGTCGTCTGAACACTGTTGCCAAAGCTGGAAGCGGCGTTGGACTTGAACAGCTGCCAGTACGCCGCATTGGAGGTGCGTAGCTGCCGCAGGGAAACCGGTTCTTCGGCGGGTGCCGGCGGCGGCTCGGCACTCAGGTTCGCGAGTTCGGGGTGTTCTGTCGGGTGTCGGTTGGTTGGAGTGTCACCGTCCGGAGATCGAGGTGATGGTTGTTGCGATTGCGGGTCGGGCAGGCCGATCGGTTCGTCCGGGGGGTGGTGGTAAACCACTGGGCCGAGGTGGTGTAGTCCATGCCGACCGGGTGGCAGGTGGCGCTGCGGGATGTAGAGACCGGATGCCGCGTCGTAATCGAATTCAGGGAAGTACCGCAGCGCGCCGGGCAGCAGTCGGGCGGTCACAGGCGCACCCGTAGGCGGCGAGTCCGGTACAGGGACCTGCACCGGCCCATACGCCGCGGCCCAGGGGGACGGGTTGCTGGACCGGTAGTCAGCCGCAGGGGGCTGAACGGAGCGGTCACCAAGATGATCATCGCCAGACGATGTGTTGTCGGCGGCGGTCGTCGGGGCGGACCTTGTCTCGGGGAACAGGTCGCTGCTCCATGGCGTCGGCCGGGATCCATCCGGATTGTCGCCCGGCGCAACATCTCCGGCGCTGGAACGGTTGAGCGCCGCCCACGGGGACAAATACGTCGACGCCTTCGCGGCGTTGCCATCGAGAGATGGGGCCCCCGGCCTGCCGTCCACAACCTCCGAGGCGATCAGCACCGCGACGTCGACGCGCCCACGCCCGACCGGACGCATCCGCTCGCCCTCCGCACCCACCACACCGGGCGCTGTGGGTTTTTCCGGTGGTTTCGGCGGCGAGTCCGGCTTCTGCCGCGTCGTTCGTTTGTCGTTCTCACATGCCGATGCCTGGGCCACCATGAACAGGCGGACCGCCTCCACCGACCGTTTCTGTGGTTGTGCCCGGTGCGCAGAGGGCAGCACGCCCAGCCCGGGAATGCCAGGCGGGTCGCTGTGGTCGAGGCGGTCGGGATCGAATTGAGGAGGGATGTTCGGATCTTGTGGTGCGTCCTTGGCGTTCGGGTCCTGGTGAGTGGCGTAGTGAGCGGATGAGGGGGTCCAGTCCGGGCCTTTCTCGGTGGCGGGCAGGTGAGTTGGCGGCTCGGCCCGGTCGCGTGGCAGAGGTTCGATGTCCCGGGTGGAGTTCCGATCGTCCTCGGGGTCGTTCGGGTCGGCGACGGGGTTCGGTGGCATCGGCCGTTGGACCACAGGCATGGCAGGCGGCTGGGTCGGTACCGAGGAAGGCAGGTGCGGGATAACGGGTATCGCGTTGTCCGGCGGGCCGTCGGGCGGGGTCGGGACGCCGGGGATGGTGTCGATGGTGCCCGGCGGCTTGATGTATTCCTCAGGCCTTTCGATCGGAATGTCATCGGGCCGCGTGTCCGGGTCGGATTGTTCGGGCGGCGCGCCAATCGGTACCACAGACGGTGGTAGACCGGGGAACTCCTCGGGTTCACTCGGGAGTTCGTCGGTGTCGGCACCAGGTCGGCCGCTCGTTGCGGCGAGCGGCCTGGTGGCGGACGGCGGCGCTTCAGCGGCGGCCGAGGCGACTGCCGCCGCACTCGTCAGAGGCGCGAGCTCCGGAATATTCTTCGGCGAGATCGACTGTGCGGGAGTGGGGTGTAGCGGTGCTGATGGTGCGGTATCGAGAACCGCCTTCGACGGGTTCGACTGCAGGGCAAGGGGTCCCGCGTCCGCGGCGGGGCCAGGCGGGGCCGATGGCGTTTCGGGCATCGGCTCCGGCGAGCCTGCTTGTGCGGTAGGGCTGCCGGCGTGGTGAGTGGCGCGTGGCGGTGGGGATGGTGGGGCGTCGGCGAGCGATTTTAGTGAACCTGATTGTGGAACATGATTTTTCGTTTCGACGGTGGCGTGTGATGGGGTTGATGTTATGGCTTCTGGAACTGGCTTCAGTGGGCGTGTTTGTGGGGCAGGGCTATTCGCCTCGGAAATGGGCTTCGACGCTATCGACGGCGTGGCGTCTGGAACGCGTGCTGGTGAGTCTGTTGGTGCGGTGGGGCTGTGTACGTCCGGCACGGGACGTGGTTGTTCGGATGATGAAACCGCGGATGATGGGTCCGCCTGCACGGCAAGGTTGTCGGTGTCGGGTATCAGGTGCGATGGTGTGAGCTCCGGCGTGGGTGTTTTCGCGTGCGCGGTCGGCGTGACGGTGGCCTGAGGGATGGGGTCGGTGGCGAATTGCGCTTCGAATTCGAAGAAGTCGAGATTCAGCAGGGGTTGTTCGGCGCGGGCCGGTTCGGCGGATGCTGGGCGTTCCAAAAGGGCGGCCCCGCCTTCGGGCCGGTGGCCCATCAGGTCTTTCGGGTAGTGGATTCCGGGTCGGCTCGCGGGTGCTTGGCCTGGCGCCAGCGGTAACGCCGGTTGTTGTGGGTCCCCTTTGTGGGTGGATTCGTAGGCTCTGATCATGCCGACTGTGTCGATGTGGGGTGTCAGGCTGTTGACGTAGTTAGCCACCGCGTTGTCTTCGATCCACACTCGTAGCTCGCCGACGGGCCGCCCGTTCGTGTCGACTTTCCACACGTTGACGACATCACCGCAGCGTTCGTGGACCCACTCGCCGACTTGTTCGCGCATCACGACGTCACCGACGCTGTTGTCGTGCAAGTTCAGGGCGTGCGCGCCCCAGGGGCCCTCTATGCCGATCAGGGCGGTGCCGCCGTTGCTGTGAATATCAGCGACAGCGATGGCCAGTGATTCGACCGCCTGCCAGTCCGCACCCACCCCCCTCGCGACCTGATCACCACTGAACCCTTGCAAACCAGACGCCCGGCTGATGAGCGACGGATCACCTCCGGTGAGCCCGGTCGATCTCTTGAACTCCGATACCGCTTCAGGGACGCAGTTACGTACACCGGCATCGGCATCGTGGGCGGGCACGAAACCGCCACCGCCCTCAGCGGTGGCCCCAACCAGGTCCGGGTGGGCGTTGCCGGAGACCGCCTCAGCGGTGTCACGTCCGCCGGCATTCAGGGAATCATTGTGTGGGCCGGCCGATTCCGTGGTCTGAATCTGTTCGCCCGTCGCACCGTTGCGGTCTTCGTGGCCGGATCGGCTGCGGCCCTCCTCGGTAGCGTTCGCATGGGCGCCGTCCTCGATCGCGGTGACGGCGTGGCCTTCATCGGTGGTGGCGGCATGGCGGCGGTCCTCGGGCGTGGTGATGCCGTGCCCGTTCTCGCGCCCTGCCCCAGTGTTACCGCCGTCGCCGTCGACACCGGAACCGGAGTGCGGTCTGGGCGCAAGCGCACTGGGACTACCTGGTTGTGCGACAGAGGTTTCGGTGACCGCATCCCGACCTGTCGTCTCGGCGACCGTGCGCACGGCCCCGATCTCAGCGACATCGACATGCGCGGCCGGAGTGTGCGTGATGGGGGTGTGCGCGGTCGCGGCGGGTGTGGCACTACCGGCCGTGCTCTCACCTGCCACCGACAGCGCCGCTCGGCTGTGTACCGGCGGCACTGCTTCGCCGGCAACCCGCACACTCACCCGCCCAGCCGGACCGGATTCGGCGGGCACAGGTGAGGAACCCGAGGGGCCCGGCGACGGGTGTGCGGGCGAAACCGGTGCGCTCGGACGCGGCGGCGAAACCGGCGGGTGTGGCGAACCAGGTTGCGTACCTGCTGCGTTCGCTGGTGGCGTCGGGCCTAAACCCATCGTCCGCAACTGCTGACGGGCCTCGGCATCGGCCATACTGTGCAGGTCTTCGAGGCTTACCGGCCGCAGTTCACCGCCCTCGCGAGGTTTGTGATTGTCGACAAACTCCCTCAACGCATCGTGTTGCGCTCCCGGCGCGAGCTGGTCGACCTGCCCTGCGAGGTCCCGACGGACCTCACGCTCGATCTGGCTCAGCTCCGCTTTCGTCTGCTCCGACAGCATCCCCGCACGAGTGAGGTCATCAGGCCGGGCGAGGTAACCTTCCCCAGACCCGGGGAGCTGTGTACGCGACGAAACATTCTCCGCCGGCGACCCCGTATCTATCGAGACCCGACCCGATCCCGCAACCTCCGCCGCTGCGGCAGCGCGCCCCGACCGCAACCCCGCGCCCGCCGCACTCGCGAACCCTGACCCGAACCCGGTCCACGCCATCGCCGCCACATCCTTGGCTCGCAACTCACCCCCCGTCAACGCCCACGCCGTAAACCCACCTGCTAAACCTCCGGCCAGACCGCCCGCGGCCCCCGCCACCACCGTCCCCACCACATGCCCACCGACCCGCACCACCTTCGACACCGAATTCGCCCTGAAACGACCGCTCACGGCCGCACCGACTTCCACGCCAACCAACCCACCCAGCGCACCCGCCGCGAGCGCAATCCTCACCTTCCCCCTGTCCACCTTCTCCCGATGCCCCTGCCACTTCTGAACTTCCATCGCCCCCCACGTGGTGCCGCCACCGATCGCCGTACCCAGCAACACACCGCGCGACGCCAATATCAGGCGCGGATTCTCGGCGATGAACTTCACCGCCAACTCCAGCACCCGAGCCACATGCTCGAGCCACGCCACCCCCGCCGCCGCCTTCACCGCAGCCCGATCCGCCGCCGCTTTCACCAACCCCACACCGGTCCCCGACGCGGCCGCATCACACATCCACTGCGCCGCAATCACACCCAAAATCCCGTAAATCTGATACAGCTGCAGCTCGACCTCATTGGCTTGCGCATACAACAGCCGCGCCTTGGCATCATTGGACTCACTCTGCGAGCGCGTATCGGCAATCAGCGCACGATATTGCCGCTGGATCCCCTCACCAGCTTTCCCTGCCGCCGCTGCCGCCGACCGATCCAATTGCACCTCGAGCCGCACCACCAACGCCGCGAGCTCCACCGCCGAATCCGCCCATGCATCAGCAGCAAGACGAATCTTGTCCGGAGTCCCGTCCGGTATATGCCCCGCCACCAGCTCGATCATCCAGCCAGGAAACTGCTCCAAAATCTGCGCCACCACTAGCCGCTTGCCCGTCCCCGCGCACACTCCACTACCAGACGATGCAACACCCCTGCCGGCCCACACGCGTCCGCACCACGCAACTCCACCTCAGCGAACGCCCCCACCAACCCCGCACGAGCATCAAAACGACCACCCGAGAAACACCCGCGGCTCAACTGGCCACGCCATGCCCGATAGCCAGCGACAATCCGGGCCAACGTGTCACCCCGATCCCACGAACCATTGATACGCCGATACTCGGTGATCAAGAATCGCTGCGCCGACGCACGCGCCCGCGTACCCGCCGCCGCCTCTAGTATCCGACCGAGGTCGTGGACCATGACCGAATACATCGGACGCTCATCGGATCCAGCAACTATTGACCCAGATTGTGTTGCGGCACTGATTTTTTCGGCAAGATTTGCGGTGTTCTCCACGATGGACTTGTCGAGCACGATCCATGCCGCGGCCATCGCCCCGTCGGTCTCGCCCACGCCCCGATCCCACGCGACGCGCGACACCGCACCGCCACGGAGATCGGTGATTTCGATCCCGCCGAGGTCGAGGAACGGGTACTTTCCGAGGATGTCGTAGAGGGCCGCCGCGATCTCGTCAACCGTGGATTCGGCGATCCCGGAGCTGTCGAATCCGACGATCTGTAGCCCGTGCCGTACGGCGAAGGCCTGCGCGGCCGCCAGCGCCGCAGGGGCGGTGTCGACGCCGGAGGGTTTCGGTGTGGTTGTCGAGCGTTTCGGTTTGCCGGACTTATCATCTCGACCTGATTGAACGGGCTTCACCCCGCCAGGTCGGAGACTGGTGCGGCCTGGCGGGAAGACCCGCCCGGGCGGGACGTCGGCGGATGTATTGCGCGACCACGGCGAGCCTGCCATGTTTCTCTGCCCGGATGTCCCGGCCGGGGACCTCGACCATGGTGTGCCGGTGTACGTTCCTGCGACCGCCGGTGTGCCTGCGGGCTTTCCCGAGGTGGGTGTCGCGGGCGCAGCGGCTGGCGCGGGATCCTGAACGGTCGGCCCCGCGCCGATCCCAGGTACGGGCTGCTCGTCGGGCGCCTCGGAACCATCACCAGGATATCGGCCGGTCGAGGTGGGTTGGACGGCTGAGGTGGGTTGGACGGCTGAGGTGGGTTGGAGGGCTGAGGTCGGTTGGAGGGCTGAGGTCGGTTGGAGGGCTGAGGTCGATTGGAGGGAGGTGCTCGGGTTGTCGCCTGATGGGTACTGCGGCCGCCCGGATCGGGGCACAGTAGCGGAGGTTCCGGCCGGGTTCGACGCCGGTACGGCGGTGCCGGCTCCGGGTTCGGGTTCGGAACCGGTTGGCGACAGTATGGATTGGGGCAGATCCGTGCTGGTCGAACTCGGCTGATCCGACGACACACCGACCGGCGCGACCATGTTGGGATCGGAGCTGATCATGTCCGGATGACTGATCTGAGACCTGATGTCCAGGTCCTGGTTGTCGAAAGCGGCGGCAGCCTCCGCGATACCATTACCCGTCGCGCGCAGATTGTCGACCAAGTTCCGGAAACCGTCCAGACCATCCGTCGCGGCCGGCTCATAGCGATCGCCGAAAATCCGGCCGGGCTCGTCGTTACCCCAGCACCGCCCCTGACTGTCGAGCGAGACTTTCAGCTGCGCCAAATTCTCGTGTGCCGCCTCAGCGATAGCGGTGAGTTCCGGGACCAGCGCCCGCAGCAGGTCGGTATCGACCTGCAAAAACTCACCCATACCGGCAACCTCTTCAGCCCAGCGTCAATGGAACCGAGACACTGATTGTCGCGCAACGGACCATGACTACCGCAGCGCACCATTCTCATCGCCGGGAGTACATGAGGGGCTGGCGTTCGCTGGCACAGCGCCAACGTGTCTCAGCCGCAATCCAACTCAGGCTATCGAAGCCTGGCGCTCGGAGAACCGTTGCTCGAACTCGGGGATGTATATCCCCGGCGGGATGGAGGACGAGGAGTGTTCCAGCACGCCGTCGTCACCGATGTAGAAGATCGCCCTGCCGATCGCCATTTCCCCCTCGGACACCGGCACATACACCATCCAGCCGACGCTGAACCGATGGGCGACCAACTGCGACAACGGATATCCCGTGGTGTCCAGCTTCCGGCCTGTTATGTAGTCACGCACCCGAGAGATCGCTTCTTCGACCAGCATCGGCTCGGCTGCGGTCGGCACCAGCCCGACGGCAGAGTATTGGTAGAGCGCACCATCAATATCGAAGCTCCCGTCGTCGCCGAAGACATCGACCAGCGTTTCGCGAGTCACCAGGTCGCCCTCGGCGGTGGACAGCCACGACGCTATCGCGTCGTTGTCCGGGCCGTCGCCGACCAGGCCGGCGACGATTTCTATCACAGTGTCGCGGGTCCACACGCCCGGCACCGCCGCGGCGCACTGCTCGGCCGGCGGTGACTGCCCGCGATACCAATGTCCGGCCTCCCACCAATAACAGAACGACAGCAACCCAGATGTAGCTCGTGGATTCAACACCGGGTCTGTCACCCAATCCGGTGCGCCCGCATAGAGTTTCGGCATCGACACGCCGCCGTTGTAGACCGCGTCCAGTGTGGGCGCTTCCCACACTCCCCCCGACAACACCGCCCGCCCGGCGGGGAGCACGTGCAGCGTCGACCCGCTGCGGGCGGTGGTCTCGAAGGAACCGATCCATGGCAGCATTCGCGGACCCCGATCCGACTTCGCGGCAACGAATGCCGCGGCGACTGTTGCCCACCGAGCCAACATCACCGGCAACGGCGGAAATTCGTTCTCCGCCAGCACCGCCCACACATGCCCGGCACGATCGGCGCGCGCCTGGGCCGCCGCCTGTTGCGGCGTGCGCACCTGCCGGTCGCCATGACCGATATACGCGGCCAGCCACACCGGCACCTTATCGCGTGGAAAGGCCGCGAGGTCGGCGCGATACGCCTCCGGCCCGAACAGCCGCACCTCTGGGAACGGTTCGTCGCCGTAGTCGTAGTCGATCTGCATCTCACCGGCATTGGCCAACACCACCAGCATTCGCCACCAGGGCCCCACCGCAGACCTCGCCGCGACCGCACGCAACTCCCGGATCACCGCGAGCTCGGTCTCGGTCGGAGTCCTCGATACCGTCTGCTCGCCAACGGAATACACGACATGCCCGAGCTCACCCGCCACCGTGACCGCGAATGTCGCATCCACCCGCCGCCATCCCGTCGGCCCCTGCGTCACCAGTTCATGGACAAGTGGGTGTTCGGCGGTCAGTCTGCCAGGTCCGTCGGTCACACAGCCTCCTCATCTCGGCCAGCCGGCTCATCACCGGAAAACTCCGAGAATCCGGGATATTGCCCAAGTCTTCCGCTCTCAGGGCCCGGAGAACTCCGGGTGTTCCCGTCAGCGGGAAGAGGACAGCGATGTGATCTTTGTCCCGATGACCAACGGTTCGAGATCGAAAGTACACAGGCTCGTCGTCGTGACCGTGTAATCGAATGTGCGGCAACGGTTACTGACGATGCGGATCAGCTGCCCCGGATCTGTGACTCGGCGGCCTCCTCGACGGCCTTCGCGGCATCGAGGTCGAGTACGGCAGCGGCGGTCCGCTCGATAATGCCGAGACTTATCTCGTCAGGCTGGTACTTCGGCTGGATGATGCTGTGGCCCATGGTCGCCAGCCAGATGAAGTACGGATACAACGCTTGCTGGCGGTAGGCCAGCCACGCCGTGTCGAAATCAGGTGCCGGGGCGCCGCAAGCCGCAAGCCGCTCGAGGTAGATGGTCAACAGCTCCCCTTCCCATGCCCGCCGGTCGGTGACAGCGAGGCCGGAGCTGACCACGTAAGCGAAGTCGTACGCCCAGCTTCCACGCAGCACGATCTGCCAGTCGGTGAACCCCATGCGGCCGGTGGCGGTGACGTAAGTGTTGCCGATATGGCTGTCACCATGCAGGAAGGTCTGCGGGCCCGTGCTGGCGATCTCCAGCGATTGCGCCAGCGCCCGGTACAGCCGGTCATGTTGGGCTGGAAGCTCTTCAGGTAGGACCGTGGCCGCCCGCCGAGCCCCGACCTTGGCCCGTTTGGATATGCCGATCAACCGGTCGAGATTGGCGAAGTGCGCCCTCGGGGCCTTCAACCATCGATGCTGCCTGAGCTCGTGGTCGTCCCAGTAGCGGGCGTGCCAGGTCGCCATGGTCTGCAGCAGATCCTCGATCTGTGCTCGGCCGATCGGTGTCTGTGGCGTGCAGAAGCTTGCGCCCTTGGTGCTGACGATGTCCTCGAGCAACGAAATCGACCGCCCCGACCGGTCGTCGACCGCACTGTGATAACCGCGCGGCGCCTCGATGTCGAGCTCGGGTCGCAGATGTTTGAAGAATCCCGGCTCACCGCCGAGTACTCCGGCCAAGTCCAGGGTGAGCCGCTGTTTGAAGTCTGCGGTCGTCTTCGCGAACAGGGTTTCCGGCAGACCTGCGACCCGGCCGGCCTCGTTGTAGGTGACGCTCAGTTTCCAACGGGTCGAGGTGCCGCTGCTCGCGGTCTCGGTGTCGAACGTTTCGACGGCCGCGCCGGGGTGGCGGTCGCACAGCACGGCAGTCAGCCAATCGGCGGTCACTTCCCGGCCGGTGACCGGCACGTCGGCCGCAGTAGTGGCCCGCGGGCGGGCGACCGCTTCCCTGGCGATATGACCACCGATGCGCGTGATTCCGCGCACTACCTCCAGTGCGGGGTGCCGGGTTGGTGCCTCGGACTCCAACGGGTCCTCCTCTGCTCGGCGGGAATGCGTTGTGCCCGATCTATTTCGAGTATCGGGCTGCCGTAATCCGGACCCTAAGGCAAGCGCTCGCGAGGAACATCCGTCATTCCGGACAGGAATATCCGCATCGGTGCGCGGCGAATACCGCGTTGTCGCGGGCGGTGCGCCCCGGCCATGGGCCCTGCTTCTCCTCGCAGACGCCTAATATCCCCGTTTGTGCAAGAGTCCCTCACCTCGGTGTTCGTTGGTCGCGATGCCGAGATGGCGCGTGTGGTGTCGCTCGGACGACGCGCCGCCGCGGGGCAGGGGGCGGCGATACTCGTCGAAGGTGATCCCGGCATCGGCAAGACAGCACTGCTCGATGCGGCCGAAACCCGATGCACAGCCGACGGTATGCGCGTCCGCAGGGGAGCCGCGAAGGAACTGCAGCAGGGTGTGCCGTTCGCGGCGGCCTGCTCGTGGCTGGACATCGATCGCATCGCGCCCGATACGGAGTCGGACACGGTTCGTGCGCTGTTGCGTAGCGGGGACAGAGCCGGTGACGGTGCGGCAACGCACGAGTTCGCGATCACCGAGGCGATCCTCGATCTGGTCGATACCTGGTGTACCGCCGGCCCGGTCGCGTTGATCATCGATGATGTCCACTGGGCGGATCGGCAGAGCCTGTCGGTGCTGCACCGGCTCTGCACCGTCCTGGACGATCTGCCGCTGTTGCTGATACTCGCGGCCCGTCCGCTGCCGCGGGACAAGGTGTTTGCCGCGCTGTCGGCCGATCTCGTCGAACGCCGCGCCCCGACGATTCGTCTCGGACCCTTGCTCAACTCGGCTGCGGCGGAACTGGTGCGGCACATGGTCGGGGCCGTCCCCGGCTCGGGATTGATGCGTCAGGTGATCGGCGCCGGCGGCAATCCGCTCTACATCACGGAATTGGTGGCCGCCCTGTTGCGCGACGAGGCGATCACGTTGGTCGCCGACGTTGCCGACCGGACGCGGCCGGCCGCCGACGAGCGGCTGCCTGCCTCACTGGCGGAGGCGATCTCGCAGCGGCTGGAACTGCTGTCCCGTCCGGCGCGGCACATGCTGCCGATGGCTGCCGCACTGGGCTCGATCGTCAATGTCGCGGAACTCGCGGCGGTCCTGAGCAGCTCGATTCTGGATGTCTGGAGCGCTGTCACCGAGGCGATGGATGGCGGGCTTCTTACCCGTGCCGACTCCGAACTGGTGTTTCGGCACGACCTGATCCGAAAGGTGCTGGCCGAACAATTGCCTGCCTCGCTGCGGTCGGATTTGCTCCGCCGGGCCGGTCAGGTTCTACAGGCGACCGATGCGCCGATCGAGCGAGTTGCGTACTACCTCTCGGCCGGCGACCACGAACTGGACACGACCAGTCTCGATTGGCTCGTGGCCGTGGCCGACAAGCTGATCGTGCGAGCACCCGAGATAGCGGTGAAGCTGTTGCGTCGCGCAGCGAACGTCCCGGACCTCGACGGCGGCATGCGCTCGGTGCTGATCGGCTTGCAGGCCCAAGCGTTGCTCTGGAACGGCTCCGCCATCGAGGCCGAGTCCGTTTTGCGCGCGGCGCTGCTCACTCGACCGGAAAACGGCGACGACGTCGGGCTTCGTTGGCGGCTCGCTCAGGCCTGCCACGCGCAGGGCCGGTTGGCCGATGCTGTCGATGTTGCCGAAACAGCACTGTCCACAGCGAGTCTCGGAGCCGAGGAGGCGGGCCGCTTCCACGGCCTGTGTGGACTGGACAATTTCTTTTTGGGGCGGTTCGATGCGGCCGCGGCGGTCGGCCGACAGGCGCTCGAACTGGGTGAGACCACTGACAATCCGATCGCCACCGGATATGGCCTCATGACGTTGGGGGCCGTGCGCTATACCCAGGGCTATCTCGGTGCGGCGCTGGACCTGAGCAGCCGGATCATTGCCATATTCGAGAACGGCACCGGATCGGACCAGTTCGATCCGTATGTGCTGTATGCACACTGCTTGATCGAGCTCGATCGCCTCGCCGACGCCGAAGAGACCCTGAAGACGGCCATCGGTCACAACCGGAGGATGCACGGTGTGTATCTGGCCCCGAACCTGGTTGCGAAGGCGCGGCTGTATTTGTTGGACGGTCGCTGGGATGATGCAGTGGCCGAATGCACCTCCGGCATGGAAGCGCCCGACGTCTTCGGTTATGCGCCGGTCGCACACGCCTTGGCGGCGCTGATCGGAATCCACCGCGGCACATTTCTACCGGACCCGGACACCGTTCCCGCACCGGACGGCCAGCTGGGCAGCAGCGGTTATGCACAGCTCCATCCCTGGGTCAACGCTCTGATCCACGAGACGCGCGGCAACCCGGACCTGGCGTTGAAACTACTCGTCGATGCCCAACAACGACTGGTCGACGGTTTGACCGCGCCCACGCTCTACTACATCTTTCCCGACATCGCCCGGCTGGCCGCGGACGTCGGTGACGACGACGCGGCTCGGTCGGTGGTGGCCAGCGCCGAAGCGCTGGTGGTGCGTGAGCCGACCGCGGCCAGAAACGGTACCGCTCTGCTGTGCCGCGGACTCGCCGAGCGCGATCCCGCGGCTCTCGTCGCGGCTGCACGCGCTTTCAGGGAGGCCGGACGGCCGCTCTACGAAGCACAGGCTTTCGAGAATGCTGCCGTTGTGCTCGCCGCTGCCGGTCGCGGCGCTGAGGCCCGCACCGCACTGGACGCCGCTGTGGAGCTCTACACCCGCCTTGGAGCTTCCTGGGATACCGCCCGCGCGGTGGCGCGCGTGCGGCCCTATGGAATTCGCCGTGGTGTCCGCGGTCCGCGCAACCGCCCCAAGTCAGGCTGGGCGGCCCTGACCGATACTGAACGAAAGGTCGCGGGCTTGGTTGCGGAGGGGTTTTCGAACTCCGACATCGCGGCCCAGATGTTCCTGTCGCGCAGGACAATTCAGTCTCACGTCTCCAATACCCTTGCGAAACTCGGCCTTCGCTCACGTCGCGAGATCGCCGCGGTGATGTCCGGTAATTGACGACCTCACCGGCAAACCGGGCACCCCATCAGACATCCACGGGAGGGCAACCACTATCTCGGGAGCAGGTGCATGACGTGATCACGCATCTGCCGCGTCGACCCGGCGACCGGAGCTGCGCAGGAACGGGCGCCGCCGCCGCACAACCACTGGCGTGTCCTCCGCAAGCTCCGGGTCCTGCACTCGGGTGACGCCTGCCTCGATCCATTCCTGCGCAGCGAGCACACCGTGCCGCGAGGTTTCAGTGCCGCGTACTGCCCGTTCGCAGCGGCGGGCCAGATCGCGCCGGTCGAGGCCTGGGTACTCCAGCGGCTCGAGGACAACCTCGGCCACCATCCCCTTGGACCTGAGCACTCGCATCGCAGAACTGCCGAAGGTGTCCTCCCCGACGAAACCGGGCACCGTGGACTGCGCACCGTTGCTGTCCAGATACCGCAGCCGTACCGGCTGCACCGAGGTGCCGGTGTCCACCGCGGCCTGGAAGAGCGCGGGCCGCATCGAGCCGTAGGCGCGGCCACACCACGTGGTCCCCTCGGGGAAGACCGCGACTCGATCACCGGCCGCGAGGCGCGCGCCGAGGCGGGCGACCACACCGGGCAGTTCGCGAAGCCGCTCGCGTTCGATCGGGATGACGCGCATCAGCTTCGCCAGGCCACCGAGCACCGGCCAATCCACCATGTCCGCTCGCGCCACGAATCCGAGCGGCTGCACCGAGGCCAGCACGACCACATCGGTCCAGCCGATGTGACCGGCGACGATCAACACACCCTCGCCAGGGTCGGCGAAACGTGTGTCGGACGACGCACCGCCCACGCCGGACGTGGTCACCCGGTTGTCCACGACACGCAATTGTATTCCGAGACAATCCAATACCATGCGCGTGTAGCGCCGCTGGAGATGTTCGCGCCTGCCCCGCGGGGTGGCCACGTTCACCACCAGGAAGCTGACCAGCAACCCGGCCACGCCGAGCAGCCGGGCGATGACCCGGCCGGTCCCGACCTCATCGATCCGCTCGATGCAACCGGGCCCGCATGGGCTCGACGGCATCCACGCGTGTGCGGTGTGCTGTGCGGGCGGCGCGTCGAACACCATGTACCTCACCGTCCCCCGTCGAGTGCGTTCGCGGCGTCCTGTAATCGATTCAGGTAGCGGGTGTTGATCGTGTCGAGCCCGAGCAGCGCGACGAAGTCGGCGACCGCGAAATCGGGATCGTGGGCGGGCTCGCCGCAGATCTCCGCGCCGAGGCGCAGGTAGCCGCGCAGCAGTGGCGGCAGTTTGGGCCGCGACGGCGGCGTCATCTCGTCCAACGTGAGACCGTCGACGACCACCGGCCGGTGGGGATGCACCCGCCGTTCCGGATCGGAGCCGTGCCTGCCGAGCAGCATGTCCCTGACGCCGCGTACGTTCACCCCGGCCGGGTCGGCGGGGGTGTCCTGCATCGGCACGGACACACAGCCCATCACCCATTCGTATCCGGTGAGCTGGATGTAGTGCAGGATGCCCGCCCACATGAGGGTGAGCACCGAGCCGTTGCGGTGATCGGGCACCACACAGGCGCGGCCCATCTCTACGATCCGGTTGCCTTCCGGATCGAGCTGGCTCAGATCGAATTCGGTGGCCGTGTAATACCCGCCCGCGGCGATCACCTTGTCCGGTGGCAGCATTCGATAGCACCCGACGAACTGCTCGGTGACATCGTCGCGGACGAGCAGGTGATCGCAGTGCTCGTCGAATCGGTCGGCGTCGAGGCCGGTGCCGTTGTCGGGAATCCTGAAGCCCGGCTCACCGGCGAACACGCCGTAGCGCAGCCGCTGTGCCGCCGTGCGGTGCTCGGCGTCGGAGGAAACGACCAATGAATACCGGGACCGCTCCACCCCGGATTCCGTCTGTCGAGCCGGGGCTGTCAACACGGACGAAATAGTCATATCCGTGATGAAGCCAGCCCGAAACTGCGTCGGAGCAACCTCGAAGTGTCGCGTCGATGCCGGTTCGGTGAACGCGATGATGGTCACACCGACCGTTCACCAGACGGTCGTATTTCGTTCCCGCCCCCGCATCCGAACCGCGCCTTGTGCCTGCTCGACGACCTATCGAGCAGAAAATCGCGCTGCCCCATGAGCTGGGACAGCGCGATTGTCGTGACGTGTGGTCAGGCGGCGGTGCGTTCCAGCGTCCGCACCGGAGTCCGCTCCACCTCATCGAAGCCGGGGCGACCCGTCCCGATGAACGCGACGAGCCACGAGGCTACCGCCGCAAAGCGGTTGCGGAAGCCGACCAGATACAGCAGGTGTACGGCAAGCCACATGAACCAGGCGATCACGCCGCGGAAGGTGATGCGGTCGTTCAGCTTCACCACCGCGCTGAACCTGCTGATCACCGCCATGCTGCCCTTGTCCCAGTACTTGAACGGGGTGCCCGGCCGCTGCTTCCTGCGGATGATGTCGGCGGCGTGCCTACCCTCCTGCATGGCGACCGGCGACTGCCCGGGGTAACCGTTGAGCGAGGTCATGTCGCCGATGGCGAAGATGTCGGCGTGGCCGCCGACAGTGAGGTCAGGGTTGATCAAAAGCCTTCCGGCCCGGTCGGTCTCGACGCCGGTGGCCTCGGCGAGGATGGTCGCGAAGCCGCCCGCCTGCACGCCTGCCGACCAGACCACGGTCTCCGCCGCGATCCTGCGCTCGACGCCGTCGGTGTCCTTGACCGTCACCTTGCCGAGCTCGATGTCGGTCACGAAGGTGCCGACCAACACCTCCACACCACTCTTGGTCAGCGACTTCTTCGCGTATTCCGAGAGCCCGCCGCCGAACGGCGGAAGCACCTCACCGGCGCCCTCCACCAGGGTTACCGAAACTTCCTGGTGGTAATACCTTTTCGCGAGCTCCTTCAGCTGACCGGCGACCTCGACGCCGGTCGCGCCCGCGCCGACCACCACAAAGCTGAGCAGCCTGTCCCGCGTCTCCTCGTCCGCGCCCGCGGCCTCGGCGAAGACCCGCTCGATCTGGGCGCGAAGCAGTCTCGCGTCGTCGATGGTCTTGAGCGAGAAAGTCTTGTCGGCGAAGTCGTCGCGCCCGAAGTAGGACTGCGAGGCGCCGGTGGCGGCGATCAGCGAGCCGTATCGGATCTGCCGACGCACCCCCTCGTGCTCGTAGGTGAGGATCGCAGTGGCAGGCTCGATGCCGACCACTTTGCCGAGCCGGACGTCGGCCCCCCGGTGTCGTCGCAGCACCGAGGCGATCGGCGGCGCGATCTCGTCGGAAGCCAGCACACCCGTCGCGACCTGGTAGAGCAGTGGCTGGAAGAGATGTTCCGGCGTGCTCGAGATGAGTACGTAGTCGATACCCGATTTGGCCAATTGCTTAGCGGCGGCAAGCCCCCCGAATCCCGATCCAACGATGACAACATCTGCGTGTTCCATGACAGCCTCCTTCTCTCATTACCAACCGTCATTCGAAGCGCAGATATTTCAGGTGTTCAGGCGCATAATGTAGATGACTCTTATCTTGATCGCTCATGAATTGGAGATGACGTGGAGCTTCGCCAGCTCACCTACTTCGTCGCAGTCTGCGAGGAGCTCAGTTTCAGCAGAGCCGCCGCTCGCTGTTACATCTCACAATCGGCGATCAGCCACCAGATCGCCCGGCTGGAGCGCGACCTCGGGGTGCAACTCTTCGAACGCTCGACCAGGGCCGTCGTACCAACCGACGCGACCATGCGGCTACTTCCCCTGGCTAAACAGATGCTGAGCCTGGAATCCGCGATCCGCGCCACGGTGCGGACGTCGGGGCACCGCATCCGGCTTGCCGCGAACATGTCCTTCGCGACGCGATCCCTCTCGGCGATCGCGGGCGCCCGCGCCGCGCACCCCGACGCCGAGATCGAGTTCGTGATCAAGCCGTTCCGCCAGCGGATCACCGCCGTGGCCGACGGCGACTGTGACCTCGCGCTCATCCGCGGCAGCGTCGATGAGCCGGGTCTCGCCGTCGAGAAGCTCTGGGTCGAGGATCTGGTCATCGCCACCTCGGCCGCCCATCCCCTGGCGACGTGCGAGGAGGTGACGCTGGCCGAACTCAGCTCCTACCCGCTACTGCTGCCACCGGAGCAGGAACAGGTGTTACTGCACAACGTCATTCGGGCCGCATTCGCAGACCTTTCCGCAGGACCCACGTACGGACCTCCGATTCCGCCCGACCACACCGCGACCATGGAGTTGATCAATCGACCCGAGGCGTGGACAGTGCTCTATGCCGACAGTCCGACCGAGGGGCTCGTTGTGCTGCCGCTGGCCGAGCACCGGCTACGGATACCCGTCTCCGCCGTACTACGCAGCGACAGCCGGCGGTCGGCGATTCTCACTACTTTGCTGACGGGACTGCATCGGTGTTGACCAGGCGTTCTCGCGAGCGAAGCGCTGCGCACCGATAACCATCGACATCACCGCGACCAGCACCGTGACTCCGCTGTCGAGATAAATCTCCGAGGCATCGAAGTCACCCTGGAACGGCGCCCGCCGCATCGGCGGTGCAGGAGAACGGATTTGCCTTCGCCCGACCCGATGGGCGCGCGCGATTTCGCGATACCGATGCCGGTTGCGCGTCCGGGCTTGCGATCGACGCCGGTCAGCGCGCCTGACGTCGGGCGACATCGATCAGCCTGCCGGACAGATCATTGTGCGGGGCAAGGTATCTCGCGAAGAGGGCTGACGCAGGCCTGATTTACTGAAGCGCGTGAGGGTTACAGACACAGGTAAGCGTGCCTGGTACCTGCGACGCAGGTTCTTGCCGTGGCGACGGCTGGTCCAACCGTTCAATATCGGAATGGAGGGCACGTACTTCCTCTTCGAGGTGCCTGTCGGAGCCGCGCCGCCCTCGGGTCCGCGAGCGGTTCAGCAGCCCACCCCGCGCGCGGCCCGCCGCCAACAACGGCGCGACGATCGGGAGCACAAGCTGGACCGGGTCGAAGGCTGGCAATGGCTGTACTGGTTTCCGCTGCTGCTCATCGTCATTGCGCTTGTGGCGGTCGTCGGACAGGCGCTCGAGCTGCTGATGTTCTTGCTCTTCCTGGCGCTTTGCGTATGCGCGTCGGTGGAATTGGCGGTGCAGTTGATCGTGGGGACGATCCTGGTGGCGCCAAGGATGCTCGGAGCGCTTCGTTCCCGCGTCGATGTGTATACCGAACACGGCAACCGACTGGCCTCGCTTACTGTGCTGTATGTGCCCGGCCACTGGCGGGCCAGGCAGCTCGTGGTTGATTTGGCCGAGCTCCGACGCTCCGCGAATTGGCCGTTCGACCCCGTCCATGACCCCCGAGTTGCCATGTTGCTCCAGCAATACCGGGCCGAGATCATCCACCACGAAAGCCTCTGGAACACCCCGATTCCCGCGCGCTGAACCTACCAGTGCCGCGTCGAGGAACGCAGGGCAGGAAATCGGGTAGCCGGATTCCGGAAGTGGGATGCCTTCACAGCCGATGGCTTCGCGAACGAATTCTGTTGGCAGGCACCAAACGCACGTTGGGCTTTGGTCGTGTCGGTCCCATTGCTGAATCCCCGTTCCGCCGCGGCTGTCCGTTCGGCGCCCGTCGAAGGCGAAGGCGCGCAAGGAATTCGCGATCGTGTGCATGATCGCTGATGGATTGCTGTCGTCTTGTGAATTGCGTTGCCGGTACTTAGTGCGTGGATCTGACGTAGTGCCCCGTTATGGGTGCGCACCCGGTACCGACTACGGACCGCGGAGGTAAGTGCGAACCATCGACCCGACAGGCGGTGAGTCAGATGGCGATCCATAGCACCGCTACGGCCACGAGATCGGAATAAACTCCCAAGACAACCGCCTTCGTTGCCTCGAACCGAGTTGCAGCTCCGGCCAGGGCGCGCGCAGCGCAATCACGCAATGTGAAATTTGCATAATGCAACTTTCTACGAGTTGCGCTATCGTCGCAGTCGATTTGCTGGCAAGAAGCCGGTTATTGGCCACGGAGCGGATGCGTGCTGGAACTCGATCACTTCAGTAACGGGTGGGTGACCCCCGTTCTGGCTTACATCATGTCCGTCGCCGGATCGATGCTCGGTCTTCGATGCGCGGTGCACGCCCGATCGTCGTACTGGCCCGCAGGCTGGCTCATCGCCGCGGCGATTGCCCTGGGTGGCGCCGGTATCTGGGTCATGCATTTCACCGCGATGCTCGGCTTCTCCATCCGCGGTGGAACCATCCGTTACGACGTGCCGATGACGCTGCTCAGCGCGGCCGTGGCGATGGTGGTGGTGTGGATCGGGCTGTCGATCGTCGTGCGCTGGCGACGGGAAGTCCTTGCGCTGCCGATCGGCGGCGCCATCACCGGGCTCGGCGTGGCCGCCATGCATTACCTGGGCATGCATGCGATGAATACCGATGTGACCGTGGGATACAACCTCGGAACTGTTGTGCTGTCGCTCGTGATCGCAGTGGTCGCGGCGACCGCGGCACTATGGTTCATGCTGCACGTCAGTGGCCTCCGCGCAACCATCGGCGCGGCGCTGATCATGGGCCTCGCGGTGTGCGGCATGCATTACACCGGAATGGCGTCGATGCACGCCCAGCACGCCCAGCACGTTGGGCAGCATGCCATGCCCCCCGACGGTGCCGATCCCATGCAGCTGATCACACCGCTGATCATCACCGTCACCGTGATCACCATAATGTTGGTCGCTGTGGTTGGGCTGGCCGAACTCGACGAACTCAGCAAGCCTGATCCACTCCCCGTACCTGCCCGGCCCGCTGCCCAGCCCGGATCCGCCCAGACCGTGTCCGCCCGGCGCAAATCCATGACGCTGGCAACCGCTCCCGCCGATCTGCCCCGGAGCGGCCGCGAGTGGCCGCGGCGAGAAATGCCGGATCAGCACTGACTCCTGGTCGCCACAGCCGGTCCGGCCGCCGCGACGCTCATGCGGACGAAGGCACGGCTGAACCGCTCCTGACGAGCGGTGATCGGTAGGCCGCCATCCAGAGTCGTCGGCACCGACCCAGTCGAAGGCTGCCGATTTCGTCGACTTCTCTGCCTGCAACCCACGACATCTGGTGCCGGCCAATCACCTACCAACGGAGGGTGGGCCCCGACCGTTTCCGGTCAGAGCCACCATCTTCGGGTGAAGGATGTGTCAGCGCTTGTACGCCTGCACTGCCTCGGTCAGCTACGGGGCGATGTTGAACAGGTCCCCGACGATGCCCGTACTCCGCGATCTCGAAGATCGGGGCCTGTTCGTCCTTGTCGACTGCGACGACGGCCTTCGCGGTCTGCATGCTCGCACCGATATTGATCAGGCGTTCTCCCGCGCGAAGCTGCGTGCGCCGAGCACCATCAACACCACCGCGACCAACACCGTGAGCCCGCTGCCGAGATACACCTCCGAGGCGTCGAAATCGCCGCGGAACAACGCCCGCGCGGTATCGACGGTGTGCGAGAACGGATTTGCCTTGGCGATGTTCTGCAACCAGGTCGGGCCGAGGGTCATGGGCAGCAGAATCCCCGACAGCAGCATGAGCGGAACAGTGATGCTGTTGAGCACCGACGCCAAGGTGTCCTCCGCCTTCGCCCACAACCCCAGCGCATAGGACGCCGCGGCGAGACCGGCGGCCATTACCGCGATCAGCAGCAGCGCGGCCCGGCTTGCCGGGGTGACCCGCTGCCGCTCGACCACACCCGCACGCAACTCCATCACGATGGAAAGGCCCGCGAACATCGCGCCGAAGAGCCCGATCTGGATGACCAGCGCCGGTGCAGTCATCCCCGCCCGGACCGCCCACCCCGACGCGACCTGAAACACCTGAGAGTTTCGGTTTGTGTCGCGCCGAAATCCCTGGACCTGGGCGGCAGCGCGCCTAGCATCGGAGAATGAGCAACTCTGCGAAAGCTGTCTTGGAGGGCGGACCGGCGGATCTGTCGGACCGGGTTGTTCCCATCACCCCGCCGGGGACCGAAATCAAGGTGCCGTTCAGAGGCGGCTACGAACATTTCGAGGCAACTCCTCGGCTCCAGGACACCGCCGACGGGCCGTTACGCGTCTACCAGTGGGCCTACCGCACCTCGATCGCCGAATGAGGACCACCTAGCGGACGCCGAACCAGGCATCGCGGCGACACCCGATGTGGGCGCCGCGGCAGTACCGGGTGCGCCGGTAGCCGCATCGGCACATGAATGCGCTTCACGAAAATGCAGGTGGCCCCGGCTGTTTCCAGCCGGGGCCACCTGCGAAACGCTCAGCGCGGAGCTATCAACCCTTGTGCGCCTTGACCGCTTCGGTCAGCTGCGGGGCGACGTTGAACAGGTCGCCGACGATGCCGTAGTCCGCAATCTCGAAGATCGGGGCCTCTTCGTCCTTGTTGACCGCGACGATGGTCTTCGAGGTCTGCATGCCCGCGCGGTGCTGGATCGCGCCGGAGATGCCGAGGGCGATGTACAGCTGCGGGGAGACCGTCTTACCGGTCTGGCCGACCTGGAACTGACCCGGGTAGTAGCCCGAGTCGACCGCGGCACGCGAGGCGCCCACAGCGGCGCCCAACGAGTCGGCGAGCGCCTCGACGACCGCGAAGTTGTCGGCGGAACCGACACCACGACCACCGGAGACGACGATGCTCGCCTCGGTGAGCTCCGGACGGTCGCCACCGACGATCGGCTCGCGGGAGATGACGCGCACGACGCCCTCTTCCTGAGCGGGGACCTCGACGGTCACCTTTTCGCCGGCACCGGCCTGCGCCGAGGCCTCGATGGCGCCGGGGCGTACCGAGATCACCGGCACGTCGCCGGTCGCCTTGGCGTCGACGGTGAACGCGCCACCGAAGATGGAGTGCACGGCCGAGCCGTCGGCCTTGACATCGATGACGTCCACCAGCAGGCCGGAGCCGATGCGGGCGGCGAGGCGACCCGACACTTCCTTGCCTTCGGCGGTGGCGGCGACGATGACGGCGGCCGGGGAGGCCGACTCCGACAGCGCGGCAAGCACGTCGACCTTCGGGGTCACCAGGAAGTTCTCGACATCGTCGGATTCGGCGATGTAGATCTTCTCGGCGCCTGCCGCGGCCAGCGCGTCGGCCAGCTTCTCGCCGGTCCCGGCCGATCCGAGCACGACGGCGGCCGGTTCGCCGAGGGCGCGGGCGGCGGTGAGCAGTTCGGTGCTGACCTTCTTGATCGCACCGTCGGCGTGCTCGACGAGCACAAGTACTTCTGCCATTTTGTGTTCTCTCCTAAGCAGTCTCGAGCGGGATCAGATGATCTTCTGACCGACGAGGTACTGGGCGATCTTGGTGCCGCCGTCGCCCTCGTCCGCGATCTTCTCGCCCGCCGTGCGCGGCGGCTTCGGGGTGGCCGCGGTGACGGTGCTGCCCGCGTTCGCGACGCCGACGGTTGCCGGGTCGACACCGAGGTCGGCCAGCGTGAGGGTCTGCACTTCCTTCTTCTTCGCGGCCATAATGCCCTTGAAGGAGGGGAAGCGCGGCTCGTTGATCTTCTCGGTGACGCTGACGATGGCCGGGAGGGTGGCCTCCAGCTTGAAGACACCCTCGTCGGTCTCGCGCTCGCCGGTGATCTTGTCGCCGTCGACGACCAGCTTGCGCAGGTGCGTCAGCTGCGGGATGCCGATGTACTCCGCGATGATCGCGGGCACGGCGCCCGCGCGACCGTCGGTGGCCTCGTTGCCCGCGATGACCAGCTCGACACCCTCGACCTGGCCGAGCGCGGCGGCGAGCACGTAGGCGGTCTGCACGGCGTCGGAGCCGTGGATCGCCGGGTCGTTGACGTGGATGGCCTTGTCGGCGCCCATGGACAGCGCCTTGCGGATGGCCTCGGTGGCACGGTCCGGACCGGCGGCCAGCACGGTGACCTCGCCGCCCTGGGCCTCCTTGATCAGCAGCGCTTCTTCGACGGCGCGCTCGTTGATCTCGTCGAGGACAGCGTCGGCAGCCTCGCGGTCGAGCGTGAAGTCACCATCGGTCAGCTTGCGCTCGGACCAAGTGTCGGGAACCTGCTTGATGAGTACGACGATGTTCGGCATTGGTCTTCGTCGACCTCCTGTTCTGGGGGCACGTTGTGGTGGTCGCACGAGCGGGCCGTACGTCCATTGAGTAGCTCAGGGCGTGACACTACCCTACGTTAAGTTACTCGTGGGTAACTTACCTGCTTCTCTCTCACAACACCGGTCCGGGCGATATCGTGCGCCGGTTGTACCAGTAACGTCGGACGGATGAGCGAGGCTGTGATCCCTGCCGCAGTGGGCACCCCACCGGGCATTATTCCCGAGTCGACCACCGGCGACCTCGAGCCGCTGCCGCTGACCGGCGAGCGCACCGTACCCGGCATAGCCGAGGAGAACTACTGGTTCCGCAGGCACGAGATCGTCTACGCGCGCCTGCTGGCCCGATGCGCGGGAAAGACAGTGCTCGAGGCCGGATCCGGGGAGGGCTACGGCGCGAACATGATCGCCGACGTGGCCACCAAGGTCATCGGCCTCGATTACGACAGCAGCGCGGTCGCGCATGTGCGCGCCCGCTACCCGCGCGTCGAGATGCTCCAAGGCAATCTCGCCGCGCTCCCGCTCGACGACGCCGCGGTCGACGTGGTGGTGAATTTCCAAGTCATCGAACATCTCTGGGACCAGGGCCAGTTCATTCGCGAATGCCTTCGGGTGCTGCGGCCGGGCGGCGAGCTGCTCATCAGCACCCCCAACCGGATCACCTTCTCGCCGGGTCGCGACACCCCGCTCAACCCGTTCCACACCAGAGAACTGAATGCCGCCGAGCTGACCGAACTGCTGGTCGAGGCCGGATTCGAGGTCACGCTGATGACCGGCGTGCACCACGGCCCGAGCCTGCAAGCGTTGGACGCCAAGCACGGCGGCTCGTTCATCGACGCCCAGATCGAACGCGCGCTCGCCGGAGAGCCGTGGCCCGCCGAGCTGACCGCCGACGTCGCGGCTGTCGGCATCGACGATTTCGCATTGATCACCGACGACATCGACGCAAGCCTCGACCTGGTCGCCATCGCGGTGAAGCCTTGAGCAGCTCGGCCGTACCCGGCCAGTTCACTCTGGTCTTGCATTCACACCTGCCCTGGCTCGCCCATCACGGCCGCTGGCCGGTCGGCGAGGAATGGCTCTATCAGTCCTGGGCGGCGTCCTACCTTCCGGTCGCCACGGTACTGAGAAACCTTGCCGCCGAGGGACGTTCGCATCTGCTGAGCCTCGGGATCACGCCGGTGCTCGCCGCCCAGCTCGACGATCCGCACTGCCTGTCCGGCATGCACCACTGGCTGGGCAACTGGCAGCTGCGTGCCGACGAGGCCGCGATGGCCGGAAACACCGCGCTCGGCAGGCACGAACACCGGCTGGCCACCGCCGCACTGGCCGACTTCGAACAGCGCTGGCGGCACGGCGCGGCCCCGGTCTGGCGGGCCCTCATCGACGCCGACGCGATCGAGCTGCTCGGCGGTCCGCTCGCGCATCCGTTCCAGCCGCTGCTGGACCCACGGCTGCGCGCCTTCCAGCTCACCGAGGGCCTTGCCGACGCACAGCAGCGCTGGGGCCACACCCCGGCCGGCATCTGGGCGCCGGAATGCGGCTACACCCCCGGCATGGAGACCGGATACGCCGACGCCGGTGTGACACATTTCATGGTCGACGGTCCCGCGCTGCGCGGCGACACCTCGCTCGGACGACCCGTTCGCGAGTCCGATGTGGTGGCCTTCGGGCGCGATCTCCAGGTGAGCTATCGAGTGTGGTCGCCCAAATCCGGCTACCCCGGACACAGCGCCTACCGTGACTTTCATCACTATGACCACGCGACTGGTCTCAAGCCCTCCCGTGTCACCGGCAAGACGGTGGCGGGCCCGGACAAGGCACCGTATGACCCGGAGCTCGCCGCCGCCGCGATCACCCGCGATGTCGACGATTTCGTGCAGACCGTGCGTGAGCGGTTGATCGCCGAATCCGAGCGGATCGGCCGTCCCGCCCTGGTCGTGGCTGCCTTCGATACCGAACTGTTCGGCCATTGGTGGCACGAGGGTCCGCAGTGGCTCGAGCAGGTGCTGCGCGCATTGCCCGAGGCAGGCGTACAGGTCGGCACCCTTGCCGATGCCCGCGAACGCGGGTTCGTCGGCGAGCCGGTGCCGCTGGCGGATTCGTCGTGGGGCTCCGGCAAGGACTGGCGGGTCTGGGCCGGCGACCAGGTCCGTGACCTGGTGGAACTCAACGACGACATCGTGCGGCTCACCCTCGACACGGTCGACAAGATGCGCTCCGCGGACGGCGGCGTCGAACTGCGCGACCAGGTCGCCGACCAGCTGCTGCGCGAGGCCATTCTCACCGTGTCCAGCGACTGGGCCTTCATGGTCAGCAAGGACTCGGCGGCGGGTTACGCGCGGGATCGCGCGCATCGGCACGCGCATGCCGTGCGCGAGATCGCGGCCGCCGTAGGGGCGGGTCAAGTCGCCAAAGCACAGCAGTTGGCGGCAGGATGGGGTGCGGCTGACGGATTCTTCCCCGGTTTGGACGCACGGCGACTTGCCTACTCAGGGTCCGGTCATCACGCTGCCGCGCCGGAAATTGCGCCGGGACCAGGCCCCGCCGCGGACCAAGGCTCCGCCTCAGAAGGACATGCATGAAGATTTTGATGGTGTCGTGGGAGTACCCGCCGGTTGTGGTCGGCGGGTTGGGCAGGCACGTGCATCACCTGGCGATCGAGCTTGCCACCGCGGGCCACGAGGTCGTCGTGCTGTCGCGCCGCCCCACCGGCACCGACTCCTCGACCCATCCCACTCACTCCTTCATCGCCGATGGTGTGCTGGTGGTCGCGGTCGCGGAGGATCCGCCGTGTTTCGACTTCGGCGACGACATGCTCGCCTGGACGCTGGCGATGGGGCACGCGATGGTGCGGGCCGGTGTCGCGCTCGGCAAGCCGGGCATCGGTGACGGCTGGGTCCCCGACGTCGTGCACGCGCACGATTGGCTGGTCGCCCATCCGGCGATCGCCCTCGCCGAGTATCACGACGTGCCGCTGGTCTCGACGCTGCACGCGACCGAGGCGGGCAGGCACAGCGGCTGGGTATCGGGCCGGGTCAACAAGCAGGTCCACTCGGTCGAGTGGTGGCTCGCCAACGAGTCCGACGCGCTCATCACGTGTTCGGCCTCGATGCAGGACGAGGTGGAACGGCTCTACGGGCCCGAGCGGATTCCGCTGCGGGTGATCCGCAACGGCATCGACGTCGGCGCATGGACCTTCCGTCCGCGCGCACCGCGCACCGGCCCGCCGCGGCTGTTGTATGTGGGGCGACTGGAGTACGAAAAAGGCGTGCAAGACGCGATCGCGGCGCTGCCGAGGATCCGGCGCGCGCACCCCGGCACCACGCTGACCGTCGCCGGTGTCGGCACCCAGTTCGAGTGGTTGCGCGAGCGGGCCCGAGTGCATCGGGTGGCGCGCGCGGTGACCTTCGCCGGACAGCTCGGCCACGAGGAGTTACTGGGCTGGCTGCACGGCGCCGACGCGATCGTGCTGCCGAGCCGCTACGAACCCTTCGGCATCGTCGCTCTGGAGGCGGCCGCGGCGGGTATCCCACTGGTCACCTCCACCGCTGGCGGTCTCGGCGAACTCGTCGTCGACGGTGTCACCGGCGCGTCCTTCGAACCCGCCGATGTGGACGGCCTCGTCGACGCGGTCCGTGCCGTGCTCGACGACCCCGCAGCGGCCCAGGATCGCGCCTATGCCGCCCGCGAACGTCTCACCGCCGACTTCGCCTGGGACGTCGTCGCCGCCGAGACGATCCAGGTCTACCAGTCCGCGAAACGTCGCGTCCGCAACCCGATGGGCCGTCCGATGATCGTGGAACGCCCACTCCCCGAACGCGATCCGAACCAGCCCGTCTGATCGCCGAGACTAGACTTCCAGCTTCTTCACGACCTTCTGGATGGTGAGCCACGTGCGCGTGGTGATCTCCTTGCTGTAGGTCTTCTCCATCCAGGCCATGAAGTTCGGGGTGCGTGGCTCGGTGTTGTCGATGACCGAGAGGACGACGCGCGCCTTCTCGTCGTAGCCGACGATGCGGACGCCGGGCTCGCTCTGCTTGCGCAGCTCATCGGTGATATTCGGCGGTGGCTGCTTGAGGAAGGTCGCGGTCAGATAGGTTTCGCGGCCGTGCGTCAGGCCGGGGAACGGATCGGTTTCGAGCAGATCCCGCAGTTCTTCATAGCTGCGAATGATCGTGCCGCCCGGAATACCGAGCTCGCTGTTCAACGCGTCCTGAACGCGCGCTTCCAAATCCGGTATGTCGGTGTCGGTGCTGCGGAACACCACATTGCCGCTCGACAGCAACGTCGCGACCTTCTCGAACCCGAGACCCTCGAACACCGCGCGCAGCTTCTCGTTCTTCATGTTCGGATTGGTCGGCATGATCCCGCGCAACAGCGCCGCGTACCTGTTCATAGCGCCGACCGTACCCATCGCGACCGACAAACACCGGCTCGCCCGGCCGACGGGTCGAGCGCGGACAGCGACACGGCTACGCCGACTGCGTGACGCCGTTCTTCTTGCGCGCGATATCTTCCAACGCGGCAACATATTTCGCGCGCTCCTCAGCGCCCGCCTCCCACGTCTCCTTGCGGTTCTTCACCACCTTGGCCGGGGCCCCGACAGCAATGCTGTAGTCGGGGATCTCACCCTTGACCACCGCGTGCGCACCGAGCACACAACCGCGGCCGACGCGCGTCTCACGCAGCACCGTCACCTTCGCGGCGATCCAGGTGTCCGGACCGATGCGCACCGGGCTCTTCACGATGCCCTGATCCTTGATCGGCATGTTGATGTCGTCCATGCGGTGGTCGAAGTCGCAGATGTAGCACCAGTCCGCGACCAGCGTCGACTCACCGATCTCGATGTCGAGGTAGGTATTGACGACGTTGTCCTTGCCGAAGACCACCTTGTCGCCGATGCGCAGCGATCCCTCGTGGCAGCGGATGGCATTGCCGTCGCCGATATGCACCCAGCGACCGATCTCCATCCGGCCGAGTTCGGGTGTCGCATGGATCTCCACCCCGCGACCCAGGAAGACCATGCCGCGCAGCACGATGTGCGGATTGGCCGCCTTGAACTTGAACAGCCGGTAGTAGCGCACCAGATACCAAGGCGTGTACGCCCGGTTGGCGAGCACCCAGCGCAGCGAAGCTACGGTCAGAAAACGCGCCTGCAGCGGATCCCGACGGCGCGATCCGCGCCACCGCGAGCGCAACGGTGCGCCCCACATGCTCGTCACGAACGGTCTCCTTCGTGGTTCTTCGGGTCGCGTCCGACCCGGCCGTAACAGATAGAGCCTATCCGCCTGCGCGATAGGGCCCGCGACCACCCGCGTCGACACTGATGGGACGCGCACACCCATCGGATGTCCCTCCGTTACAGTGTCTCGTGCGCCGGCGACAGCGCCCTCGAATCTGCACGCGGACACCCGCCCCGGGACGTGATCGCGCTGCGGTTCGACACGCTTGGTCTCGTGCGAGCGGCCAACGACGACAGGAGTGCAGCAGGTGCGAAGCGGCAGCGTACTGGATACATCCAGGTGGCGACCGTCCCGGCTGCACGCGGTGGCATCGCTGGCCATCGTCGGTGCGCTGGCACTGGCAGGCTGCGGTACCGACATCGACGACATCACCGTCGGGCCGGGCAAAGGCTGGCCCTCCGCGCACTACGACGGTCGCAACGGCGGCACCAGTCCGGTTACCGGCGCACGCAAGGTGTCGCTGAGCTGGTCACGTCCTATCGGCGGCCCGGTGGAGGAGGCCGTCACGATCGGTGCCGAAGGACAGATGTTCCTGACCACCCGCGCCTCGTCCGGCTGCGCCATCTTCTCCTTCCAGATGCGCAGTGGTCGTAAACGTTTCTGCAACGCGCTGGGCCCGAACGCGATCTCCGCGCCGTCGGTAGTCGACGGTGCCACCAATGTCTATGTCGGCGACGACGGCGTGAATGCACCCGCCGGGGTGAATTCGTTCAACTACCTCGGGCAGCCACGCTGGCGCACACCCGTTGCCGGAGTTCCGGTTTCGGTGCAGTTCACCGGCGACGGCAACCTGCTGTCGATCAGCCAGTCCGGCCAGGTCGACGTACTGTCACGGCAGACGGGTGCGCGCGTAGTCCCCACCGTGCAGCTATTGGGTGAGCCCGACTTTCTCGAGTATCCGGACCTGGTCCGCCCCGCCGCGGGGCAGGGCCTCGACGACTGCCGAACCGGGGGACCGCAATGCCCGGTCGCGAACATCTCCGCCGTAGACCCGGAGACCGGCCGCTTCTTCCTGACGCTCTGGAAGCCCGGCAAGCCCGCCGCATTGGTCGGGCTACGCTACGCGAACAACAAGATCCAGCAGGAGTGGAGCGCCGACCTGCTGATCGATGGCAGCGCAACCAGTCCAACCGTGTCTGCCGACGGCCGCACCGTCTATGTGGGCGACAACAGCAAACACCTCATCGCTGTCGACACCGCCGATGGCCGCACCAAGTGGTCACACACCCTGGGATGGGTGCCTCGCGGCGGCATCTCGGTCTCCGGTGACGGCCTCATCATCCCGTCCGGTGACGACGGATATCTGCTCGCCATGCGCGACAAGGGTGACTCCACCGAGATCGTATGGGAGCGTAAGGATCTCGCCCTCCGTGGCACGCCCGTGCAGACCGCTGGCGGCACCGGCTACACGGCTGCCTCCATCGGCGACGGCCTGAACCTGATCACCTTCGACACCAAAACCGGCGCCACCGTCGATTCCGATGTCCTGCCCGACGCCACGGGCAGCACCACCGGCACCTCCATCGGTGCCGATGGCGAAATCGTCCTGGCCACTCGAATCGGCGAGCTCTTCGTTTTCAAACCCGACCGGTAGGCAGCGCTGATTGTCGCACCCGGCCAGCGGAGTGCCCTGTCATCGAGTTCGATGACAGGGCACTTCACTAGCCGGGGGCTTGCGGGATGCAGAGGAAAACGGCTGCGGTACGGCCGATTCGCGTAATGACCAACGTATAAGGCTGGGAGCCGGACGGTTTCAGCCGGCGGCGCAGCTGATCGGGATCGACATCGACACCGCGCACCAGAATCTCCAGCGGCCCGCATTCGCGCTTGCGCAGTTCGGTGCGCAGGCTCTTCTCCCGGTATTCGAGCCGATCGATGATCCGGAAGCCACGCACCCCGTCGGGCACCTGGTCGCCGGTGAGATAGGCGATGCGCGGGTCCAGTTGCCATAGACCGTGTTTCGCCGCGTAGTGGCGCACCAGGCCGGCGCGTACGACGGCGCCGTCCGGGTCGATGATCCACTCCCCCGGATCCTGTTCGGGAATCTCGTCGGGCTCGGCGTCGGTAAGCGTCCAGGATTCGCCAGTGGAGTTCAGCACCGTCGCCCGGCGGGTGCCGGTCGCGGCCAGCCCCGGCGACCACAGGCAGGCCTCACGCACGGCCCCGTCCAAGGACACCACTTCGACCTCACCCGACCAGTCGAGTCGATCGAAATCCAGTCCGGGCGCACACTTCACGGCGAGATCGCGCCCTGGGTAAGCGGCAAGCAGATCGGGCAGCGGTGGTTGCAGCTTGGCCGGATCGTGGGTGCGGCGACCATCGGCCCGCCGGGCGGGGTCGGCGACGACGACCGTGCCGACACTGCACGACACCAGGGCATCCGCCTTGGCCAGCACCACATTGCCTGCGCCTGCCAGATTGTGCGCGGCCATCGAGAGTCGAACATCGTCCAGATCGCTGCCGATCACTGACGGGCAGGCATGAGCCAGCTCGGCGAGTTCCGCTCCGATGGAGCAGGTCACGTCGTGCACGGGCCGATCGGCCAGCCGCACGGCGCGGTGCCTGGCCACCAAGGTCGGGGTGGCCTGCTGCAGCGCGTCATCGGTGAACAGCCAGGCCCCGGCATCGGAGAGCTTCGTTGCGGCTCTTCGGCGCAGCCGCACGGTCTCGACAAGGGCGGCGGCGCGGTCGCCGTGTGCACGACGCACCCGCTCGAGATCGCGCAGGTGCGTCGTGGTGGTCAGCTCCAGCCCGTCCACCTCGGCCAGCGCGGCGATACCCGCCGCACTGCCGAGGAAGGTGACATCCTCGGTGCCGAAGCTGTACCCCACTACTTCGCGGAAGCGCCGGGCTTCACGCCGGTGATCATCGCGTTGTAGAAGAACTGGCGCGGCACCACGCGGCGCATGACGTTCTCGTCCACCCAGCTCAGCCCCAGCCACGCCTTGTACATCGCCAGGCGGTAGCCCATGGTGAGCTTCTCCTCGGGCACCGCGGCCTCGAAGGTGCGCACCGGCCAGCCCCACAGTGCGGCGGCGAATTCCTCGGTGGTCGCCTTCACCTCGACCGCGCCCGCCGAGGACGCCATGGCCTCCAGCTCGCGCGGGTCGAAGGTGTGCAGATCGACGACCGCTTCCAGCGCCGCGGCACGCGACGACTCGTCCAGCTCCGTCTGCGGCCGCCGCCAGCCCGCCAGTGCGGGCAGCTTGGTGACGGTGGTGGTGGCCTTCCAGGTGATCCGGCCCAGCCAGCGTGCGTAGAAGTTGCCCGCCGTGGTCGGCTCGCCCGCGAAGACGAAACGCCCGCCCGGCTTGAGCACCCGCAGGCATTCCTTCAGCGCCAACTCCACATCGGGGATGTGGTGCAGCACCGCGTGCCCGCAGACCAGGTCGAAGGTGTCGTCGTCGTACGGGATGGTCTCGGCGTCGGCAACGCGCCCGTCGACATCGAGCCCGAGGTTCTGCGCATTGCGCAGCGCGACCTTCACCATGCCCGGCGAAAGGTCGGTGACCGAACCGGACTTCGCGATGCCACCCTGCATCAGGTTCAGCAGGAAGAAGCCGGTCCCGCAGCCGAGTTCCAGCGCCCGCTCGTAGGGCAGCGGGGCGGGACCCACGGCCGCGTCGAATCGACCGCGGGCGTATTCGATACAGCGCTCGTCATAGGAAATCGACCATTTGTCGTCATAGGTCTCGGCTTCCCAGTCGTGGTACAGGACCTGGGCGAGCTTTGTATCCTTGAGTGCTGCTTCGACCTCGGCCTCGGTGGCATGCGGGTTCGGCGCGGGGTCGTCGGAACGTACCGTCATGGTCGGCAAGCCTAGCTAACCCGCCGGTGCCGGTCGTCAGCGGAGTAGTGAGTGCCGCCTAATTCGCAGTGCGGGTCCACGGTCGAGAACCCGGTCCGGTTTCGGGGGCGCTCGGCGAGCTACCTGCGTGCAATCACCACCGGCTGTCGCGCTGAGGGAGCTGGGGATCCGCCGGGCTAGCGGCCGACGAACGCCGCGGATCCCGGCCCATCAGCCAGGTAGGAACGCGTTCCAATTTCCCGGTCCTCGGTGGTGAACAGATCGGCCCACTCCGTCCGCGCGCGGTCGAGGCCGTGCGGACCCGCCTCGAAGACCGCCTTGGCGGCCGCCAGCGCACGAGCCGGGCCGCCGATGAATTGCTCGGCCCAGCGCAGCGCGGCGGTATACACGTCATCGGGGGCGACCACCTCGTCGACGAGACCGAGCGCGAGGGCCTCTTCGGCTTCGACGAAACGGCCGGTGTAGACGAGGTCCTTCGCGGGGCCGGGGCCGATCAACAGTGACAGCCTGCGGATGCCCGCAAGGGGAATCAAACCGGCCTGGATCTGCGGCAACCCGAGCTTGACGTTGTCGCCGATGATGCGCCGGTCGGCGCCGAGCGCCAGTTCCAGCCCACTGCCGAGGCCGTAGCCGCTGATCGCGGCGACCGTGGGTTGCCCGATCTTGGCGAGGCAACCGAGAGCGGTCTGCAGATCGGCTGCCATGGCGGCGGCCTGATCGGGGTCGAGCCCGGACAGTTCGGCGAGGTCGTCGCCCGCCGAGAACACCCGCTCGTCGCCGTAGACAACCAGCGCCGCAACACGGGTGTCCGCGGCGACCGTTTCGGCTGCCGCGGCCACTTCCCGCACCAGCTGCACGGTGAACTGGTTCATCGGCGGGCGGGCGATCCGGAGCACGGCCACGCCACGCGCGGCATCACCCTCGGGCAGATCCAGGGTCACGAATTCGGCCATGGAACGCCACGCTACCGGGTAGCCGTCGGTTTCCTCACTTGCGCACGGATCCCTCGAGTCGACTCTGATCCGGGAGGTCGGCGAAGTAGCGTTGATTGTCGGGGAAGCTCAGCACCTGACGTCCTTCGACTGCCGACAGCACCGGCATGATCGGGTCGATGACCACATCGGCGGCGAGAATGTCCGCGGTGGAAGCGAACTCGCTCAGTGCGACGAGCTGCGCCCAGGTGGGTGGCAGCAGAATGTCGGTGCCCGACCGCCAGCGATCCAGCGTTTCGGCAGGCGTACGCCACTGCACCTCCTCGGCCTCGGAGGTAGCTCCATCGGCCAATTGCCCCTCGGGCAGCACAGCAACGAAGAACCTGGTGTCGTAGCGGCGTGGCTCGATTACCGGGGTGATCCAATTCGCCCACGGCCGCAGCAGATCCGCGCGCAGCACGAGTTTTTCCTCGGCGAGGAAGGCGGCGAGCGACACGTCACGGCGTTCCAGCCGCCCTCTGGCATCGCGGTAGCCTGCCGTGTCCGAGACGACGGTGTCAGCGGTCGGCCCCGCAAGCAGCACTCCGCATTCTTCGAACGTCTCGCGCACCGCGCCTGCCACCAGCGCTTTGGCACGCGCCTCTGTGGTACCGAATTTCGCTGCCCACCACGCGGGTTCGGGCCCGGCCCACTCGATGTCGGCGGTCCCGTCAGAGGGGTCGACGCCACCGCCGGGGAAAACCGTCATCCCTGCGGCAAACGCCATTGCGCCCACCCGGCGCTGCAGGAACACCTCTGGTCCCGTGGCACCGTCTCGCACCACCATGACCGTCGACGCGTCTTTGGGCGACGGCACCTGCGGCTGAGAGTCAGCCTGCGCGTTTGTCTCACTCACCCTTGCACCCTAGCGCCTGCTTGGTGCTGGGTCGCTTGCCCATCCGGGCCAGCTCATCGAGCGCAGCTCCGCACCGCCGACCATGTGCGGCGATCGCAGCTCGCACCCGGCACCGGTCACGAGTCGAAGGACACGTTCCCAGGCAGGTCGAATGCCGTTCGCGCCGAGCAGTTCGGGCTCGACGCCGCAGAGTCCGTGGGCAACCAACAGCCCACGCGGCGAACATCGGCGGGCCGAAGATGCGGCGAAGCGCTCGATCTACTGCCGCGAGCGGTGCCGCCCCAAGCGGCGCGAGCGGCGGGCGAAGTAGCGGCCGTCGACTCGGTCGAGGGCGATGGACTGGCTGAAGGCCGCACTCAGATTGTCGGCGGTCAACACCTCTGGTAGCAGGCCCTGCGCGACCACTGCACCCTCGTTGAGCAGCAAGCCGTGGGTGAAGCCGGGCGGGATCTCCTCGACATGGTGGGTGACCAGCACGATGGCGGGTGCGTCCGGGTCCGCGGCCAAGTCGCCGAGGCGTTCCACCAGTTCCTCGCGACCACCGAGATCGAGTCCGGCAGCGGGCTCGTCCAGTAGCAGCAGCTCCGGGTCGGTCATCAACGCGCGGGCGATGAGGACCCGCTTACGTTCACCTTCGGAAAGGGTGCCGTAGGTGCGATCGGAAAGGTGTTCGGCGCCGAGGCTTTCCAGCATGTCGATGGCGCGGTCGATGTCCAGGTCGTCGTAGCGCTCTCGCCAACGACCCAGCACGGCGTAGCCCGCGGACACCACGAGGTCGCTGACCTTTTCGTCGCGCGGAATGCGGCTGGCCACCGCGGCCGAGGACAGGCCGATCCGCGGGCGTAGTTCGCTGACGTTGGTCTTACCGATCACTTCACCGAGTAAGTGGGCAATCCCCGAGGTCGGATGTACTTCGGCGGCGGCCATCCGCAGTAGGGAGGTCTTGCCGGCGCCGTTGGGGCCGAGTACGACCCAGCGTTCGTCTAGCTCGACCTGCCAGGTGACCGGACCGACGAGGGTGTGACCCGAGCGTCGGATGGTCACGTCGGTGAAATCAATGAGCAGATCGGGATCCGGTTGCGGCACGGGCTCCATCTTGGACCAAATGTGCTGCGCTCGTACGACCGACCCATGCCGTATTCGCCGACCTGGCGATCTTGCGACGACGCACGGTCGAGAGTTCGTCCACCGACCGGGCGGCAGCCTTCGACGGATCGAACGGAGTGGACTTCGTCGAGCGGAACAGCCGCGCGAAGATCAGTGCTAGCGGAATCGAGCAGACTACCCAGACGGCGAGAATCACCAACAGCGTTGTCATCATGCGGTCCTCCGGCGAGTTACGTGCGGGCGGTCCTGTTCCGTCTCAATACCCAGATATGCGTGATGCGAACCCCATTGTGCCGAAAAACGGGATCGGTAGTGCCCCGAAATCGGTTTCGCCCCGCATCAAAGCAAGCAGCGAGCAAACCAGGTCCCGGCGCTCGCCTGGGCACCGGGACATCCCACTGTCGTCCCGGCTGCGGACGACGTCAATACTTTCGGATGGCTGTACCGTCCAGGCCCCCGGACAGTTCATTTCAATCCCGGTACCGCGATAATCGTCATAGAACCCGGTGCGACCTCGGTGAATCCGGCATCGCGTACCGCGACCGCGGTGCCGAGTCGCATCTGGTCGACCAGCGCCCCCCACCGATCCTTGTCGGCTTCCCTTACCGCGCACCGGAATCCGCATTGCGACCATCGATAGGCCTGCGCCTCGGGCAACGCGCCCGCTAGCAGCATGCTGGCATGCCCGACCTGCGCGGCGGCCTTACCCAGAGTCATACCGAGCTCCGAATTCACCCACAGCGTCGGTAGTCCGGGATCGGCGGGACCAGGATCGTCGTGTTCGAGATCGGTGCCGCCGATCTGCAGGCGCTTGATCCGTGGATCCACCGCACCCACCGGTCCCGGCACCAGCGCTCGCGCCTGAGCGCCGTCGACATCGACAGTTACCCCGGGCACCTCGTCTGCGGCCAGCCACTGCGCGCCGCGGGCACGGCGGGCCACCTTGCGGATCCGCGATCGCTTCCACCCGAGGTAGGGCTGCTCCCATTCGCCACCAGGACCGACCCGCTCGTCCAGGCACAATGCCACGCTCGCGGCGGCGGCCGCCTCGAGTAGCGCGCTG
Organism: Nocardia sp. NBC_00403; assembly: GCF_036046055.1. Classification (NCBI taxonomy): domain Bacteria; kingdom Bacillati; phylum Actinomycetota; class Actinomycetes; order Mycobacteriales; family Nocardiaceae; genus Nocardia; species Nocardia sp. NBC_00403. The sequence goes on from NZ_CP107939.1 coordinate 7,512,376, forward strand.
CGGCGCGGCGGATCGGTCTTCGGAATGTGCAACACCATCTGCATTGCCTGCACCATGGCCGGATCGTCCGGATCGCCCGCGCCACCGTAGCCCTGTGCGAGCTCCGCATGCCGGAAATGGAATCCTGCCGCACCAGTGTCTGTTTCGCTGCCGTCCCGGACATCGGCACCGCATTCCGGCAAACCCGTCATCACTCCACCTTGATCGTCAACGAGAACTTCTGCGCCGGGTCGATGCCCTGCTCCCACGGTCGCGTGTAGTCGAGCGTCAGCTGCGCCACCCCCGCGCTGTTTCCGACGAAGGTCCACACCGCGGTACCGCCGGACCCCGGTGCCACCGGAACATTCGGATCGGGGCGGTAGTCGGGCTCGCCGTCCTGTCGTAGCACTTGCTGCTCGAGCTCCCCCAGCCCCCACGTGTAGCCGGTGGACGGATTCGCGGGCAGCGACACGACGAGCTGCTGGCCGATCCGCAGCGTCCGCTCCTGGCCGTTGTTCGAATCGGTCACCGCGAGTGCGTCATGCGCCGTGTGCGAGGTCGGCCGAGTCGAGGAGGTGCCCTTCGTCTCCGAGTCGGAGTCGTTCGTGCCGCACGCGACAAGTGTCGAGCCGAGAACGAGCACCAGCAGGAACTTTCGCACCGCAGCCTCCGATCGACGAATGATCAACTTCTGCGAGCCTACCGACATGAGCTACTTGCCCACGGCCACTGATACCCGCACGCGTACAGGCACGGGCGAGAGCTGGACATAATCCAGCGAGTCGTCGATCCAGCGAGTCGTCGGAGTCTCGGTCGAGGCACCGACGACAGCGCTCACCTACCGACGAGGGGCACCCGGCGCACACCGCCGTCGCGAGCATCGGCAGCTTCCACCTCGTCGCGGGTGACGCCGAGGATGAACAGCACCGCGTCCAGGTAGGGATGCGAGAGCGCCGCGTCGGCAACCTCACGCAGCGCGGGCTTGGCGTTGAAGGCGACGCCGAGGCCCGCCGCATTGAGCATGTCGATGTCGTTGGCGCCATCGCCGACCGCCACCGTCTGCTCCATCGGCACTCCGGCCTCCGCGGCGAACTTGCGCAGTGCCGTCGCCTTGAACGCCCGATCGACGATCTCGCCGACGACCCGGCCGGTCAGCTTGCCGTCCTTGATCTCCAAGGTGTTGGCCTGCACGAAGTCCAATTCCAGCTCGTGGGCGAGTGGTTCGATCACCTGGCGGAAGCCACCCGACACCACGCCGCAGCGGAAACCGATCCTGCGCAGCGTCCTGATGGTGGTGCGCGCGCCCGGCGTCAGCTCGATCCGGTCAGCGACCTCATCGATCACCGAGGCATCCAGCCCCTCCAACGTCGCCACCCGCTGCCGCAGCGATTCGCCGAAGTCGATCTCACCGCGCATGGCGGCCTCGGTGACCTTGCGGACTTCTTCCTCGACCCCCGCGTGCGCGGCGAGCATCTCGATGACCTCGCCCTGGATGAGGGTCGAGTCGACGTCGAACACAATGAGCCGCTTGGCGCGACGCGCAAGGCCCGCGCGCTCCACCGCGACGTCGACCTGTTCGGCGACGGCGACCTCGGCCAGCGCGGTGCGCAGCCGTGCGTCGGCGTCGGCATCGGTGTCGGTCGCGGTGACGAGCAGCTCCATGCCGGTCACCGGGTAGTCGGCAATGCCACGGATGGTGTCGATATTGGCGCCGAGCGTCGCGAGCTGGCGCGACACCGAGCTGAACGCGCGCGCGGTGACCGGGCTACCGAGAATCACCACCGCGTGCGTGGACATCGGCTGTCTGCCGATCTCGGCGTCGACCTCCACATCGACATGCATGCCGACGGTGTTCATCGCCTCTTCGAGCTCGTCCTGCAATGCCTCGGGGTCATTCGGGCAGGTGACCAGTACCCCGAGCGTCAGCCGGCCACGGATCACCACCTGCTCCACGTCCAGCAGGCTGACCTGGCGCCGCGACATCGCCGCGAGCAGCACGGAGGTCACACCGGGCCGGTCCGGCCCGGTGACGGTGACGAGAACTGTGGTGTCGGCCAACTGATGTGCTCCAAGTTCGAGTGTTTGCCGTCGCTGTGCTCGACCTCGTTGTCGCTGCGCCGACCGCATTGTCGCTTGCCGTATGCATCGCCGCCGAAGCGGGATGCGCTCCACAAACGAGTGTGCACCCGCTGGTCACCAGCAGGTGCACACTCGAGAATGCTACTTCGTTGTTCCTATGCCGATACAGCGGCTAGTTCTTGGCGAGGGCGCCTTCGTGCACCTCGGTGGCATGCTTGCCCGAGCCCCAGCCCACGTGGGCTTCGGCGCGCATTCGCTCGACCATGTGTGGGTAGTGCAATTCGAACGCGGGACGCTCCGACCGGATACGCGGCAGCTCGTAGAAGTTGTGCCGCGGCGGCGGGCAGGTCGTCGCCCACTCCAGCGAATTGCCATAGCCCCACGGATCGTCCACCGTGACCACTTCGCCGTAGCGGAAGCTCTTGAAGACGTTCCAGACGAACGGGAGCATCGAAGCGCCGAGGATGAACGCACCGATGGTCGAGATCGTGTTCAGTGTGGTGAAGCCGTCGCTGGGCAGGTAGTCGGCATAGCGACGTGGCATGCCCTCGGCGCCCAGCCAGTGCTGCACCAGGAACGTGGTGTGGAAGCCGACGAAGGTGGTCCAGAAATGCCACTTGCCGAGACGCTCGTCCATCATGCGACCGGTGATCTTGGGGAACCAGAAGTAGATGCCCGCGAAGGTCGCGAAAACGATGGTGCCGAAGAGCACGTAGTGGAAGTGCGCGACCACGAAGTACGAGTCGGTGACGTGGAAGTCCAGCGGCGGGCTGGCCAGGATGACACCCGAGAGACCACCGAAGAGGAAGGTCACCAGGAAGCCGATCGACCACAGCATCGGTGACTCGAAGGTCAGCTGACCGCGCCACATGGTGCCGATCCAGTTGAAGAACTTCACCCCGGTCGGAACCGCGATCAGGAAGGTCATGAACGAGAAGTACGGCAGCAGCACGGCGCCGGTCGCGTACATGTGGTGGGCCCACACCGCAATCGACAGCGCGGCGATGCCCAGCGTCGCGTAGACCAGCGTGGTGTAACCGAAGATCGGCTTACGTGAGAACACCGGGAAGATTTCCGACACGATGCCGAAGAACGGCAGCGCGATGATGTACACCTCGGGATGGCCGAAGAACCAGAACAGGTGCTGGTAGAGCAGGATGCCGCCGGTGGCGGGGTCGTAGATGTGCCCGCCGAGATGCCGGTCGTAGGCGAGGCCGAACAGCGCTGCGGTCAGCAGGGGGAAGGCGAGCAGGACGAGCACGCTGGTGACGGCGATGTTCCAGGTGAAGATCGGCATCCGGAACATGGTCATACCGGGGGCACGCAGGCAGACGACGGTGGTCAGCATGTTGACGCCACCGAGGATGGTACCGAGGCCCGACACCGCGAGGCCGAGGATCCACAGGTCGGCGCCGACACCCGGCGAATGCAGAATATCGGTCAGCGGGGTGTAGGCGGTCCAGCCGAAGTCCGCGGCGCCACCCGGGGTGATGAAGCCCGCGGTCGCCATGGTGCCGCCGAACAGGTACAGCCAGTAGCTGAACGCGTTCAGCCGCGGGAAGGCGACGTCGGGTGCACCGATCTGCAGCGGCAGCACGATGTTGGCGAAGCCGAACACGATCGCGGTCGCATAGAACAGCAGCATGATGGTGCCGTGCATGGTGAACAGCTGGTTGAACTGCTCCGGCGAGAGGAACTGCAGGCCGGGACGCGCCAGCTCGGCGCGCATCATCAGCGCCATCAGACCGCCGACAAGGAAGAAGCTCATCGCCGTCACCAAGTACATGGTGCCGAGGACCTTGGGGTCAGTGGTGGTGACCATCTTGTAGAGGAACGAGCCCTTCGGCCCGGTCCGAGCCGGATACGGCCGAGTCGCTTCCAACTGAGGGACTGGCTTTGGCTCTACGGCAGTCACTGATCCTCCTGAAAGGTGCCTTTAGGTCGCTCCGCAGGCTCCGCTTCATGCGCCGATCTCGGTACCGAGACAGACGACGGTTCGCTTGCGCTCATGGAATCGTAAACGGTGCTGCCGCAGCCGTCCGCACGGGTCCTACTCTCTGTCGTATTTCGTTGATCCGCCCACGCGCTGCCCTGCGCCGGAATCTCGCTCTACCCGCACTGCCGCGCCGATGAATTACGGATGCGGCGCACGTCTGCATCAGTGACAGGTGTTCCTACCCGCTGGCCAGGAGATCACTCATGACAGACAACGCGACCACCAAGCCCGGCGACCCGACCTGGGTCGACCTGGACTCGCCCTATGAACGCATGGTCGGGGTCGCCGATCCGACCGGCGCTCGATTCAGCATCGGCGGCGAAACGGCCTGAGCGCGAGACACTCGGCCCCCGGCCGTAGGAATCCGTGCCGCGGTTTCCTGCGGCCGCGTCGCGTGGTGGCCTTCGCACCGCACCGACGCCGACGCATGTACCCTCACCCGCATGCCGGTGAGCGCCCTTGTTCGCACCCGAAACCACATGGACTCGACCCGATACGGCACACTCGGTCGCCGAAGTGCGGCCGTCGCCGCGCTGTGCACAGCCGTCCTCGTGGCAGGTTGTAGCAGCCAAACCGACGATGCCGCCTCGATCGTGCGCACCACGACGAACATTGCGGGCGCGGGTGTGGTGGGGCTGGAGCGCGACACCACCATGGCCTGTCCACTGCCGAGCGCGCCGGATACGGCGAGCGGTACCCGCACCGTCACCCATGCCGCGGGCATCTCCGAGGTGCCCGCGGACCCGCAACGCATAGTGGTGCTCACCACCTCGGCCCTGGACGCGACCTGCGCACTCGGTCTGTGGGAGCGCGTCGTCGGTGCGACCACGGATGACGGACCGACCCCGCACCCGGCCTATCTCGGCTACGGCGTCAACAAGATTCCCAGCGTCGGCACCGCCGCGCAGCCAGATCTCGCCAAGATCGCCGAGCTGCGCCCCGACGTGA